>JAFTQT010000074.1 GCA_017462615.1 Clostridia bacterium | reverse complement strand
CGGCTGGATCGGCTACACCCTTTCCAACCAACACCAAACGCCCTTCGTTTCCCCCTTCGACGAAAAACGGTGTGTACGAATCATCGGCTCACAGGCCATCGGCCTCTCCTTCAACTGGGCTGTGGATCGCTTCTATGCCGAAGAGAAAAAGCAAATGGGTGACGGGGTGTTCGCCTTTGTGGACAAGCAATTGGAGGAGATTCCCGCAGGCTCTGAGGGCGTCTTTGCAACGCCGTGGTTTTACGGCGAGCGCCCGCCTCTCTTTGGCAGCGATGCCAGGGGCAACTTCCTCGGTCTCGGTGCGGCACACGACCGTCGGCACATGACCCGCGCGGTGATGGAGGGCGTTTGCTATCAGCTCCGCATGGGTGCGGAGCACCGCAGAAAAGTCACGGAGCAACCCTTGCCCGAGCGGGTACGCGCCATAGGCGGCGGTGCCTGCAGTGCGCTTTGGATGCAGATGCTGGCCGATGTGCTAAACGTGACCATAGAGGTTCCCGCCGCAACTCGCCACGCGGGAGCTTTGGGTACGGCCTATTGCGCCCTGGTGGGTCTTGGGCTCTGTGACGATATCGAGGATGCCGCTCGCCGTGTACAGATCGCCAAGATCTATACGCCCCACCCTGAAGCGACAGCGGTCTACGAAAAGGGCTACCGTATATTTGAGAAGATCTACGGGACACTTTCGCCCCTGTTCAAAAATGGAAATTGATCAAAAGGAGGCAAACGGTATGGAAAATATGGAATTTTTTGCTTCCCGGTATCTGCTGGAGAGTACGGGAGACCACACCGACAGAACGGCAGAGATCGAGGAGATGCTGAGAACCCACGGCGCTTGCGTGTTGGGTGCGGGCGAGTTCACCGTCAGCGGCGTGAAAATGCCCGATCACACCACGCTGATGGGCCTTGGCACGGCCACCAGGCTTTATCTTGACCCTGCCCTGGAGGAGGGCTTTGCCGTGCAGATCGGTTCCTTCTGTACGGTGAAGGATATGGCGCTTTACGGCGCTTACGAAGATATTCCCACGCCCACGGCGGTGGGCAGTCGCCACGGCCTGTACTTCATGGGCACGGCTACCACCAAGAACTGGAAGAACAGCGGCCCGCGCAACTCCATTGTTTCCGGGTGCCTTGCGCGCTACTTTTCCGGCGGCGGCCTCACCTGCGTAGATACGGGTTATCTGATCTATACTTCGCTGACTGTCACAAATTGTCATATGCTGAACTGCGGTGCGGGCATCAATATTTCCCATTTCAGCGAGTATCACGAATTTACCAACGTGCTCTCTGACAACAATCTTTACGGCTGCATCAACAATGGCGGCAACAACGTGTTCACCAATTGCGGTTTTAACGATAACGAGACCGGCTTTTTGATGGACAACAGCGAAAATCAGTCGCCCAACAACTCCCACGGTTCTGCGGTGGGCTGCACCTTCAACCACAACGGCAACAACGAGGGCATCGCCATTCAGGTGCTTGGCTGCCAGCACGGCTACGTATTTACCGGATGTCAGTTGTTTTTTGGCAAGATCGTAGTAGAAAATTCGGTTGGCATACTCTTTAACAGCTTCAACGTGGGTAGAAATCTGGATGTCAGCATAACGGGTGGCAAGCTCACCATGTTTACCGATTGCGTTTTCCACAGCGCGCCCGCGTCCTTGAGGGTGGAGGATAACGCCCTGGTGAAATTCATCAATTGTTATACCCGCGACGGTGAATGTGTGGGTGTGTGAGGAAAAAATGAGCAACAATACCCGACTTCGTTACGCCTGCTACGCCACCAACTGCACCATGGCGGTGGTGGGCAATCTCCCCCCGATCCTGTTCATCACCTTCCGTGAGCTATACGGCATTTCCTACTCCCTTCTGGGGCTTTTGGTGCTGACAAACTTTTGCACGCAGCTGACGGTGGATCTGATCTTCTCCTTCTTTTCACATAAGTTCAATATCCCGAAAGCGGTGAAATTCACCCCCGTTTTGGGGGCAATTGGTCTTTTGCTCTTTGCTGCCGCTCCGATTTTATTCCCCTCGGCGGTGTACGTGGGCCTGGTGTTGGGCACCATCGTTTTTTCTGCCTCCAGCGGCTTTGCGGAGGTGCTCATCAGCCCTGTGATCGCGGCCATTCCCGCCGAAAATCCGGAACGGGAGATGAGCAAGCTCCACGCAGTCTATGCCTGGGGCGCGGTGGCGGTGATCGTGCTGGGTACCCTGTTCCTGTTTTTCCTTGACGGTACCTACTGGCAGCTGCTGGTGCTGCTTTCCGCGCTGATCCCGTTGACGGCGGTCGCTCTCTTTGCAGGCACGCGCTTTCCGCCCATGGAAACGCCGGAGCGGGTCTCCGGAGTCATGGCCTTTTTGAAGGAAAAGGCGCTTTGGCTCTCGGTAGTGGCCATTTTTCTCGGCGGTGCCGCAGAATGTACCATGGCACAATGGTGCTCCGGCTATTTGGAAACGGCGGTGGCCATCCCCAAGATCTGGGGCGACATCTTCGGCGCCGCGCTTTTCGCCATGACGCTGGGATTGGGACGCACGCTTTACGCCAAGTATGGCCAAAATATTGAAAAGATCCTGTTTTTGGGCTCCTTGGGCGCTGCCGTTTGCTATCCCGTCGCGGCGCTTTCCGGCGTGCCGGTGGTGGGGCTTTTGGCCTGCGCCTTTACCGGCTTTTG
>JAFTQT010000073.1 GCA_017462615.1 Clostridia bacterium | reverse complement strand
GAACGAACGTGAGGCGGATGAGGAGATCACCTTTGGTGCTGCACTAACCGGCTCTCCTCATCCATGCGCACTCGCCGCAAGGCGAGGGCATACTCCGCTGGAGAAGACTAACGCTCGCCGCAAGGCGAGAGCATACCCCGCTGGGGAAGGCATGCACGCTCGCCTATGGTGAGAGGATATACCGCCGCAGGAGAGGCCAACACACAACGTGCGCCGTCAGAGCGAGGCACGGATGTGACAAACCTGCACAAACCCAGGCCTTCCCCAGCGGGGAAGGTGCCGAACGAACGTGAGGCGGATGAGGAGGACGGAAAACATATAAATTATGATTTATCGATATGACAAAAAACTCGTTTCCAACGCGCAGACCCTGCGAAAGAATATGACTCCGGAAGAGCGGCATTTGTGGTATGATTTTTTAAAAAAACTACCCATTACGGTAAACAGACAGAAAAATATTGGCAATTACATTGCGGATTTCTTTATTGCAAGCAAGCGAATTGTAATAGAGATCGATGGTAGTCAGCATGGCTTGCCTGAAAATAAACAGGCGGATCGGGAACGGGATGCCGATTTTGCACGTTTGGGCATTCAGGTACTGCGATATACCAATGTAGATATACAAAAAAGGTTTTATGCTGTGTGCGAGGATATATTAGCGAAAATTGGGTTGTCCCCCAGAGATTTGATGAAGGAGTAGCACTTTTTGTGTTGCAATATGTAATTTTGCTACCGAACGGCTGAAAGGAGCTTTCCCATGGATATGGTTTTACTCACCGCGCTGGGTGTGGGCGGTGCAACGGTGTTGGGAGCCGGCATCGGCTTCCTTTTTAAGAAAATTTCTCACAAATTCAGCGATATCGTGCTGGCCTTTGCCGCTGGCGTGATGCTGGCGGCGGCCGTGCTGGGACTGATCCTGCCTGCGGTGGAATACGGCGGCGAATACGGCCTTGTGCACGCGGTGGCGGGCATTTTTGCCGGTGCCCTGTGTCTGAATCTGCTGGACCGCTTGGTGCCGCACCTGCACAAGCTGGCGGGGGGCGACGGCGAGGCGCATCCCTCAAGCGACAAGCTTGGCAAGGTCATGCTTTTCGTGCTGGCCATTGGCATTCACAATCTGCCGGAGGGCATTGCCGCCGGCGTGGGCTTTGGCTCGGGCAACACGGCGGAGGCGCTGCTGATCGCAGGTGGCATCGCCCTGCAAAACGTGCCGGAGGGTATGGTCATCATCGGCCCTATGCTTGCCGCCGGCGTGAAGCCCGGCAAAACCTTTTTCCTCGCGCTGCTGACGGGGCTGGTGGAGGTGCTGGGCACGCTGATCGGCTATTTTGCGGTGACGGTCTCCACGGCCATTTTGCCCTTCGCGCTGGCCTTTGCCGGGGGCACGATGCTCTACGTCATCAGCGACGAGATGATTCCCGAGACCCATGCCCACGGCAGTCAGCGGGGCGCAACCTACGCGCTGCTCTTCGGCTTTTGCCTGATGCTGGTCTTCGACGTGCTGCTGGCTTAAAGCGTCGGCGCGTTGCAAATTCGCGTGGGAATTTTGATTTATCGGAGCGTTTGATGTAGCGATGCGGCTGCCTCCACACCCTGTAGGGACCGGCCTCCCGGACGGTCCAAACCGCACGAAAAAGCGGTAATTGATTTGCGGCTACGATCGCCCACAGGCAGCATGGGGGCGATGTGCTCCGGGTGCCACACAAGCTTGGACCGTCGAGGACGCCGGTCCCTACAGGTTTGAGCGTTTTCCGGTTGCTATTGCGAATCCAAACACCCCCGATAACCCCCAATTTGTGATCCAACGCTTGCGCCCGCCCGGCGGCGTGGCGGATACACACGAAACATACGAAAAGGAGAAGTATATGAAGGTTTTAATGCTCAACGGCAGCCCGCGCAAGAATGGCAACACCGCTCTGGCGCTCTGTGAAATGGAAAAGATCTTCCGCGCCGAGGGCGTGGAGGTGGAGACCGTGCAGGTGGGAGCTCTCCCTGTGCGGGGCTGCATGGCCTGCAAGGGCTGCCGCAGCACCGGCAAGTGCGTGCTTGGTGATATCGTCAACGACATTGCCGCGAAGCTGGAGGAGGCAGATGGCCTGGTGGTGGCAAGCCCCGTGTATTACGCCTCGGCCAACAGCACCCTTACCGCGTGTCTTGATCGCCTCTTTTACAGCACCCATTTTGACAAGACCATGAAGGTGGGCGCGTCGGTGGCCGTGGCGCGGCGCGGCGGCACCACCGCTGCCTTTGACCAGCTGAATAAATATTTCACCATCAGCGGTATGCCCGTGGCCTCCAGTCAGTATTGGAACAACCTCCACGGCAACGCCCCCGGCGAGGCCGCCGAGGACGCGGAGGGGCTGCAGACCATGCGCACCCTGGCGCGGAATATGACCTTCCTCATG
>JAFTQT010000072.1 GCA_017462615.1 Clostridia bacterium | reverse complement strand
GTGCAGAACCTTGGGAACACTCCGACACAGTCGGAATATAACTCTTGCTTTCTCTGCCGATTTGTGCTATAATGGAAATAAAGGAAAGCCTCGCCCTCCGGGAGAGGTGGCGGCGTAGCCGACGGAGAGGGTAAAATGGAGCAAGTACCGTTAAAGAAAAATAATGAGTTGTTAAATGTCGCAAAAATTTTACGCCGTAATATGACTCGGCAAGAAAAGCATTTATGGTATGATTTTTTGCGAGATTATCCGGTAAAAATATACAAGCAACGCATTATAGATCGTTTTATCGCGGATTTTTATTGCCACAGTGCTCGTCTTGTGATAGAGCTTGACGGTTCACAGCGCTATACAAACCAAGGCAAAACACACGACGCGGCAAGAACCGAAATTTTTGAAAGATACGGGATTTATGTTTTGCGCTTTTCCAATAAAGACATAGATGAAAATTTTGATGGCGTTTGCCGAATGATTGACAGAGTGATCATTGAGAGAATTGAAAACTTGTCGTAAAACGCCCTCTCACCCGCTACCGCGGGAGCTCTCCCAAAGGGAGAGCCTTTGGATGAGCGTAACCTCGGTGGGAACAGCTTTGCGCGCAGTTGTCGCTGCTCGCACCCCTGTAATACAAAGGCGAAATTGGCAAAAAACGAACAGGAATTTTACGAAGGAGGCGTATGATTGATGGGTAATCTGGACGCTAATTTCAAAATGTTGAAAGCACATAAAATTTTTCGCCTTATAACAACTATTTTTGCTATATTGGGGCCCATAACAATGATATGCTCTGCGATAGTTATAACATTGTGCGAAGGGGACTGGTGGTTCAATCTTTTTGCCGCCTATCTTGCTGGAATCTTAATGATTGCGGGCACACTCTATTTGTCTTTGCTGGCACTTATGAGTGAGATAACTCGGCATTTCGCGCATGAAATTAAAAGGAATTTTTCCGGCACGCCCTTTACAAAGTGGATACATCGTTTACTTACAGGATGTTCTATTGCGGGAGTGATTTCCTATATCCCATTCATTTTCATTCTTTGCGACGTATTAAACGGGGGCTTTGCCATTATTCATTTCATCTGTGGTGGTGCTATCGTTGTGTTGTATATCGCCCTCGGAACAAATACGGTGGTACACCGTAAAAACCGTTTAGAAGATTAACAAATTCCAATTTATTAACATCAAACGCCGACAGATTTCAAATCTGTCGGCGTTCATGATTTGTCTGGTATCATCAATACTGAACCGCAAGAGCAGCTGACTTATCATTTTCCGCAAAAAGGCATCACGCTTTCACGTGATGCCTTTTTATGTTACCGCGATTACAGTATGGTAATCTTGGCGGACTGGATGCGAGGGATGGCGGGGCGGCCGGAGGGGTCAAAGGGCGGGTTATCGGTCATTTCACGGGTCACGCCCATAAAATAACTGCTCTCCATGCCCTCGATGGTGATGGTGGTGCCCTCCAACGTAACGATACAGGAAAGCGGATCGTTCCACACAAGGCTGTGGGGCATATCCTCGTACTTTTGGCACAGCTCCTCCGGGAAATGGTTATGAGGAACGGTCAGCCAATCGTAGCCCACGGAGCAAACGTCAAAATAGCAGATGTTATCGAGAATGCGGATGTGGTCGCGGTGATAATGACCGTTGATGCAGAAAAAGACGCTATGGGGCTTTTTGCGGTTGGCTGCGTTGATGATCTCCTTCACCTCCGCCCGGTTATAGGCACCCACGGCCTCCCGCTCGATGCTGTCGTGGCTGAGAATGACGCAAGGATAGGGCGACTCATCAATGATTTTTTTCAGCCACTCGATCTCTGCGGGCGGCAGGCAGTATTTCTGCTCCTTTTTGCCGAAATAGTTGCGCATTTCGCAATGCGCGTACCGCTCGCCATCCCAGAACCAGTTGGTATCCAGCGCAATGAAGCGGTAACCCTTGCAGTCAAAATAATAGTAGGGGGCGGGCATCCGATAGCACTGCAGCATCTCGTCAAGCGGGGTAAAATCCGCGTCGTGATTGCCCAATACATGATAAGTGGGGATATGGAAATTGTTATATTTCTCAATAAAGGCAGGAGTTTCGGGAGAAACAGATGCACCGTGACAGAAATCGCCGGCGTGAATGATAAAATCAACACCTGCCGCCTCGGCGCGGGCAAGGATCGCATCCAGCTGATTATCGCTACCGCACATCAGGTCGCCGGGGAAATGGTGCAGATCGGAAAACAGCAAAAATTTCATAAAAACTCCTTTACCAAAGTGTAATCTTTGCGGATTGAATGCCGCCGGTGGTCTCTCTGGCGGCGGGATCAAAGCGCTTGTTGCCGGTCATCTCGCGGGTGATGCCCTGAAGCAGTCCGCCCTCCATACCGTCGATGGTAATGGTGGTTCCCTCCACCGTAACCACGCAGTAAACGGGCAGAGGATCGTAGCACACCAGACATTTCAATCCAGGGATCGCCTCGTGCAGCTCCTTGCCGTAGCACTCGTGTCTGACGTCCACGTACTCACCCGTGCCGGAGTTCACGTCCATATAGCAGACGTTATCTAAGATACGCAGATAATCCCGATGGTAGTGGCCGTTCATACACATCAAGACGCTGCCGGGCTTTCTTTTATTGGCTGCGTTGATGATGCGGCGCACCTCCAGCTGGTTCTGTACGCCGTCAGCCTCGCGCTCAAAGCTCTCGTGGGAAATGAGCAGGCAAGGGCCGGGGGCGGTGGCGATGGTCTCCTCCAGCCATTTCAGCTGCTCCGGGGGCACCCAGTCCCGCTCGGGGCCGTGGCTGTAATAATTGCGCTGATCGAAATGCACGTATTCCCCGTTGCTATAATAATAGTTGGGGTCAAGGGCGATGATGCGATAGCCCTTGCAATCGAAATAATAATAGTTATGGGGCATACGGTACATCTCCAGCACCTCACTGAGGGGGGTATGGTCGGCATCGTGATTGCCCAACACGTGATAGGAGGGAATGTGGAAATTGTTGTATTCCTCTACAATATCCTTGATCAGACCCGCACCAAAGCAAAGGTCTCCGGCGTGGATGATGAAATCGCAGCCCTCCTCCTCGGCGCGCTTTTGCATGATATGCAATTCTTTGTTGGTGGAAATGGGCCAAGTGGGGTGTACGTGCAGGTCGGCAAACAGCAGAAATTTCATGGTTCTTTCTCCTTGTTTTTTCTATATTCTATCACCGGGCAATTGACGTGGCAATGAAGAAATTTATAATTTTGATATAAAAAATTATAGTAAATCAGCCCAAGGTGATCTTGAAGGAATTGATATTGCCCGTGGTCTCGCGCCCAGCGGGATCAAAGCGGTCGTTGCCCGTCATCTCGCGGGTAATGCCCATATAAAGCCCGCCACCGGTGCCCTCCACGGTGATGGTACTGCCCTCCACCGTGACGATGGCATACACGGGACGCTCATCATACAGCACGGCATAACGCACGCCGCTGCAAGCGGCACGCAGCTCCTCCGGGTACAGCTCGTGCTTCTTCGGTACCATTTCGTAGGTGCCGGAGTTCACGTCCATATAGCAGACGTTATCGAGGATACGCACGAAATCCCGGTGATAGTGGCCGTTCATGCACATCAAGACGCTGCCGGGCTTGCGGCGATTGGCCTCGTTGATAATGCGGCGCACCGCCATCTGGTTCTTCACACCGTCGGCCTCACGCTCAAAGCTCTCGTGGGCGATCAGCAAGCAGGGGTAAGGAGAGGTTTTGATGGTCTCCTCCAGCCACAGCAGCTGTTCCGGCGGCAGCCAGTCACGGTAAGGGCCAAACTTATAGTAATTGCGGTTCTCGTAATGGGTGTATTGCCCCTCAAAATAATAATAGTTGGGGTCAAGGGCGATGATGCGGTAGCCCTTGCAGTCAAAGTAATAGTAGTGATGGGGCATACCGAGGATGTCCAGGGTTTCCTGCAGGGTATTGTGGTCGGTATCGTGGTTGCCCATCACGTGATAGGAGGGAATGTGGAAATTGTTGTACGCCTCGATAAAGGCGCGGTCGGCGCCCGCATCGAAGGTAATGTCACCGGCGTGGATGATAAAATCGCAGTTTTCCTTCTCGGCACGCTTTTGCATGATTTCAAGATGGGAAAAATCAACGGGCAGCACGCCGGGGGCGTAGTGCAGATCGGCAAACAGTAAGAATTTCATAAGCAGCTCCTTTTCTTGTGCAGAACGTTATGGTCATTGTAGCACAGATCGGTAGGGATGAAAATGGAAAATTCAATTATTTTTTGTAAAAACCGATACCTTACGCCTCGGTGATCTCTGCCTCCAGCTCCGCAAAATCGCGCACGTAGCCGTGACAGGTGGCGCGCATTTCAGCCTCTGCAGAAGCGCTGGTGGGATCAAAGACGCCATAGACCCGCATGCCGGAAAGAAGCGCAGCCTTGTCAGCGTTGATATTATCGTCAAGGAAGGTCACGTCTTCCACGCCGACACCGATCCGTGCGGCGGCCTGCACGTAAATATCGGGGTTGGTTTTGCCGGTGCCGAAATCCTCGCACGACCATACGTTATCAAAAATATCGAAGGCGCCCTCGCGCTGCAGGCAAGGATCCAGCCAACGGTGGGGGCTGGCGGTCAGCACGTGGAGGCCGATGCCCTGCGCCTTCATGACCTGAAGGCAATGCATTACGTTCTCCTTCAGGGGGATCACGTTGCAGTAAAGGGGGGTCAGGTGGCTGTTCATTTCCTCCAGCACCTCCTCTACCGTCCCCTCCATGCCCATAGAAATGAAGTGGCGCGCCGTGCCGTGCAGCCCCAGAGGCGTGATGACCTCGATGATATTATCCTCATAGGCGATGCCGTGATCGTCTAAGATCTGCAGCATGGCCTTTGCCCAGTGACCCATGGAGTCCACCAGGGTGCCGTCAAAATCAAAAAGATAGTGCTTTGTTATCATGTCATACCTCTTCATATAATATTAGTCCCATTGTAGCCCCAGCGGGGCGAAAAGTCAAGGCTTTTTTCAAAAAAAGAGGGCTGAGTCACGAAAATGTGGCTCAGCCTCTTGTTTTGTATACGTATGCTTGAATGATAAATTGGGGTGTCGAACCCTCTCACCCGTCTTCGACGGGAGCTCCCCCGAAGGGGGAGCCTAATGATAGCCTCCCCCTTCGGGGGAGGTGGAACGCGAATGCGTGACGGAGAGGGTCACCGACAAATCAAAACTTGAAATCCTTAATGCAACCAAAGACGCAGGACATTTGAATGCATCAGCCTCATCAGCTCACATTTTTTTGCGACACCCGTCCACCTGGTAATTCTGCCCCGAAACGTAGGAGGCAGCATCGGAGCAAAGGAAGGTGATGACGTTGGCGCACTCGTCGCTGCTGCCGGAGCGGCCGAGGAAGGAAAGCTCGGTGTTGTTGCGGTACTCCTCCTCGGAATTGATGCTGCCGGGGGAAACGGCGTTGACGGTGATGCCAAACTCGCCCATTTCCTTGGCCAGCGCCTTGGTAAAGCCGATGATGGCGGCCTTGGTGGTGGAATAGTCCACCATATTTTTATTGCCGTAGACCCCCGCCACCGAGGCAAGGTTGACGATGCGGCCGTATTTGCGGTCGATCATGCCCTTCAGCACCGCTTGGGTAGCATACATGGTGCCGAGGATGTTGACGTTGATCTTCTTTTTCCAAAAGGCGCTTTGGCTTTCCGCAAAGGGGCCTTGGTCGCAGCGCCAGAGGCCGGCGTTGTTCACCAGAATATCCACCCGGCCAAGCTTTTTCTCCACGTCCGCCACCATACGGTGAACCGCCGCCTCATCGGAGACGTCCACGGCATAGGAAAGCGCCACAGCGCCGAGGGCGCGGGCGGCAGCGGCCGCCCGCGCGGCGTTTTCGCCGTTCAGATCCACGGAAACGACGGCAGCCCCGTCTCTTGCCAGCTGCATCAGCACAGCCTTGCCGATGCCGATACCGGCGCCGGTGACGATGGCGACCTTGCCCTTAAAATCATACATTGTCCCTTTCCTCCTCAAAGCCTTTTTTCACCGCAAGAATATCGGAGATCAGCGGCTGTACCTTGGTGGCATACTCGTCATGCCGCGGCACAGAGAGCCACATACAGGAGCCAAGCATCGGCCCCACGCGGCGCACGGTGCGGCACACGCCGCCGCACAGCAGCAAAAAGGGCACCTTCAACTCCCTTTTCAGCACGGCGTTTGCCAGCAGCACCTCTGCCTCCTCCTCGAGGGAGTCGGCCATGGTCACGATCTTGACGATATCGGCGCCCCGCGCCTCCTGGGCGCGGGCGATCTCCAGGATCCGCGCAACAGACATGTACTTGTGGGTATGGGAGGACATCAACACCTCGGCGCCGCGGGCGTGAAGCTCGGCGATCAAGGCCTTTTGCTTCTCCACGGCCTCCTCGTCGGTGCACAGCTCGTCCGGATGAGGCGCAAACAGATCACCCATCACATCCACCAGCGTCGCGCCGCAATCGGCAATTTTCAGCATGCCCTCAGCCAGCTGCTCGTCGGTCTTGCCTTGGTTCTCGTAGCTGCGATAGTGCGTTACGTAGGTAGGCAAGCCTTCGGCGGCTTCAAAGATATGCTTGTAATTTTCGATAGTCTGATCGGCAGGGTTGAGCCGACAGGTCTGGATGCCGAGGGCATCCGCGCCCATTTCGATCGCCTCACCGATGAGGGCGATCACGTCGTCAGGCGTGCCCGCCTGCACCATAGCGGTGAGTGTGGGCGCCTCCTTCCTTAAAAACGCATTCATAAAGCTCACTCCTTGTTTCTCATAACGTTGCGGCCGCCATCCATGAGGAACGTGGTGCCCGTCACGGATCTGCCCCGCTCGGAGGCAAGGAACAGCATCATATCCACGATCTCCTGGGGCTCTGCCGCATAGCCCAGCAGCGTCTTCATCCCCGCCATGCCGGGGCGGGTCAGCACGGGGCCGGGAGCGATACAGCAGGCGCGGATGCCGTAGGGCGCACCCGCCTGCGCCAGGGACTTGACGATACCCGTCATCAGCGCGCTTTTGGCGGTGGCGTAGCCGATGTTCCCTGCACTGCCCTCCGCGCCCGTGATCGAGCCCATATGGATGATGACGCCTCCCTGCTGCTTTACCATCTGCTGCATCACGGCGTGCTCAAAATAGAGCACGGACATCAGATTCATATGGATGCTGAACTCAATGGCGGAAATAGGCTGCTCAAAGAAATTTTTCTCCTGCATACCGAGAATACGGCGCTCCGCGCCGCCCGCACAGGGGATCAGCACATCGATGCTGCCAAAGGTCTCCACCGCCTTGTCGCGACAGGCTACCACTTGGTCGTACTTGGTGGCGTCTGTCACCTGACCGATGACGTTTTCGGTGATCTCACGCACCTCTAAAACGGCGGCGTCCAGCCCCTCGGCATTGATATCCGCCAAAACGATATTGGCGCCTTCTTTTGCGAAGCACTTGCCTGCAAGGAGTCCCATGCCGGATGCGCCGCCGACAATGAGAACGGTTTTATTCAAAAATTCCATACCGTTAGTCCTCCAATTATAATTAAATGATTTTCAAAGCCCCGTTCCCGTCAGGAAGGATCTCTCCGTCGTGGGCCAGCAGAACGGTATACGCATCCGTTCCGTAGGTCTCCACAAAGGCGCGGCTCCGTGCCGGATTCCGGGAATTACCCGTGGGGCGCTGTTCGTCAAGGCAGCGGCGGTGATAGCATTCGTCGCCGCAAATGACATATTCCTTCCCCTCGTGGGTGAAGGTTACGATAGACGAGCCGGAGGTATGGCCACCGAAGCGCACCACCCGCACACCGGAAAGCTCCCGCTCCTCCTCAAAGGGCAGGACGGTCAGCGTATCGGGCAGATACCCCTTCTCCTTCGCCCGCAGGTATTCGTCCTGTTGGATATGCACGGTGGCGCCGGTGAAATAATGCGCCGCGTCCACATGGTCGTGGTGGGCATGGGTGAGAATGAGATCGGTGATCTCACCGGGCTCCACGCCGTAGCGCCGCAGCGCCTCGGCGGGGGAGATATGATGCTTCAGCACGTAACGGGGCATGGTATCGCAGCCCGCATCCACCAGGATTTTTCGTCCCTCTGTCTCAATGAGATAAAGGGTCAGCGAAATAGGGATCCGCACCTCGCTCTCCGGTCGATCAGCAAATACCATCCGCTCAGGAAGGGTGGTCTGGCCGTATTTGATGGCAACCACAGAAAAATTCTTTTTCATTGACATCACAGCGTCATAACGACCTTGCCGGCGCTTCTGCCCTCACGCAGCAGGGCGTGTGCTTCGTTTGCCTCGGTAATGGGCATCACCGCGTGAATGGTGGGGCGCACCTCGCCGCTCTCCACCTTGGGCCAGATATCCTTAACCAATTTTTCCAGCAGCTCTGCCTTGAAGGCGGGCGTCTTGCTGCGAAGCGTGGAGCCGATGAGACGGATATTCTTCATAAACATGGTGCGCATATTCACGGTGGAGAGGTCGCCTGCCAGAGTGGCGATCATGATCCACTTGCACATATAGGCCACGTGGGGGAAGCACTCGCCCACCTTCTCGCTGCCAAGGCAGTCGATGGCGAGATTGAGGGGTCTGCCGGCCTCGGCCTCACGCTTCAGCACGTCGGCGATATTCTCCTTGGAGGTATCCACCACAAGGTCGGCGTTCAGGTGCCGGATGGATGCGGCCACCTGCTCATTCAGCACCGTGGTGATGACGCGCAGCCCAAAGGCCTTGGCCATGGGAATGACCACGCTGGCAAGGCCGCTGGCACCGGCGTGCATCAGAAAGTTATAGCCGGGCTTGGCGCCGCCCTCGATGAAGAGGTTGAGATACGCGGTGGCAAAGGCCTCGGGCAGCGCTGCCGCCTCCACCATAGAAAGCCCCTTTGGAATGGGCATGACCATGCCCTCCTCCACAGCAACGTACTCGGCGTATCCGCCGCCACCCAGCAACGCGCAGACCTCGTCGCCCACGTGCCACTTGCCGCTTTTTTTCGCTGTGGGAGAAAGCGCCTCGATGACGCCCGCCACCTCAAGACCGGGCCAATCGGGGCATCCGGGAGGGGGCGGATAGCATCCGTCCACCTGCATCAGATCCGCCCGGTTGACGGCGGCGGCCTTGACGCGGATCAGCACCTGTCCGTCGACAAGGACGGGGGCAGGCACATCTGTATATTGTAATTTCTTATCCTCGGTAATGACAACTGCTTTCATAAGAAAACCTCCTTTTGTTGGTATTTTTATTGTAGCATATTGACTGGCAGAAAAAAACGTGTTATACTATCAAAAAGCGAACCGATTCTATCATTTTGGGAGGAATATGCTCATATGGTCGACATTTCATCCGCATCAAAACTATTGTTCTTCAAGGCGGAGCAATACGCCTACGAGGGTGCACACAGCTTTGACACCTCCGGTTGCCCCCGTCCGCATTTCTGCATGGGGCTGGTGCTGGAGGGTAAGGGCGTATTCCGTGACTGCGACACCGGAGCCGATATTTTCCTGTCACCCGGCGATATCATTTTTGTGCCCATGGGCTCACGCTACGTTTCTCGCTGGGAGGGTGCGCCTCACATTTCCTATATCAGCATGCACTTTATTTTCGATTCTCCCGGCATTTTCACTGCCCGTCGTCGCTTTGCCCTGCAGCGGGTCCCCGTCCGTAATCTCGCCGCGAGAGAGGCGGATTTCCGCTATATGCTGACTCATTACGCCGGCAGCGCTGCTGAAAAGCTGGCGGTTCTGGCGCGATTCTTTGACGTGCTTTCGGAGATCGAGCCGCAGCTTTGCGGTCTGCACGACAAGCGCATGGATCCCCGTATGGAGCAAGCTGTGGCTTACATAGAGGAGCATGCCGACGAGCCGCTTTCCGTGGAGCAGCTGGCAGGGCTTTGCAATGTCAGCGCGTCCCGCTTTTTTCCGCTCTTTCGCGCCGCCACGGGCATGACACCGGTAGAATATCTGCAGCACCGCCGCGTGGGACGCGCCATTGCGCTGATGATCAGCGCCGACACCCTCTCCATCGAGGAGATCAGCGAACGGGCGGGCTTTGAATCCACCGCCCATTTCCGGCGCATCTTTAAGCGCCTGACCGGCAAATCCCCTCGGGAATATCGCGCCAGCGCCATGGAAATATAAAAAGGACCAAGCCACATCTGAATGACCCAGTCCCTTTTACGTTCCTATATAAAGTACCGTGAGAAAAAGAGCGAGCGCTGCGAGAAGCACCGGGAGCAGAACTACCAAACACCGTCGCTGACGGTGATAAAGGCGGTTTAAGAGATAAAGGAAGGTGTACATAGCGGCCACAAGCAAAAGTGTGCCGCAGATACTGCGCCACAGGGCAAGCCCCGTCCAAAAGCCAAGCTGATCTCCTACCGGGTCGATGCCGAACAGCAGCAAACCGTTCAGCAGAACTGTATAAGAGCCAAACCACAGCAGCGAGCCGGGCAGCAGGAAGCGGGGTGTCAGACGTCCCTCGTGGCCGCGACAAAGCAGCACGAAGGCGCGCACGTCAAGGACGGTGTAAGCGACAAGGGCCAGCACCACCGCGGGATTGAGGCGCAGCGCCGTGGCGATATCCAAATGAGCAAGAGCCTGCGATGCGCGGGTAAAGCCACAGAAGGGGCAATACAGCCGCAGCACGTCATGTATAAAGCAGTGATAAAAATTCTGGTCGGGAAACAGATGGAGTACCAGGCGTCCATATCCGTAAAAAAACGCCGCCGCGCCCAAAAGCACCACGTGAAAAAGCCAAAAGCGCTGCCATTTCTTTGCCATACGCACCCTCCTTTCATTTTTCTTCAGTATAACACGAAAGTGCCAAAATTGCAAGTGTTCTACATTTTTTCAGAAAACGAAAGAAATTACGAAAGAGCTCTTGCAATTTGCAGACTCTTCGTGTATAATAAAAATATCCCACTACATAAAGGAGATCATCATGAACAACGATTTCAATAACGATACGAACGATCTTAACAACACCCCTCAACCGGATACGGAGGCTCCCCAGGATCCCGGCAAGTATCAATTTGACCAGCAGCCCG
>JAFTQT010000071.1 GCA_017462615.1 Clostridia bacterium | reverse complement strand
CCAGCTCCGCCACGCGGCCGCCGAGATCCTCAATGCGCAGGGCGCTGCCAAGGTCCTCCAGCTTTTCTCTCATATCCAGCAATTCTCTTCTGGCATTTTCCAGTGCAATAATCAAAATTTACCCTCCCGCCGCCCGTGGCGGCCTTTTCGTTGGAAACATAATATACTATAATATTATAACACAAAACCTCCGTACTGACAAGGGGGGAAACGGAAAAATTTTACCCTCCGTCTCCAAAAGGGACGCCCTCGACCAAATTTTGGTCAAGGGCGTCCTTTTTTTAACTTACTGCAGCAGCGTCAGCACACGCACGCGGCGCACGCCGTCGATGGCCTTGATGGCATCCACGGTATCCTTGCCGGGCAGGCTGTTTACATCCAGAATGGTATAGGCGTTCTCGCCTCTCGATTTGTTCAGCATGTTCTCAATGTTGATATGCTGCTTGGAAATAGCGGTGGAGATATTGGCCAGCACGGCAGGCACATTGGCGTGCAGCACGCACACACGGGCGGTACCCGTAGGCGCCATGGAGGCGGCGGGGTAGTTCACGCTGTTGCGGATGTTGCCGAAGCGCAGATACTCGTCCAGCTCGTCGGCAGCCATCACGGCGCAGTTATCCTCGGCCTCCTCGGTGGAGCCACCAAGATGGGGAATGGTGATGACACCGGGAATGGCCACGGTCTCCTCCGTGGGGAAATCAGTCACGTAGGCGGCCACCTTGCCGGAGGCCATTGCAGCGGCAAGGGCGGGGGCGTTCACCAGCTCGGCTCTTGCCAGATTCAGAATACGCACGCCATCCTTCATCAAGGCGATGCTCTCAGCGTTGATCATACCCTTGGTGGTATCGGTGGCAGGCACGTGCAGCGTCAGATAATCCGCCTTGGCGTAGACCTCCTCGTAGGTGGAGGCCTTCTCTACGTGGTGATTGAGGTTCCAGGCACCGGCCACAGAGAGGTAAGGATCGCAGCCCACCACGCGCATACCCAGGTGGATGGCCACGTTGGCCACCAGGCCGCCGATGGCACCAAGGCCAATGACGCCCAGCGTCTTGCCGGAAAGCTCACAGCCAGCAAACTGGGATTTGCCCGCCTCGACCTGCTTTGCCACGTCCTCGGTTCCCGCAAGGGAGCGCGCCCAATCCACACCCTCCACGATCTTACGGGAGGCAAGAAGCAGCGCGCAAATGGCCAGCTCCTTCACACCGTTGGCGTTGGCGCCGGGAGTGTTGAACACCACAATGCCCTCCTCGGAGCAGCGCTCCACGGGAATGTTATTGACACCGGCACCCGCGCGGGCAATGGCCAACAGCTCGGGGTTGAACTGCATGTCGTGAAGCTTGGCGGAGCGTACCATCATACCAACAGGGTTCTCCACGCCGCTGCCGCAGCGGTAAACGGCGGCGTCCAGCCGATCCGTGCCCACCTTGGCGATCTTATTCATCAGCAAAATATTTTTCATGCTTCTGCCCTCTCAGTTCTTGGGATTTTCGGCGGCAAATTTCTTCATAAAGGCCACTAGCGCCTCTACGCCCTCCAGAGGCATAGCGTTGTAGATCGAGGCACGCATACCACCAACGGAGCGGTGCCCCTTCAGGTTCTGCAGGCCTGCAGCAGCGGCCTCCTTGGCAAACTTTTTGTCAAGCTCCCCGTCGCCGGTCACAAAGGTCACGTTCATCAGCGAACGGTTTTCCTTCCAGACGGGGGCCTGGTAGTAGCTTTGGCTATCGAGATAATCGTACAGCACCGCGGCCTTTTTCACGTTCATTTTCTGCATAGCCTCAAGGCCGCCGATGGACAGCAGCCACTCGTATACAAGACCCGCCACGTAGATGGGATAGCAGGGCGGCGTGTTGTACATAGAGCCGTTCTCGGCCATGGTCTTCCACTCCAGCATGGTGGGCATCTTAGGATCGGCAAATTCCAGCAGATCCTCACGCACGATCACCACCGTGAGGCCCGCGGGGGCCATATTCTTCTGGGCGCCGGCGTAGATCACGCCGAAGCGGCTGACGTCCACGGGCTCGGAGAGGATACAAGAGGACATATCCGCCACCAGGGGAATGTCACCGGTATCGGGGATCTCCGCGTACTTGGTGCCGTAAATGGTATTATTGTAGCAAATATGCACGTAGGCGGCATCGGGGCGGAACATCTCGCGGGTGAGGGCAGGCACGTGGGTGAAATTATCGCCCTTGGTGGTAGCCACGCACTTCACGTCATAGCCCATCTTCTCCGCCTCCTTGAAGGCCTTACCGGAGAACTGACCGGAAACCACGTAATCCGCCTTGCCGGTACGACCGATGAGGTTGAGGGGCACCGCTGCAAACTGGGTGGAGGCACCGCCCTGCAGGAAAAGCACCTTGTAATTCTCCGGGATCTGCATCAGTCGGCGCAGATTCTGTTCCGCCTCGGCAATGATGGACTCATAAACGGGAGATCGATGGGACATTTCCATCACGGACATGCCGGAATCCTTATAGCAAAGCAGCTCAGCCGCGGCCTTTTCCAGCACGGGCAGAGGCAGCATAGAGGGGCCTGCAGAAAAATTATACACTCTGTTCATAGAAGCCTCCTGTTCCGAATGAGCTTCGGATGAAAATTTATAAAATATTGTACATTATTATACAGTCTTGCACGCCAAATGTCAAGCGCCCCGCCTCATTTTTGTCGTTTTGTTTTTGAATTAAACACTTCAGCGCTTCATTCTGTTAAAAACAACGAAAAAGCCCGTGGAAATCCACAGATCTCCACGGGCCACGATCATTCAACCTCGCTCTCCTCCACGTTCACCACCTTGGAAAAGGCGATATCCTTTTCTACCGCCGCCACCAGCCGCCCCTCCTCAAAGGGTATTTCCAGCTGAACGGCAAGGGTGCGCAGCCTTGACAGCACGTAATTCAGCTTTTCCGCCGCGGAGTAGTGAGAAAAGCCCTCGGCCTCCATTTCAAACTCCCGGGCCGCCTCCAGCATCTTCAGCCATTTCTGAAGCGCCGTGGCGCGGTCCCCGCGCCAGATGCGCAGCACCCAGGAGGCCAGCAGCGCCAGATTCAGCAGCACCGTCAGTGCCAAAATGACCAGATCAAGATGCGTCATCACCCAATCAAATACAATCATCGCGTCACCTCCCCTCACATGCTGCGACGGCGGCTTTCATCCGCAAAGCGGCCCGCCTCTCTGTCCATCAGCTCTGCGGTGCGCAGATCCTGGATCTCGGACTGATCCAGCAGCAGCGCGAACTTGCGGCGGATACGGGTCCCGACACCGCGTCGGATGATGCAGTTCTTGCCGTTGATGGCCACGTACACGTCGTCCTTGTATTTTTCGTTGTCGCGGAACAGCTTTACCTCCACGTATTCGTTGAGATATGCCTCCTCCGCCTTCATAAACCGCTCCCGGCGCTCCTCCTTCTCGTCCTGCTGCGTTTCCTCCTGTCGCTTCGCCTGCAATGCGGCAAGCTGCTCCTCATAGGAGGCACGCAGCGCCTCCATTTCCTTCTTCAGCGCGGCAACGGTGCCGTTTTCCTTGTGTTCATTTCCCATCTTAACAAATCCTTTCCGTCTGCCGCGCAAAGCTGCCTGCAGACCGTATTTTCGCCCCCGTTTTGGGGGATATTTCATTTTTAACGGGGAGAGGAGCGTATTTCCCCTCTCCCCCGGCAGCCTTAGTTGGCGCCGATCTCAAAGGTGGATGCGGTCTCGATACGCACCATAAAGGCCTCCACCAGACGGGCTGCGGTCTTGGTGGCCTTCCAGCCCACAGTAGCGCGCTGGTTGAGGGGGTCAGCGGTACCGGCAGAACCCAGCTGCTTGACGATGTGCTGCAGACCGCCACCGGAAAGCTCGGTGGTGCCGTAGGCATTGTCGCCGAATACCAGCGTAGCGTACACGTCACGGCCGTGCATGCCACCCTCGCCGGGATAGATCAGATCCTCCTCGGCCGTGCGCAGCGTCTCCTGCGTGGCGCTGGCGGTATTCACCAGCTTGCGATCCAGATAGAGGTAGTTCTCCTCGTCCTCGCTGTACTTGGCGCCCACGATCTTGGCAAACTGATAGCTCTCGTTGGAGGCATCGTAGTAAACGATGGAGCGACCCACCATGTCCTTCTCCACCAGATGGCCGAAAATGCCGTTGCTCAGCGTCAGCTGGAAGCAGGAGCCTACGCCAAAGCCCTCGCTGACCTCGCCGGGGGCGTTGAGAACGGTAAAGGAATCCTCAAGGCAGGGCAGGCAGCGCACATCGGCGGCAAGGTCGGGTGCGTGGAAGACCTTTGCCTCGGTGGATTCCACGAAGCGCACGCCCTCCAGCATGCCGATCTCGCCCTCGTAGAGCTCACGGGAATCGCCGTACTGGTGCGGATACTTCCAGTTGGGGTCGTTGGTCAGGTCGTAGGCGCAGTCGGGATGGATGATGCAGGCGTAGGCGCCGTTGATCTTCTCCGCGTTCTGATTCTTGAGGAAGCGCACGGCACGCTTGATGCAATCCACGGTCATGTAGTGGTTGCCGGACGCGGCACCGCCCACCAGCAGATGACGGGCGGAAACCGCGTTCTCGCCGTACTGCACGTTGGTACCGCCGCAAAGCACCTCGCGGGTGATGGTATCCAGCGTTCTGCCCGCCTGGGAGCCCAGGAGCTTGGTAGCCATCACCAGATTGTTGTCAATGGCGGTGAGCAGCAGCAGATCGGAGAACTCCACGTAGCCACCATACTGACGCACGGTGGCCTCCACCACGCCCATGTTGAGAGACTGACCGGTGGGGGTCACGCCCTCGGAAAGCGCGGAGGTCAGCTTGGGCAGCGGATCGTACTTGCGGAACTGAATGGTCTTGCCCCCGTTCTTGGGGATGGAGACCTTCTGCGCAAACTGATCATGAATGAGGTTGGGCTCGGCGTTGTCGATGAGGTAATCCGCGTAATAGGTGCGCATCTCCTCGGACAGGCCGCTTTCCTCGTAGGGGGTCACATTGCCGGTGGTGGCATCGGTGTAGCCTACGGTGGTGTTGATGTTTTCGCTGACGCCAAACAGCGTCAGATCAAGGGTCACATGTTTCATTTTCTATTCTTCCTTTCTTGTTTTTTGAACAAAAAGGCCACAAACGGTATCAGATCTTGATTTTTTCGCCCTTGGAGGCACGGCGCGCCATTTCCGCGCGCTCCGCGCGAGAAAGCGCCTTCGCCGCATTGTCAAAGCGGATAGAAAGACCGGGTGTGGTGCCGTTTTCTGTCGGCCGCAAGCCCCTTGCGCGGATGCTGGAAAGCACCGCCAGTCCTGCCTCCCGCTTGGCGGCCTCTACTGCCGCATGCAAGCGCTCCTCTGCCTCTAAGGCTGCCTTTTCTCGCACCGTTTCGGGGTTATTTTCCCCTATAGCCAAAATCAGCGCCTCGGTATCCGTGGTGCCGTACGTGCTGGCCGCGGCCTCAACCACGGCACGGTAGCGTTCAAGCTCCTCCATTTTGCCCTTTTGCTCCTTGAAGCGCCGATTGAAGGTTTCCTGAAAATACGCGGTGAAGAGGTCCTTGTATTCCCCCTCCATCAGCGCGCGGAAGCGCTCCCTTCGGCTCTCTTGGTGGCTCGACTCCCCGGCGGCGGAAGCCTCATCCTTCATTTCGCCCGTATCTATCGTCCCCGGGGTGGTGGGGGACGTTGCATTGGCTTCACCCTCAAGCGCTGCGTCAAATTGCCGCAGGAGGCTCCACATACTTGTTTGGTTCATGATACCTCTCTTCCAAAGAGAAGGGCAGCGGGGACCGAGTCCCTGAATCTATGTTGCCGGCTCTTGCCCCCTGCCCATCTCTATGATAACAGATTTCCTTTCGTTTGTCGTCAACCGAAAGCGCCCTCAAGCATTTTCGGCAGTATAAAGCCGCACGTTGCGAGGATAGCTGTTGGCAATGGCCGCAAGCCCCCGCGCCGTGAGATCAAAGGCCGCGCCGAGCCCCCCGCGGCAGGAGAGAAAAAATCTGCCCGGGGCGGAATCGGTGCGCAGGTGGCGGCAATTGCCACATTCCTTGGCGTAGAGAAGAAGCGATCCCACCAAGGCGGAAACGCCGGCACACACAATATCCGCACCGTCCGGTGCGTATTCGGCGTGCCCCTCTACGTAAAGGCGACAGCGCTTGCCACGCTTTTCCACGTAGACCGCGATCATACCGCGCTCCTGCTTTCTGCCGCCTCACGGATGCGCCAAGCGCCCTCCACAGCGGCGGCCACGCCGGTGGCGGTGCCACTCACACACTCTCTTGCGGGCGTGGATGCGGCTGCTTCCTTGACCTCCCGCAGGTAACGCTCGATCTTCTGCCGGATGCGATCAACGCCGGGAAAATCCATACCGTCCAGCAGGATCTTTGCCGCAGCGGCGTTTTCGGGATCGAAAACACCCATCTGATACAGTTCCTTCAGCGTCTCGTTATAGGAGTAGCGGGTGTAGGGATCCTGCCGCTCGGAACGCACGTCGATATCAAAGATCGGCCGACGGGAAAGAGGCGTGCCATCGGGCAGCGTGCCCGTGACCCTCTCCTTGATATTCTCGTTACTCCAATCCAGATATCGGCTACCGTCCTCGCCCAGGATCCGGAAACAGCGGCTCTCGTCGTAAAACTGCCGCACGCACTCCACCACCAGGCGTACCACCCGTACAAAGGCACGGTGAGAAGCGCTCACAATGTCGCGCATGCTCTTGTTGCCCGCCTCCTGCAGAGCGGCAATAGCTGCTGCGGCGCGCACGCCGGAGTCGGCAGAGCCCTGTACCACGTCGCGGTTGGCGGTGGTCTCCTTCAGCTCCCGCACCTTGGCGTTCTTCAGCTCCAACCAGATGGGATCCAGCTTCTCCACGGTGATCTGTCGCAGCCGCTCCTCGCCAAGATCGCCCTCCACCGACACGATGCGGCAGCCGAGATCCGTAAACTGCGCCTCGTCCACGCCGGTATTGGCCTTACAGAAGTAGCGCACGCGAGTGGCCCAGTCCATATACTCCATCAGATTGCGATCCATGCGGTCGATATACCCTTGCGGATCCCGCCCCACGGCAATGACGCCGAAGCCAAGACAGGTGTGGGCGATGGGATAGAGCACGTCCAACACAAAGGGGTACTGCCCGTGCTCGTAAAATCCGGCCTCGTAGCCGGGCTCGTTTTCCGAGGAAAACAGCACCGTTTCCCCGGTAAATTTGCAATAATGCAGCACCGTGCGACCGCTCGGCGTGCGCTTCTTGTAGTACCAATCCACCACCAGCACGTCGTCGGAGCCAAGCCCGCCGTAGGCAAAGAGGGAAAGATCCGTGCCCTCTCCCGTCCGCTTGAACTGCGGGTATTCCCTTGCCAGCTCCGCTGCCTCCCGGCGCTCCACCACGTAGACCGAGGCGGAATCCTGGATATCCGACACGCCCGGCTGCCAATACAGCTTCATCAGATCCACGGGACGCACGTCGATGTCACCAAGTCCGTTTTCCAGAGCGGTATTGAAGAATACGCCCCAGGCGCAGACGCCGTGCTTCAGCTTGTACCACATATTTTCGGAATAGGCGTCCGAAAAATCTCCCCGCTCCAGAATCACGGGCAGAATGGCGGAAAGCGCCGCCGCATCCTCCTCATCTCCCGGCTCACGGGGCAAGCAGACCGCCGAGGGAATGTTCTCCATCAGGTCCGCGTGCTTCTGCATCAGGGCGTTGAAGAGCCAGGCGGAGGTGGGAGCAATGTCCTCCCCCTCGCTGTTGCGGTGGTTGTGGGGAGCCACGCGCATCCGATACCAGTTCTCCTCGTCCCTGGTGCGGGCGTTGAAGGGCTCCCTGTCTCTGCGCCATGCGGTGAGCTCCTCCATGGCGGCGCGAACGGCCGCCTTGTCGATTACGTTCATATTTTCCATACTTCTCCTTTCGAGAGGCTTCCCTCTCATCTTCGCTCCTGTCGCCGCGTCACGTAGGTGCCGGAATCGGCAGAAAGCGGATCAAAAACTCGTACCGTTTGGGGGGATTTTTCTTTTTCGGGCAGCATTGGCACCAGCATGCAGAGATAGCGGGTCTCGTCCGCGATGTGATCCTCCAGATCGGAATCCACGTCCTCCGGCTGGGTGCGGCTGTACTGCAGACCGGGTATGGTGCGCAAGAATTCTCTGCAGGTACGGAACACGTACAGCATCGGGATCCCATTCCGGTCAAAGACCAGTCGATTGTGCAGCTGCATCCACCCCGCGATCCGTCGATTGTCTCCCCGCTCAAAATATACGCCGCAGCGCTCCGCGGTTTCAGCAATGGCCTCGCCTCGCGAGGCGTCCCAGATGGCAGGATCCGCCACGCCGGTGATCCGTCTGCCCCGCAGGTAGGGATGCTCCCGCTCCAGCCGTGCGATCTCCCGGAAGATCTCCTCCGGCGTCCAGCGCACGCCTACATTGGCGTGCCCCGAGGCGCAGCCGTACAGCTCCAGCACCCGATAAAGCCGCCCGTCCCCATCCTTCGCCCACCAGCCTACGGAAAAGGGCTTGGCGTAGCCGAAATCAAAGGAGCGGTACATCCGCCAGTGGGCGGGAGGCTCGAAGGGGTCGATCACGTGGGTATAGCAGCGATCCCCGTAGTGGGCAGGATCGTTGCGCAGCTCCTCAAAGACCTGCCCCTCGTAGACGTTCCAGTCGCCGTGAAGATGCGCCCTGCGCTTATGCTCCGGCAGCGCCTCCAGTCGCCGCACGTAGTCGGGGTCCGCCTCCATCAGCACCTTATTGTCATAGACCCGGGCGGGGATGAAGGCATAATCCTCCGCCCGCTCCTCCGGGCGGTAACAGCGGTCCACGAACAGCCGCTTGATGTAGGCGTGCCCCACACCGCCGGGATTGCAGGTGAAGTAGATGCGCGGGCGAAAGTGGACCTTTGTGGTACGCAGCGAGGTGCTGATAAAGGTGATCCACTCCTCCTTGAAGTGGGTGGCCTCCTCAAAGCCGATCACATCGTACTCCGCCCCCTGATACTGCAGCAGATCGCCATCCGCATCGCAATAGCCCAGCGTCAGACGCGAGCCGTTGGGAAACAGAAAGCTGCGCTCCTCCTTCCTGTAGACCGCATACCCGGCAAGCTCACTCTGCAGCGGCAGCAGATGATTTTCCCGCAGCTCCTGCAGGCTGCGCCGCAAGAGCAACAGCCGCAGGCAAGGCGTACGCATGGCAAGCAGCACCATTTTGCGGCGCATGGCCCAGGATTTGCCGCCCCCTCTGGCCCCACCGTAGGCCACGTACCTGGCCTCACAGCGAAAAAACTCCTGCTGTCGGGGATTGGGCGCCTCGGTGCGCAGCCTTTGAAAGATCAGCGGCTCCATTCCTCCAGCACCCCCTCAAAGCGTAGTGTCTGAGGCAGCTCCGATTTGGGCTCTCCCACACTTCCCTTTCCAAAGACCCGATCGAGGATCCCCTCCGCCGCCTTCATCCGCAGCTCGGGCTTCTGTCCCTCGTCCCGCATCAAGGTGAGCAGAACCTCCACCGCCTCGTCAGCCCGCGTTGCCATCATCTCGCGCAGCCTTTCGGCGCCAACCTCCTTTTTACGCCTGGTCGCCATGCTCCGCCTCGGCGCTCTCCGGCGCCTTCGCGGGGCGGAAGGTCAACACGTAGGCCTCTCCCTCCTCGGCGCATTGCAGCTGCCAGCGCCCCAGCGCCTCCCGCACCGCCTCCTTTTGGATCTGCAACAGCACGTCACCGTCCTGCTGCCGTACGCTGATACCCGCGCCGCTGTCACCAATCAGCTTACCGAACGCCAGGGAAAGCAGCGCCAGCAGCAACGCACGCTCCTCCTCACGCCCCTCCAGCAGCTCCTGCTGCTTTTGAATGTAGCGCTCTCGCCAGGCGATCATGTAATCGTAGCGACGGCGCTCCTCCACCCGCAAGCCTCCTGCGTTTTTCTTTTCTCTTTTCATATCTGACTCCTTTCGTAGTAGCCGTCCAGCGCACGCTTCAGCGGGCAGCGCTGAAAGGCATCGGGATGGGCGCAGTAGCCATACACCACGGCGCGGCGCGTTATTTTATCTGGGAACCGCAATTCCCCGCACTCGCAATGGGTAACGCCCTCCTTTTCGTATCGGTAGTAGGGACATAAACCTGCAATGGGCATTTTCATCCTCCTTGTCTTATTTTTGGGACGGTTGTTTGATAGTGCAGTCGTTCTTGTTGTGGGACATTTCACCTGCGGCCGACAGATTTAGCCCGAAAACGACCTTCCGTTTCGAAATTTCGTCCCATTTCCGGAACGACTATAGCATACACCATCCGGGGGCATTTGTCAAGTACTAAAATGTGAACAAATTGTAAATTCGTCACATTTTTAGAACGATGCCTTGACACAGCGCACCGCGTTTGTTACAATAAGATGGAAGAAGATCCGCCAAGAAGCCGTAAAATCGGCCGTGCCTCACCGAAGGGGGCACCTGCGGCGGATTCTCCCTGCCCGTGCGCCCTCGCCTCCGGAGCAGGAAGAAATTGGAAGCACCGCCCCTCTCGCGGTGCAGAAAGGCAGTATCCACCATGACCGTTTCGGATCGCATTCGCGCACAAATGACCCTGCTTGGTCTCTCCTACGGCAAGCTGGCCGACACCACCGGCCTTGCCAAATCCGCCATTCACCGCTACGCCACCGGCCAGACCGATAAGATCCCTACCGAGGCGCTGGAAAAGCTGGCCCACGCCCTGGGCGTGACCCCGGCCTACCTCACCGGCTGGGAGGAGCGTCCCCATACGCTGGCCGCCCACTTTGAGGGAGAGGAATTTTCAGAGGAGGAGCTGCGGGAGATCGAAGATTTCGTGCGCTTTGTCAAGTCCAAACGCCGTCCTTAAATTTTGAATTGAAGGAGGCTTTATGTACGAAAAATTATTGGATGAAGCCCTAGCAAACGGCATCACCGTCATCGAAAAATACCCCTTTCAGTCCCCCCGCATCCGCGGACTCTGCTGCGACGATACCATCGCCCTCAGCGAGCAGATCGATACCACCGCCGAGCGCACCGTCATTCTCTGTGAGGAGCTTTGCCACGCCACGGACTCCGTTGGCGATATTCTGCGCGATTCCCGTGCGGAGCACCGCACAAGGCAGCGCATCTACGATCGTCTCATTGATCTGAAGGGCCTGGTGCGGGCAACCCTCGCCGGATGCAGAGAGGCCTGGGAATTTGCCGATTTTCTGGGCGTTCCGCCGGCCTTTTTCAACGAAGCGCTTGAAAACTACAAGGCGCGCTTTGGCGTCATGACGAAGGTGCATCTGCCGGAGGGGCTGTTCCTCCTGCAGCTGGAGCCTACCCTCCGCGTCCGCCGCGCCGTGCGCACCAGCGACAAAAAGCGGCTTTCTGACCGCACCCAAAAGGAGACCTCTACATGAAACAATATCTGTTAGCCCTGGATCAGGGCACCACCAGCTCCCGCGCCATCATTTTTGACCGCCACGGCCAAACTCTTGCCAAGGCCGCCCGGGAGTTTACCCAATATTTCCCCCGCGAGGGCTGGGTGGAGCACGATGCCACCGAAATTTTTGAAAGCCAATTGGCTGTTGCAAGAGAAGCGCTGGCAAAGTCCGGCCTCTCTCCCGCGGATATCGCAGCCATCGGCATCACCAACCAGCGAGAGACCACCATTGTGTGGGAAAAAGCCACGGGCAAGCCCATTTGTCCCGCCATCGTGTGGCAATGCCGCCGTACCGAGGAGGCCTGCGCGTCGCTGCGCCGCAGCGGTGCTGCCGATCTGATCCGTGAGAAGACCGGTCTTGCCATCGACCCTTATTTTTCCGCCACCAAGCTTGCCTGGATCCTGCAAAACGTCCCCGGTGCGCGAGAGCGGGCAAAGCGAGGCGAGCTGCTCTTCGGCACGGTGGATTGCTGGCTGATCTACAATCTCACCGAGGGGCGCGTGCACGCCACGGATCCCTCCAACGCCGCGCGCACCATGCTCTTCAACATCCATACCCTCACCTGGGACGAGGAGCTGCTGCAGCTCTTTGATATCCCCGCAGCCATGCTGCCGGAGGTGCGCCCCTCGGCGGGCTCTTTTGGGGAAACCACGCTGCTGGGCGCATCCATCCCTATTGCAGGCGTGGCGGGCGATCAGCAGGCCGCCCTCTTTGGCCAATGCTGCTTTGCACCGGGTAGTGTGAAAAACACCTACGGCACCGGCGGTTTTCTGCTGATGAACACGGGCAGCCAGCCCGTGGCCTCCAAGGGCGGTCTACTGACCACCGTGGGCTGGCAGATCGGTCACGAGGTCAGCTACGTGCTGGAGGGCTCGGTCTTCATCTGCGGTGCCGCCATTCAATGGCTCCGTGACGGCCTCGGTATTCTGCCTACGGCCGCCGAGAGTGAGGCTCTGGCCGCCTCCGTTCCCGACACCGGCGGTGTCTATTTCGTTCCCGCCTTCGTGGGCCTCGGCACGCCCTATTGGGATCCCCGCGCGCGCGGCACCATCGTGGGACTTTCCCGCGGCACCACTAAGGCGCATCTGGTGCGCGCCACGCTGGAGGCCATGGCCTATCAGACCGTGGACGTGGTGGATGCCATGCGACAGGATGCGGGGCTTGATGTGCCGCTTTTGCGCGTTGACGGTGGCGCCACCGCCAATAATCTGCTGCTTTCTCTCCAAAGCGACCTTTTGGGTTTGCCCATTCTGCGCCCTGCCACGGTGGAAACCACCGCTTTGGGTGCCGCCTATCTGGCAGGACTCTCCGTGGGCGTGTTTGAAAGTAAGGAGGAGATCGCCACCCTCTCCCGTACCGACCGCATTTTTGAGCCTACGCTCCCCGAGGGTGACCGTGCCGCGCGCCTTGCCAAGTGGCGCCGCGCCGTTAAGGCCGCCATTTACTTTGGCAGCGGAGAAATCTGATAAACCAAAAGGGACTAAGTCACTAAAATGTGACTTAGTCCCTTCTTTTGGTGTATTTGTAACCGTTAAATCGGGGGTTATCGGGCGGTTTGGATTCGCAATCACAATCGAAAGCCGTACGAACTTGTAGGGGCCAGAATCCTTTACGGCCTGTAAATGGTGGCGTTTGATATGCTTGGCAACTATACGCGTTTCGTCCTGGTGTGTCAAGCCTCGCCTTGCTGCGTGGTGCGGACATGTCATGAACCGTTGAGGAGGCCGATCCCTACAGTTTTGTATGCGCGAACAAAATAACAAATCAAAATTTGAAATTCCTTGATGCAGTCAAGACGAGGGGCTGCGGCACGTTTCAATGCCGCAGCCCTTGGCTGATTTTCGGTCGCATTACTTCACCGTGGCACCGAAGGGCGCCAGCGACAGCTTGGACAGCTTAAAGCATTGGAGCCCGAAGGGGATGCCGATAATGGAGATGCAGAACACCACGCCGGCAAGGAGATAGGCCAAAAACAGCTCCAAGCCGCCAAAGATCACCCAGATCACGTTGGCGATCGCGTGCTTGCCAAAGTGCGTCTGAGCCTCCTTCCCGAAGGGGAAGGCCGAAAGCGCAGCAAATTTGAAGCACTGCTTGCCAAAAGGAATACCGATAATGGTAATGCACCAAACGATCCCCAGCAGCAGCCAGGAAAGCCAGGAGCCAATTCCCACCAACAAAAACCACAGCACGTTTCCAATCGTTTTCATAGCGGTCACCTCCAAGGTGTAATTTTTGTAAAAATGGCTGCCGTATCCGAGGAAACGGCAGCCATTTGGGGAAAATCTTAGCCAACCAGACCGGAGCGCTCGATACCCTCAACCAGATATCTCTGGCAGAAGAGGTACAGCAGGATCAGAGGCGTGCAGCACATCAGGCCACATCCATACTGGATCGCCTGCTTATAAGCAGAGCTGGAGCCCGTTTCCTTCGCATAGGCGTTGGTCAGGGTCGCAGGGATCTGCGTCAGCGAGGGCAAATAGGTCATAAAGGCAGGTCTGTCACCGGTGAAGAACAGAGGAATGTAGAAGTCATCGGTCCACTGCCAGCAGAAGGCAAACAGGAACACGGTGATCATCATAGGAATGGACAGAGGCAAAATAACCTGTACGAAGGTACGGAAGGTATTTGCGCCATCCAGATATGCGGACTCCTCCAGCTCATCCGGCACACCGCGGAAGAACTGACGCAGCATGAAGATGAACAGACCGTTCTTGAAGGCAAGACCCGTGGCAGACATCAACAGAATCGGAATAATGGTTCTGATGGTGCTGATACCCTGGGGGAAGGGCAGGATCTTGATCTTGGAAAGGATCGCGTCAAGCCATCCGATACCGCTCTGTGCACCACCGGAAAGGAAGGTGAGAATACCCAGAATATCCATGTGCTGGAAGCGGTAATAGATAGCAGACTGCATCGTACCGTGAGGAATGGCCAGCGTCAGCACCACCATGAAGAAGATGAGCTTGGCGCCACGGAACTTGAACTTGGCGATACCGTAGCCAATGAGGCAGCAGGAGAAGGTCTGCAGCAGCGCGCAGGAAAGAGAAAATGCCAGCGTCTGGAAGAAGACCTTAAAATACTGCAGGTCTACGATAATGGCCTTGTAAATGATGGCCGAAAAGTGTCTGGGGACGTTCACGACCGTAGAGTCAGTGAAGTCTCTTGCTGCCATAAAGGAGCGAATGATCATCGTGTAGAAGGGCTTCAGCACTACGAACGCGATACCGATCAGCAGCAGCAGACGGAATACGTACCACACCACGTTGGTGAGGAAGTAGGTGCTCAGATATTTGGCCTTCAAGCGCTCCTTCAGAGAAGTACGCTCGAACTCTACGCGAATTTTATTTTTGGTTTCGCGCTTGATTTGGGGTTTGTTATCCATAATAGCTTACCTCCTTCCTTAATCTCTTCTCTGGTAGAAGACATATGCGGAGAACACCGCTGCTACCAGACCAACGATCAGCAATACGACCAGGAAATACATCCAACCCATAGCCGCACTGATATGCTTTGCGCCATCCACGGCGTTGGAGTACATTTTGTTGATAACCTGCATAACCGTATTGGAGTCCGTTGTAAAGGAGTCAATAATGGTGTACACGGCATTTACCAGAATCATCGGGCTTACCATGGGGAAGGTGATCTTCCAGAAGGTCTCCCAGGAGGTAGCACCGTCGATCTGGCAGGACTCGTAAATCGCGGGAGATACGGACTGCAGACCGGCAAGGAAGATCAGGATCTGTACACCGGAGCGGTTGATGATGTTGGAAATGCTGGCTACTGCGTTGGCGATGTACTGCACCAAACCAACACCGAAGCCGAGGTTCGTAAAGATGCTTGCCAGCAGCTGCTCCAGAGCCATGGTGGACTCCAGCTTTTGCGTGGCGTTCTCCTCTGCACCCAGGTCCATGCTGGCATCCGAGTTATTGAAGGAGGTGCTCATCACCGACTCCATCACACCGGTGGAGATCACAACGGGGAGGAAGAAAATGGCACGGAATGCGGCACGACCCACCATTTTCTGGTTCAGGATCACTGCAACAAAGAGGGAGAAGATCAGAATGGCGGGAATGTCGAAGACCATCTCCTGCAGACCTGTCAGCAGGGTCTGGGTAAAGTCAGCCGTGCCGAAAAGTGCATCAGAATAGTTCTTCCATCCTACGAAGGTCTTGGTAACTACACCGTTTGCCACGGTGTAGTTACTGAAGCTGTAGCGGATCGATTCATAAATGATCGGGATGTAGATCAGCACAAGGCCGATCACGAAGGGCAATACGAACAGCCAACCGGCACGCGCCTTGGTGCGGTCCAGAGAGGCTATTTTCTTTTTCTTCTTTGCGGGAGCTTTTACTTGATTTGTCATGGTATGTCGCCTCTCCTTTCTCAATTATTGTGCATCAGGACGATGTACTCATAGCCGGAAACGGTGTAGGTAGTGCCGTCAACGGTTACCTGAACGGCATAGTCGTTGAAGTTGAGGATCAAAGACTTGTAGGGGGTGTTCATGTCATCACCGTAGGTCACAAGCACCACGCTGTTATCAATGGTGTACTTGGAGCCGCTGGTACCGGTAGCACCGGTGGAGGTAATGACGTCGGTATTGGGCTTGACGGCGTTGTCAACCACAACGTTGTTGGCATCCTTCAGAGCCTTGGCCAGAGCCGCCAGATCAATGTTCTTCACGTCTCTGCCAAGCAGTGCCACGTAAGCGCTGAACAGAGTGTCAACGGCAGCACCCTCGTACTTGGCATCGCCAAAGAGGAATGCGTCCAGCTCCTCAGCGGGAACGGTTACGTCGTGCTTCACGTAGTAAGACATCAGCAGGTTGCTGAGGTCGATATCGGTGGTCATGCTGGGATCGGAAATAAAGCGCTCCTTTGCCTCCTCCAGATTGCTGTAAGTTCTGCTGGTACCGTAGTAAGCGCGAAGGATATCAAAATAGTTATCCATCAGGCCCTCCAGCTGCGCAAGAGCGGCAGCCAGCACGTCTTCATCGGTATCGGCGCTCAGCAGGTACAGATAGTTACTCTTTGCGGATCTGATCAGACCCTGAGCATTGGAGAACAGCAGACCCAGCTTCGCATAGGGCTCAGCCACGTTTGCGGAAAGCAGCTTGGTCAGCTCAACTACCGTGTTGGTGGAGAGATAGCCCTCAGCAGCACCGGCCTCGGCAATGGCAGCCTTCCAGGCGGTGATAAGAGCAGTGTCGGCACCGGCAACGGCAAAGCGCTGGGCGTTCAGCTGCGTGTAGAGACGCGTAAAGTCAGCCTTGTAGGCAGTCATCTTCAGAGCGGCCTGCGCAATGGCGGAGGTTGCGTTCTTCTCGCGCTGGATCTTGCTCTCGATAGCAGCCTGCTGCTTGTTGGCCTCGTCAATGATATCCTGCAGCAGCTCATCCTGGTCGGGTACACGAACGGCATCCAGGAACTCGTGGCCGATGATCAGCTTGGTCTGTACGTCTGCAAGCACAGCGTTCAGCTCCTCGTAGATCTCAACCAGACGCTTCTGCCAGATATCGTAGCGAACGGAATAGTTCTGAGAAAGCAGGATATCATCCTTGAGCAGCTCAGTGTTGGCATAGGAGAGGATGAAGTAGATGCCGGCGCCATTTTCCATGGCCTTCAGCATTGCGTACTTCAGGTTGCCCTCCATGTTCAGAGGAGTACCGGCGAACTGCACGTAGCCGTGCAGAACCACGCCCATAAAGGGAACGGCGTAAAGCTCGTTGGTGTAACGGCTGGAGTCCAGCGGCACACGCAGGATGTGATCCACGTAAGCCCAGGTGAAGGCGTTGCCGCCGTCAACCATCACGTCGTAGTTCTTATCCTGGAAGTACTGGAGAGCCTCAATGGTGTAGGTCTTAGCCTCCTCACGCAGGGTGGTCTTCTCCTCGTCAAAGTCGGAGTTCAGCGCACTACCAAAGGTAGAAAGGGAGATGCCGGTGGCACCGTACTTGCTGTACCTGGACTCCAGCTTCTCGTAGAAGCGGCTGTAAAGCGCGGGAGACATAACCATCTGGAAGTAGCTGACCAAAGACTGCTGCGTAGCAGAGTACACACGCTTGGAGGTGTAACGGTTGTCAATGGTACGGGCAGCGTGCTTCTTCATGTTCACCTTGCTGCCGGCATCGGAGCTCTTGGTGTAAACGAAGTCGAAATCGGGGTACACACCAAAGCCCAGCTCCTCAGCCTGCTTGATGAGCTCCTTGAAATCGCCCTTGCCACCAACGGACTTTTCCCACTTCAGCTTGTAGGGAACGTCGGAGTAAAGGCCGCCGTTGGCATAGCCGGAAAGCTTGAAGTTTACGTTCTTCACGCCCTCACCGGCCAGGTAATCGTACATGGTCTTGATATCCTTGAAGGAGGTCAGAGCCACGGATACGGTTACGGGGATGGACATCACCTTCTCGATGGTATCCACGCAGCCAAAGGTCTCAATGTACAGCGGGATGGAATCTGCCTGAACATCAGCAGCGGTCAGGCGGTTGAAGCCTTCGCTGGTGGCGTCCAGAAAATCGCGGTAAGCGCAAGCCATACCCATCCAGGAGCACTCGTAGTAGCTATCGAGATTGGCCTCTGCAGCCTTGGTATCATCGGAAAGGATGATGTAGCGCAGACGGTAATCGTCGGTAAAGCGACGGTAAGCGTATACCTGCCAGCCGGACTTGGAGGTGTCGAACTGACGGGTGGTGAAGGAGGGGATGATGGTGGAATACTGCATGTTGGTATGGGAAGGAGCGATGGTCGCAAGAGACTCGCCCTCCTCAATGATGGCAAAATAGCCCTGGCTCACAGTCTTGCCACTCGGCGCGGTCATGGTACCGACCTGACCGAACACGGGCATACGAAGGGTCTCGTTGTGCAGACCGGAAACCTTGTTCAGCAGAGCGTAATCCTCACCGTATACGCGAGCGGCGGTGGTTACAGCCGTATCCAGCGCGTACAGCGTACCGGAGCCATCGGGAACAAAGGAGTATCCCGAATAGGTGGTGCCGGCTTCCTCCGGATTTTTGGGATTGCCCTTGTAGTTTGCACCCATGAAGGGCAGGATCGTCAGCTCGGTGACGCGGTAAGCGGTCTCGTCGTAACGCAGACCGTTAGCGGGGAGAGAGACGGACAGACCGTTGGCGGTAATGGTGTACTCCAGAGCCATACGGAATACGGGGGGAGATACTGCCTCCTCCTCGTACTCGACGAGCTCGTAGTCGTTATCCATTTCCTCAAAGGTGTAGTTGGGGCAGTAGGCCAGGATCCAGGCCTCCAGCTTACGCAGCTCCTTGGTGGAGATGTTGGCCTGGTTCATAACGTAAATGTCGATGTTCTTCTTGGCACAAACGGGATAAGCCAGCGCAACGGCATCCTTCTTGGCCTGGTTGGCCTCATCGACGTACTTCTTGTGAGAGAAGTAGGCGTTGAATACCAGGTAATCGCGGTTAGAGGCACCGCCGGGCATATTTTCAGCCATGGGATCCAGGATCTTCTCCTTGAAGGCCGTGGCCTCGATACGCATCGGCACCAGAGTACGGGCGGAGGGGTTACCCATCGCGTACTCCACGCGCACACCGTTCTTAATGGCACGAACGCTCATCTGACCCTTCAGCACAGCGTCAGCATAGCTGGTCAGGGTCTTGGCGGTATTCTGGCTGTCCAGATAGGTCAGGGTGATCTGGGACATGAGATTGTTACGTACGGTCGCTACGTTACTGATCTCCTTGGGCAGGTCCCAGGGGTTGGTGAAAAGGATCTCGCCGGTGGCAAGCTTCTTGTAGGCTACAACGCCCAGGTCTACGTCGCAGTAAAGCGCGTATTTGCCGTCGTTGTAGAATTCCGTCATGTATTTCAGACGGTTTTCAGCGGAGCCGTAAGCGATCTTGGAAAAGTCAAAGTCCTTATCCTCAGTTTCCAGGCTGCCGGAGCCGCCGTAGATCTCGTCACCGCTCTCGGTGTCGCCGGATTCCTCAGCGGAGGTCTCAACGGCACCGACGGTAAAGGCGGGAACTACGCACAGCAGCATCAGCACAGACAGGAACGCGCAGAGCAACCGCATCAGCAGTTTATTATTTCTCATTTTTAACTCCTTTCCGTGCTTACAATCGATAGTTGATCTCAGAAATGATGCTGGTCGCGAAGCTGACCATATCCATTACAAGCGAAGTGAAGAGAATGGCAAGGAACATGATGAACGCCATACCGATGATGGTACCACCGGTGGTGAGAATGTTCTTACCCATAGTGTAATCGTGGGTGACCATCGTGCCGAAGAAGATCAGGAATCCGGCCCAGATAAAGCCCAGCGTGATGATCAGATTCAGAATATCGGTTTCCTCAGATACCACAAAGTTGGAGAACAGCGTGACAGGCACGGAGGTCAGCACGATGGGCAGGAGAGAGTAGCCGATGCAAACGAAGATGTCACGGAACTTACCCTCGCCCTCAAACAGGGTGGTAAGACACCAGTTGGCAATGGCAAACAGCAGCACGGGAACTGCCACGACCAGGATCTGCATAAAGATGGTGGAGTAGCCGCCCTGAGGATTCATGACGTAACCAACGCCGACGCTGCGGTAGAAGAGCGCGACCACGGTGAGCACCATGAAGACCAAAGCAGCCTTGACGGAGCCACGCTTTTCGTGCTTCAGATCCCAGAAGCCGTCGATGGGGTGGAACATGACGTGGAAGACGAAGTACAGCTCATCCTTGAAGGAGCCGCGCTTGCCGGAAACGGCCACTGCCTTGTTGATCTTGCCGGCGTGCTGCATGAACTTCACGATCAAAACGCACACAACACCGATCGCAAGGGGGATCAGCAGGAAGAACTTGGACATCCATTCCTTACGCATCTCCTTGTAGGCAACGGAGTAGTTCACGGTGTCGTAAGCGGCACGGTAGTAGTCCAGTGCCTCCTCGTACTTACCGCTGCGGAACATTGCCTGGCCGATACCAACGTATGCGGCGTCGTAGTTGGAGTTACGCATCAGGATCTCTTTCCAGTCGTCGATGGCCTTATCGTACTCACGCACGTTCTGATGATGCAGCGCCAGGATCAGCGCGTCACCGTACTCGGTGCGCTTGAACACGGTCACACGCTGGTTGGTGGTACCGTCCAGCACCAGGAGGTTGTCGCCCTGGTAGCAGATGGCACGGATCACAGACATGTTACCCAGCTGAGAGCCGGAGTCACCGAAGGCGAAGAGCAGGTTGCCGTCGTAGTCGTAGGTGTAGATCTTGTTACGGTTGTAGTCCACGATGGACCAGGTGTTTTCGGGGCCACAGGCCACGTCAATCACACGGGAAACGCCGGTACGGGAGGGATCGTACATATTCTGGAAGTCGATCTCACCGGCAGGCGGCCAGAAGCCGTTACGGCGCATGATCTCATTACCGGAGGGGTTCAGCAGCTTACAGGGAGCGTATACGCCGGTGATGGACTTGGCGGTAATGGCAGCCTGCATCTGATCCTTCAGATCCTCGGCGTAGATGGTAGCGTAAATGAAGCCACCCTCGGTAATATCAATGTTATTGTAGGGGTAAGAAATGACGTCGCTGGACGCTTGACGCTGCTCCGCGGTCTGGAAGCGCTTCCAGATCTGATCCCAAACGGAGGTAACGGACTGCTGCGCACCGATAAAGCTGGTGAACTCGCCCTTATCGGTCATAACGATGATACCCTCACTGGTCTCGGAGGAAACCACGTAGAGTCTATCGTAGGAGTCCACGGCTACGGCCACGGGCCAGTAAACCGCATCCTCAGCGAACAGGTCGGATTCCGGCGCCTCGATGATGGAATCGAAGGAGCCATCCAGATTAAAGGTCACGATACGGGAGGCCTCGGTATCGCACACGAAGATACGACCCTTATAGCGCAGCTCGTTGCCCTCGTAGCGGTTCTCGGTTACGAACACACCCTGGGGCTTGGAGAAGAAGTCCGCGATCTTCTGATCATTAAGGAAGTCCTTGATGATGAAGCGGATACGGTAGTAGCGGTCAAGGCACACGATGCGGTTGTTTTCGGTATCGGCAATGTAAACGTTGCCGGCCTTGTCAACCACCATGTCGCTGGCGCCCTTGAGCGACAGATTATTGAGATCCTGCTCTTCCTTCGTCGCCGTGGTCGGCACCATCGAAAGAAGGCCCATGCTGGTGGAGTCGATCGATTTTTCTGCCGTATAAGCATCGGGAGAATAAAGAGGCGCACCACTGATGGAGTAGGTGTAGGTCTGGTAAGCGCTTGCAGCTCCGACAGGCAGAGAAGCCACCATCAGGAGGGCAAACAATATGCAAATTAACGAAACGAGCTTTTTCATATCTTTTCCTCCCTTGATTAGTCTTTCATACCGGAAGAGCCCATGGTCTCGATGATGTTGGACTGAGAGATCACGAATACGATGATCGGCACAGCCATCATAATAACCATGGATGCGGCGTGAGCGCCGGCACGCTTGATACCACCTGCCATGATCTGGCTGATGGCGTAGTTGAAGGATTTCAGCTGCTCAGAGTGAATGTAAATGGAAGAGCCACGGTTCCAGAGATCCTGGAAGGAGTAGATGATCAGCGTCAGCCACGCAGGCTTAACCATGGGCATTGCGATCACCCAGAAGGTACGGAGCTCGGAAGCACCGTCAAGACGGGCGGACTCCAGCACGGCGTCGGACACGTTGGTCTCCATGAACTGCTTCATCAGGTACAGGCCAAGGGAGGTTGCCCAAGCCGGTACGATGATGGCAAAGTAGGTATCGATGAGGCCGAAGGTGCTCATCAGCAGGAAGGAGGTAACGGCGGTAACCGTGGAGTGGAACATCAGCGAGGTACGAACCGTCTTAAACATCGTCTTACCGCCGGGGAACTTGATCTTTGCCATTGCATAAGCCGCAAGAGAGGAGAAGAACAGGTTACCAACGGTACCAACGACAGAGGTAAATACCGTATTGAAGATGTAACGAGAGAAGGGCACCCACGACGTGGTCATCAGCATGAACAGGTCGCGGTAGTTCTTGAAGGTGGGGTTCCGCACGAAGAAGCGGGGCGGGAACATCCACAGCTCATCAAGAGGCTTCAGGGACTGCATGATTACGTAGATCATGGGGAGGAACATAAATGCACCAAGGATCGTCAGCATAACAGTGATGCCCGCATCACCACCGGCAGAGCGGTTCAGTACGACTTTATGTCCTCTGATACGAAGTTTCTTTGCCATATTACTGACCCACCTTTGACAAGAGTTTCTTGACCAGCATATTGGCGCCGATCATGATGGCAAACAGCACAACCGCAATAGCGGAGGAATAACCTACCTCAAAGCGGATACTGCCGTAGTCATCCAAATGGTGCATGATGGTGTGAGCGGCGTAGTCCACAGAGGGGAAGCCGCAGAGCGCGGTAACAACGCCGCCGAAGCCGAAGCACGAGGTGATGGACATTACTGCGGAGAACATCAGCTGCGGACGCATGGAGGGCAGCGTGATATACCACAGCTCCTGCCAACGGTTGCGCACGCCGTCTACGGCACCGGCCTCATACATGGAGCGGTCAATGCCCTGCAGACCTGCAATGTTGGACAGGAACGAGGTACCAAGCGAGGTCCACAGCGCAACTACGATACAAAGAGGCATAACGTAGTCCGCGTCCTGGAACCACTGGATCTCGGTGGTGATAAGACCGAGGTCAAGCAGAATACCGTTGACCCAGCCGTAGGAGTCGCCGGAGAACAGGGTACCCCAAATAAGGTAGACCTGACCGGAGATAGAGGGCGCATAGAAGATCAGCGTAACGATTGCGCGGATCCGGGGAGGCAGCTCGTTGATGAACCAAGCAACCATCAGCGCCATCATATAGGAAACGGGACCGACGATGATCGCGAAGATCAACGTGTTTTTGCACGCGATCACGAAGATATCGTCATCGAGGAACAGGCGGATATAGTTTTCAAGCCAAACGATATCCGGCAGCTCCAGCAGGTTAAAGTTCGTGAAACTGATCACCATCGACAGAACCACGGGCAGCACGGTGAAGCAGGTGAAGATCAGCATATAGGGAGCGACCATTGCATAGCCGACCCAGTTGTTCTTCATCTCCTTCAATGTCCATTGCCAGCGGGTCATGTCAGATCTGACCACCGCTTTTTTCTTTGACATGTTTTTTCTCCTTACTTACAACGCTTAAATATAATGTAACCGTTTTACTTCGTGCCTTCGATCACGGCAACCACTCTGTTGATAGCGGTCACGGTGTCGTTCATGGCACTGTTATTCGTCGCGGAGATGCGCTCTGCGGCGGCCTTCAGCTCCAGCACGTCCACGAGATCGTAGTCCTCGCGCTCAATGTGCTTCAGGATCGTACCGAGAGCCGACTCGGCGGTCTTCACGTCAGCGTGATCTGCACCCAGATCCTTTCTTGCCTCGTCAAGAGCCTCTACCATCTGGCCAAGGCGCTTGCTGAGCAGGGTCTGGCCAAGCTCCAGCGTTTCCAGACCGAACTCCTCACGCTTACGGGTGATCTCCTTGTTGATGGTGGTGATATAACGCTGCAGCTCCTCAGTGGGGTTGGCGTTATCCTCGTATGCAGCAAGGAAGGCAAATCCGGTGTAACGACCGATGATATAGCTACCGGGGTAGTTGGGGATGGATGCCAGATTCTGGAACTGGTATCTGAGCTGCTCCAGCTCGGCAGAGGTCCAAGGCATTTCGGAAAGTGCCTCAATATTAGCGGTTGCGTGCTTCGCGGAGGGGCCGATGATGGCTACCATCTCGTTGGAGTACTTGATCTGGCAATCCGCACCGGAGTGCCACTTCATAAACTCCCAAGCGCGCTTCTGCTGCTCCTCGGTATCGCAGCCGTTCAGCATAACGATAGCGGAGGTGGTTGCAACAGTTACGTTATTGATGTAGGTAGAGCCGTCCTCGCGAACGTACTCGATGCCGGGCATGGGGTAGAAGCCCCACAGGCCCTTGATCTCGGTTGCGAACACGGTCAGATGGTTGTAAGTACCGTTGTAGGATGCGAAGCCAATGGGCATCTCACCGGTACGGAAGCGGTTTGCAAAGTCATAGGACTTGGGGAAGGAATACATGGTGAAGAAGTTGCACATGAACTCGAAGGACTCAAGACCCACATTGGAATCCAGATTGATACGCATGCCATTGTCGGCAAACAGCGTACCACCCATCTGGTAAAGGAAGATCTTGTAATCCTGCGTGCCACCGATCAGCATGTTGTTGGCCTGCAGCTTGGGAATGGCGGCCAGGATATCGTCCCAGGTCTTGGGGATCTCAATATCAAGGTCGGCAAGAATATCCTCACGGACGAACATCATGGTGAAGTTCTGCGTCTCGGGCAGACCGTAGTAGTGGTAGGTCTCGGTGGCGTCCGCAATACCAAGCACCAGCATAGCGGCCTCGTTGAACTGCGCGTTGGGGTTACGAACAGGGTTGCCCGCTGCGTCGTAAACGGTGTTGAACTTCTCGTCTACCTGATAGTAGAGGGCAAAGTCCTTAAAGCCTTCCATATGTTCAATAGGAAGCAAAGCGCCACGAATCGCGTAGTTGATAACGTCATCCTCACCGATACCGATGTAAACGTCAGGGCCGCGGCCTGCCAGAACGGAGGGCAGCAGCGTGCCGCCTGCAACCAGCTTCAGGTTTACAGCGATGCCGGTCTGGGGGGTAAAGTCGTTGTTGATCAGGCTGCGGATAACCTGTGCCTGATCACGGCCGTAAGCCAACCATACCTCTACGATCTCCTCGTCGGAGGTATCCTCGGAGGTAGCACCCATACGGTCATAGTTACGGAAGAAGGACATGATAAAGCTCTTCACCTCGTGTACGAGAGAAGCGAAGAAGCCGGCCTTAGCCTTAGGGGCCTCGTTGCCGAGAGGCTGGATCACCAGGTAATCCAGCTGGAGAGGCTGGGTCTTAGCGTCACCGAGCCAGGTGCCGAGAGAGCCGATGTAGGACTTGAGCTGATCGAGATACTTAGCGATCTCGTTCTCGTCGCTGCCCATACGGTCCAGCAGCCAGGCTACCTTTTCCAGGGTTGCCACGTTGGAGCTCTTCTCACCGGTTACTCTTGCCAGCTCCTCTGCCACGGCGTACAGCTCGCGGGACTGGATGATCATGTCGATCATAACGTGAGGCATCACGCGGGCGAAGCCGTAGTCACGGTACTCGTCGGGGTCGGCACCGGTCAGCTTCATGATCTCCAGGTAGTCGGAGTTGACGGAGTTCAGGATCTCGGTCACGCGGCGTACGATGTCACCGGTGGAGCCGAGGGTAACCTCCAGAGAGATGGTGTACTCCACGTCCTTTTCAAAATAGAATTGGAAGGCTTCGGTCTCACCGTCGTTGAGGATGGTGGACTGCCATGCGGAGTTATAATTGAAGCGTGCCTGAGAAGCCTCAAAGAAGGGCACGGCGCCATCGTAGTAGCCAAGGGAGCCTACCGGTGCACCGCTGCTGGCGATGCGGACAGAGCGGCAGACGTACATACCGTCCAGCACGTTCTGGCGGTAGCGGGCAGCGATATTGTACATACCGCTGGTGCTGACCTTGAAGCTGTAGCGCACCCACTGGCCGGCAGTCTGCCACTTGTCACCACCGATGGTGTTCAGCAGCACGTGGCCGGTATCAGAGGGAACGGTAGCGGCGTCGGTACGGTCCTCCAGAGGATAAATGGTCTGAGAGGAGGAGGCGCCGGAGTACTCAGCCTGAATGGTCACCCAGTCCTCGCCGGAGGCGATGCCCGCATACTTCTTGAGGTACTCGTCGTAGCCGATGAGATCCTCGTGAGGGATGAGGGAGATGGACTTGATGGACATGGGCTCGTTGACAGCCTCCAGCGTGATGGTCACGTTGCCGTCGGCGTCGGGCTCCAGCACGAACTCAAAGCTCTCAGCGTAGAAGCCGTCGGCATCGCGGAGCTCGTAGGTACGCCATTCGGGCGTCTGCACCATACCGGGGCGAAGCTCGTTCTCATCGATATCGGAGGTGAGGAAGCGCACGGTATAAGTATTGACGAAATTGCAGATATCCTCGGTCCATACGGCAGGGATCTCAAGGCTGAGGAACTTCTCACCGTTCTCCTCCTTGATCTCGGCACCGGTAAAGCCAATGGAGACCGCCTCGTCCTTCAGCTGCTCCAGCGTCTTATCGCTCTTCTTGGGCAGCGTCACCTCGGCAGCCACGTACTGATTGGTCCATACCTTAGGCAGCGTCAGGAAGCGCGCCTCGGCAAAGGGAATGGCACCGTTGATCTTCAAAATACGCTCGATGGACGCGGACTTGGCGTCGTCTGGCCAGTACTCGATCACAATGCTGTACTTGGCGTGGGAAACGCCGGGCACCTTCCAGGACACCGAGCCAAGGTTCGGCGTGTAGAGTGCCTCGGAGCCACCGATGGTCACAACGCGAGTGTCATCGTCGCTGTTCTCGGCGTCGTAGGCCGTGCCGGGTACGACGATCGCACCTTGAGCACGGGGAATTTCCTCATACTTAGCCATGTATTCCTCGTATGAGATCGCGTTGAGCTGTTCCCTGATTTCTGCCAGCGTCTTGTCTGTGGTGGAGCCCGTAGAGCCATCAGTAGCAGCAGCCGTCATCAGCACGCTGCCCATGATGAAGGTCACCGCCAGCACAAGGGCAAGAAACCGTTGGAGAGTCTTGTGTTTCATGTTCTTCCTCCTCTGTTTTCTGCAAATGCAGTTGGTAATTGCTTGCGGCACAGGCAGGAGATGCCCTGCCGCGCAGCTTGCGCGCTTGTGCGCCCACACGTAAAAAACACAGAAAGGACGGCCCGGGTGGGTCGCCGCCGCGTTCGTTTCGTCATGGGAGCGCAAGCAACGCGACCGGCGCATACCACGCCGATCTTGCGTATGGCAACATTTTACCACGCCGAGGGGCAAAAGTCAAGGCAAAAATTCTCGCGCATTATGCACGCGAGGGCGTGCGATCCCTCCGAATCCCCTTCGGCAACGCCCCTCACCCATTCCCCACGGCATCATTTTTTCGGCACTTTGGCGCTGCCAATGTTTTCGGTGTTAAATAAAATTTACATCATTTTCGCAAAAATTTCTCTCCATCCTCTCCGGCGCCTGCTTTTTTGTGGCTTTTTTTGTACAACTTTTTCGGCCAGGTTCAAAAGGTAAATTTTATTTAACCCTCCGCTCCGCAACTCAAAAATTTGTTATTGTGTTCTTTCCGCAAAAAACGCACGTTCTAATTGTGCACATAGCACAAAAACGAGCCCGAATTTTCTACACCTCGGCAAAATGCACAATCAAGCAGATATTTACAAAAAATTCATAATTACAGTTCCAAATTTGCTCTAATTTTCGTTTTTTTCAATCACCACCGCCGCGCACCGGTAAAACTTCCAAGGTTTTCCACACAGGCGTCGTCATAAACCGCGCCGCGCCGTGGCAAACTAACGGCAAATCGCGCGTGTTGCCGCCGCCAAGCGTCCGCCGCGCGTCAAAAATGAAAAAGGCAGGTTTTTGCAATGAAAAAACGAATCCTCACACTCCTTGCGGCGCTGACTCTGCTGCTTGCCGGAGTGCTGCCCCTGTGCAGCTGCAGCTGCCGGGGCGAAACCGACGTCCACGTCTTCTATTACACCTACAGCGACCCCTATATCTCCTCCGTGCGCGCGGCGCTGGACAGCAAGCTCTCCGGCGCCTCCCTTTCCTATCAGGATTACGACGCCAACGGCAACCAGACCACCCAGACCGAGCAGATCCGCACCGCCATCACCAAGGGAGCGAGAGCGCTGCTGGTGAACGTGGTCAACACCGGCTCCGACGATGCCGCCAAGGAGATCGTGGCGCTGGCCAAGGAGGCGAACGTCCCCCTGCTCTTTTTCAATCGGGAGGTCAGCGACGAGGTGATCCAAAGCTACGATCGCTGCGCCTTTGTGGGCACCAAGGCCGAGGAGGCGGGCATCCTGCAGGGCGAGATGATCGGTGAATATCTCCTTGAGAACTACGAAAAGCTGGATCTCAACGGCGACGGTGTCATTTCCTATATCCTCTTCAAGGGCGAGTAGGGCAACAACGAGGCCATCTACCGCACCAAATACAGCGTAGAGGAGGCCAACAAAAAGCTGGCCTCCGCCGGCAAGCCGGCCCTGCGCTTCTACGACGCCGCCAATCCCAACGGCTATCTGGTGGACAAAAACGGCCTGTGGTCGGCAGGCGCCGCCACCGAGTATATGACCACGGCCCTGACCTCCCACAACAAAGAAAACAACAACATGATCGAGCTTGTGATCTGCAACAACGACGGCATGGCCGAGGGTGCCATTTCCGCGCTGCAGACCGCCGGCTACAACAAGGGCGGGAACAGCACCGCCATCCCCGTCTTCGGCGTGGACGCCACCGACGCCGCCCGCAATCTGATCTCCAAGGGGCAAATGGCGGGTACCGTCCGCCAGGATGCCGACGGCATGGCTGCAGCCCTCCTGCGCCTGGCCTCCAACGCCATGGTGGAGGGCAAGGATCTGATGAGCGACACCGCCGATCTCACCACCGACGAAAGCGTGCGCAAGGTTCGTATCCATTATGCCAAATATCTCGGCTAACGGTATGGAAAAAACCACCGTTCCGCTGCTGGAGATGCGGGAGATCCGCAAGGATTTTCCCGGCGTGCGAGCCCTGGATGCCGTATCGCTCACCCTGCGCGCCGGCACCGTTCACGCCCTGATGGGCGAGAACGGTGCCGGAAAATCCACGCTGATGAAATGTCTGTTCGGCATCAACCAGCCGGATAGCGGAACCATCCTCCTCTCCGGCCAGCCGGTGCGCTTTCAAAACCCCAGAGAGGCGCTGGACAGGGGCGTGGCCATGGTGCACCAGGAGCTGAACCAGGCGCTGAAGCGCAGCGTAATGGATAATATGTGGCTGGGGCGCTATCCCCGACGCTTCGGGCTGGTCTCTGACCGAACGTTATATGAAAAAACTCGCACCGTTTTGGGGGATCTTGGCATTTCCATTGATCCGCGCCGCACGATGGGCACCATGTCCGTCTCCGAGCGGCAGATGGTAGAGATCGCCAAGGCCGTGTCCTACGACGCTAAGGTCATCGTGCTGGACGAGCCCACCTCGTCCCTTACCGAGGAGGAGGTAGGGCACCTCTTCCGCATCATCCGCACACTGAAGGAGCGGGGCTGCGGCATCATTTATATCTCTCATAAAATGGAGGAGATCCTGCAGATCTCCGACGACATCACCGTCATGCGCGACGGCGCTAACGTCTCCACCGCCCCCGCCTCGGAAATGACCATGGATAAGATCATCCACTTGATGGTAGGGCGGGAAATCTCACACCGTTTCCCGTCTAAATCCCAAAAAATAGGCGACACGCTCTTCCGCACGGATGGGCTTACCTCCCGCTACACCAAGGTAAAAAACGTATCCATCCATCTGCGCGCGGGGGAGATCGTGGGGCTGGCGGGTCTTGCCGGAGCGGGACGCAGCGAGCTGCTGGAGAACATCTTTGGTCTTTCCGCAAGAGATGGTGGCACGCTCTATCTGAACGGCCGCGAGATCCGCAACCGCAACCCGAGAGAGGCCATTCGCAACGGCTTTGCCCTGCTCACCGAGGAGCGCCGCGCCACCGGCATTTTCGGCATCCTCGACATCACGGAAAACACCACCGTCTCCTCTCTCAAGCGTTTCCTAAGTGCCCTTTTTTTCATAAACGACCGCAAACGGTATGAGAAAACCGAGGATATCATCCGACGCCTCTCGGTGCGCACCGCCTCGCGCAAAACCAAGATCCGTTCCCTTTCCGGCGGCAATCAGCAAAAGGTCATTCTGGGACGCTGGCTTCTTTGTGAACCCCGCATCCTGCTGCTGGATGAGCCCACCCGCGGCATTGACGTGGGCGCCAAATACGAGATCTATCAGCTGATGCAGCGCCTGGCCGCCGAGGGTTCTGCCATTTTGATGGTATCCGGCGAGCTGCCGGAGCTTTTGGGCGTCTGCCATCGCATCTACGTGATGTCCGGCGGAGAGATCACAGGAGAGGTGGCGGCAGACGGCACCTCCCAGGAGGAGATCATGGCGCTGGCGGCCAAAAACGTCTGACAAAGAAAGGCAATCTTATGAAAATAGAGATCGTAGAAAAAATCAAATCCCTGGACAGATCGGCGCGTCGCCGCTATCTCTGGGAGCTCCTTATCAACAATTCCCTGTATATCTTCCTTGTGGCCGCCATTATACTGATCCAATGCTTCAATCCGCGTTTCCTTTCCCTGCCCTCCATCGTCAACATCGTTTCGCTTTCCGCGGCCAATTTGCCCATTGCCCTGGGTATTGCCGGTGCCATCATTCTCACCGGCACCGACCTTTCCGCCGGTCGGATCGTGGGTCTTGTGGCCTGCGTTTCCGCAGCCCTTCTGCAAAGCACAGGCTATGCCGGCAAAATGTTTCCGAATCTCCCCACCCTTCCCATCCCCGTGGTGCTGCTGCTGGTGCTGGCCATCGGGGCACTGGTGGGCTTCATCAACGGCTATTGCACCGCCACCTTTCATCTGCACCCCTTTATCGTCACCCTTTCCACCCAGCTCATCGTCTACGGAGCGCTTTTGCTCTTCCTGATGATCGGCAATAACAACGGCCAGTCCCTCTCCGGCCTCGCTCCCGCCTACACCGACTTCATCAAGGGCAGCTTTTTCAGCCTTGGCAACACGCCCGTGCCCAATTACGTGTGGTACGTGATTTTACTGACCGCCGTCATGTGGGTGGTATGGAACAAAACCACCTTTGGCAAGAATATGTTTGCCGTGGGCTCCAACCCGGAGGCAGCCAACGTATCCGGCGTCAATGTGCGCCTTGTGATCATCCTGGTCTTTACCCTGGCGGGTCTCCTTTACGGTGTCACCGGCTTCATCGAGGCCGCCCGTATCGGCTCCAATTCCGCCGCCACAGGTCTCAACTACGAGCTTGACGCCATCGCCGCCTGTGTCATCGGTGGCGTGTCCTTCGTGGGCGGCACGGGTAAGATCGGCGGCGTGATCCTTGGCGTGGTGCTGCTGCGCCTCATCTTCGTGGGGCTCACCTTCCTTGGCATCGACGCCAATATGCAGTATATCATCAAGGGCCTTATCATCCTTATCGCCTGCGCCATCGATATGCGCAAGTATTTGGTGAGGAGATGACCTTTTGAGGAAGAGGGAGGAAGCGGGGGAGCTTTTGCAAAAGCTCCCCCGCTTCCTCCCTCTTCCTCAAAAGGTCATCTCCTCACCAAATACTTGCGCATATCGATG
>JAFTQT010000070.1 GCA_017462615.1 Clostridia bacterium | reverse complement strand
CCTCCTCCCCCTCTTTTTTGCCCTTTTAGGGCAAAAAATTTACCCTCACCTCCGCAAAAACCTTAAAAAGGAGGGATGGCGCACATCGCGAATAGCCGAAAGAAAGCGAAAATTTTGATTTGTCGCTTTGTTCGTGCATACAAAACTGTAGGGACCCGATGTCCTCACCTTGCGGCGAGCACGTGAGCTCACAAGCAATCGTCGCGTTTCATAACCAAAACGAATCAATTCATATTAAAAGATAAATAAATACAATAAAACGCACAAGGGAAACTGACTTTTTTTGCAAAACTTTGTTAAAATGAAATGGTTAAAATTTTAACGAAATATCTTGCTTTCCATCGAAAAATGTGCTACAATATCACGGCAATGATGAAATCACTCGCGGCAAGGCACATTGCCGCATAAAAGGAGCCCTCGCAAGAGGGCTTCTGCTTTCTTATAAAGTCACCGGGGAGGCAGTTTATGGATTCTTTGATTTTTGCTCTGAGTGCTATCGCACCCATCGTGCTGATGGTGCTGATGGGGTATTTTCTGAAGCGCGTGGGTATGGTGGGCGAAAGCTTTGCCAAGGAGGCAAACAGGCTGGTGTTCCGCGTATTTATGCCCGTGATGCTGTTTGTAAACATCTATAAGATCAAGAGCCTTGCTGGCTTTGACTTTGCCTTTATCGGCTACGTGGTCATCGCGCTGCTGGTGGTGTTTTTTCTCTCCATTCCTGCCTCTATCATGGTGGCCGGACAAAAAAATCGGCGCGGCGTGCTGGTGCAGGCGGCGGTGCGCTCGGGCTACTCCCTTATCGGTATACCCCTTGCCAACTCTCTGTACGGCGAGGCGGGCGCCATTGCCGCCACGTTGCTTTCCGCTGCCGTTATTCCGCTTTTCAACGTGCTGGCGGTGGTGAGCCTTACCGCCATCGGCAACGACGGCGAGGGCAAGGTCAGCGTGAAAAAGATCGTTCTCGATATTCTCAAGAATCCGCTGATCCTGGGCATTGCCGCCGCATTGGTGTGCATTCTGATCCGTACGGTCTTTGAGCGGTTCGGCATTTCCTTCCGTCTCTCGGATCTCGATCCTCTCTTCACGGTTCTGCAGTATCTGGCCGGTCTTGCCATTCCCTTGGCTCTTCTGGTGCTGGGTGCACAGTTTGAGCTTTCCGCCGTGGCGGCGCTGAAAAAGGAGATCATCTTCGGCACCATGGTGCGCGTGGTTGTGGTGCCCGCTCTTGCCATCGGCGTGGCGTATATTTTCTTCCGCGATCGCTTCACTCCCGCGCATTTTGCCACCTTCGTTTCGGTGTTTGCTACGCCCGTGGCGGTACCAAGCGTGCCCATGGTACAGGAAATGGGTGGCGACGTGGTGCTGGCAGGGCAGCTGGTGGTGTGGTCCACGCTGGCCTCGGCGCTGACGGTATTCCTGGTGACCTTCCTGCTGCGTCTCGGCGGCGCGTTTTAACGGCATTTACAGCACGAAAGCGCACCTTTTTGGTGTGCTTTCGTGTTTTTTGTGCCAAAATCGTATTTTTATCAAAAAAGGGTTGACTTCGCCGTTGTATTGTGCTATAAAAAGCATATAAATGCAGTAACGGGATGGAAAAACCGAAGGGAGAGGCAAAATGTCTATTTTGACCAAGCGGAAAAATATGGATATGATCAACGGCCCGCTGCTTGGCAAGATCATTGCCTTCAGCGTTCCTATTATATTGACAAATCTGCTGCAGGTGCTGTACAACGCGGCGGATATGATGGTGGTCAGCCTTTCCTCGGAGCCGGATGCGGTGGGCGCCATTGGTACCACCACGGCGCTGACCAATCTCATCGTCAACATCTTCGTGGGCTTTTCCACCGGCGCCAACGTGGTAGTGGCGCGACATATCGGCGCAAAAGAACGGGAGGGGGCCTCCCGCGCCGTGCATGCCGCCATTGCCATGTCCTTGATCTTCGGCCTTGCTTCCGCCCTGATCGGCGTCCTGCTTTCCCGCCCCATTCTGGCACTTATGGGTGTCAGCGGCAAGCTGCTGACGCTGGCGACGCTGTACACGCGGATCTATTTTCTGGGTGTACCCTTCGTGGCGCTGACCAATTACACCGCCTCTATTCTGCGCGCCAAGGGTGACGCGCAAACGCCGCTTGTGGTGCTTGCCCTCGCGGGGCTGCTCAACGTTTTTTCCAACCTTCTCTTCGTGCTGGGCTTCGGCATGTCCGTGGAGGGTGTGGCGCTGGCCACGGCGCTTTCCAACGTGATCTCCGCTGCGCTGCTGCTCTGGCGACTGCATCGTGACCCGGGTGAGTGCCATTTCTCGCCCCGTCGGCTGGGTATTGATAAAAAAAGCTTCCTTTCGATCCTGCACGTTGGTCTGCCCACGGGCATCCAATCCTCCCTGTTTTCGGTTTCCAATATTCTGATCCAATCCTCGGTGCTGCGCCTCAACGACATCATGTGCCCGGGTGTGACCGATTTCGCTCCCGTTGTGAAGGGAAACGCCACCTCGCAGAACCTCGGCACCTTCGTCAGTACGGCCAACAATGCCTTTGTGCAGGCGGCCATTACCTTTACCAGTCAGAACGTGGGCGCAAAAAAGCCGCGCCGCGTCATGCGCGTGCTGTTGCTTTGCAACGGACTGTCGCTGATCTTTTCTACGCTCTTTCCGCTCACGATCTTTTTGCTGCGCGATCCGCTCTTTGCCCTGTACGGTGTGCAAAAGGGGGCGGAGGGGAGTCTTGATCGCATCGCCTACGAGATCGCGCAGCTGCGCACCGCCCTTGTGGCACTGCCTTTCGCGACGGCGGGCTTCATGGAGATCTGCAGCGGCGTGGCCAAGGGGCTGGGGAAGGCCGTTTCCTCTACCGTTATAACCCTAATTGGCACCTGTGCTCTCCGCGTGGCGTGGATCTACACGGTGTTCCGGGCATTTGAAACGCCCCTTTCGCTGTACATTTGCTATCCCGTCACCTGGCTGCTGACCGGCACCGTGCAATGCATACTGGTGCTTTTGACCATCCGGCACGCCGTGCGCCAAAGCGAACGGGCGACGGTATAACGTAAGTGCCCCGACGGCCACTGCACGTCGGGGCACAAATCATGAAAATATAGCTGCGCACCGCTTGACAATACTGTGTTTTTGTGCTATAACTGTGTTGAGAAAGGCGGCAGAGGGCAAAAAAGGGCGAGGGCGCCCGGCTTGCCTTGGCCGAGGAGACATGCCGATGACACTGACCAAAAAGAAAGAACTGAATATGACCGAGGGGCCGCTGCTTGGCAAGATCGTGGCGTTTTTCCTGCCCCTTATGGCCACTAATTTGCTGCAGACGCTCTATAACGCTGCAGATATGATGGTGGTGGGTCTTTCCTCCGAGCCGGATGCGGTGGGTGCCATCGGCATGACGGGTGCCTTCGTCAACCTGGTGCTGAACGTGTTTATGGGCTTTGCCACCGGCGCCAACGTGGTGGTGGCACGCCACTTGGGCGCAAGGGATGACGAGCGGGTGTCAAGAGCCACCCACACCGCCATTCTTCTCAGCGTGCTGCTGGGCGTGGTGGGAACCATGCTGGGCTTCTTCATTTCCCGCCCCGTTTTGGGGTTAATGGGCGCGGAGGGTAAGCTTTTGGATCTTGCTACCACCTACACGATCATTTATTTTGCCGGCGCACCGTTCCTGGCGTTGACCAACTACTGTATCGCCATTCTGCGCGCCAAGGGCGACACCCAAACGCCGTTGTACGTGCTGGCCCTTGCCGGCCTTGGCAACGTGGTGCTGAATCTGTTTTTCGTACTGGTAGTGGGGCTTTCCGTGGAGGGCGTGGCGTTGGCCACGGCACTTTCCAACGTGATCTCCGCCGCGATCTTGCTGTGGCGGCTGATGCGGGATGAGGGCGCTTGCAAATTCTCCTTCCGCCGGCTTTGCATGGATCGCGCGTCTCTCCGTCAGATCGTGTATATCGGCCTTCCCGCCGGTCTGCAGGGATCATTGTTTTCTCTTTCCAATATGGTGATCCAATCCTCTATTTTGCAGGTCAATAACGCTCTGGTCGGAGCGGATGCGGCCTTTGCCCCCGTGGTGAAGGGCAACGCCGCCGCCAGCAATCTGGAGGGCTTTGCCTACACCGCGACAAATTCGCTCTATCAGGCCGCCATCACCTTTACCAGTCAGAACGTGGGCGCGGCAAAATACGAGCGCGTCAAGCGCGTGATGGGGTGCTGTTATTTTCTCACCTTTCTTGTAGCGGTGACATTCAGCAGCGCGCTGATCCTTCTGCGCACCCCCCTGCTGGCGCTTTACGACGTGCATCCCGGTGCGGCGGGAAGTCTGGATCAGATTGCTTACGAGACCGCCGTGAAGAAGATGATGATCATGTTCACACTGTATTTTTCCTTGGCCTTTATGGAGGTGGGCAGCGGTGTGGTGCGCGGCCTCGGCAAATCCGTGGCTTCCACGGTGGTGAGTCTGCTGGGCGCTTGCGTGTTCCGGGTGGTGTGGATCTCCACCGTGTTTCGTGCCGTGCCGACGTTGGACGTGATCTATTGGTCCTATCCGATCTCCTGGGGATTAACGGCGCTGGCGCATTTTGTCATCTCCTGCATCTTCCTGCGGCATTACCTCAAGACCCGCAAGAGCGAAGTGGAGCTGCTCCATTCGCTGGAGCTGAAGCATTGAATATCCTCTCTGGCCAAAAAGGAGCGGAGACACTTTTGTGTCTCCGCTCCTTTTTTATGTACCGTTTGGCGGGTAATTGGCGTCAATCTGCCAGCTCAACGGTGCGGGACCAGCGCAGAAAGAGCGTGCGGAAATCCTCCATATTTTCTGTGGGCGTATAGTACTCCACGATCCAGAAGGCGGTATCCGTTTTGAAAAATACCGTAAAATAGGTCATATCCTGCCCCGTTTGCGTATTGGGAAGCGCCATTTCAAAATATTCGAAATCGCCGTCCTTTTTCAGCTCAACGGAGGGGTCTGCCTCGCAGGTGTCCAACAGCAAATAGCCGAACTCGTGCAGGGTGTAGTTTTCAAGGCCGGGGTTTGAGTCGTATTCCTTTTCGTATACGAAAACGGCAACGGTGTCGGTGGAAAAGCCGACTACCTCGCCCTCCTCCACGATCTCCTCAAAATCGTCGGTCAGCGTAATGGAAAGCTCGTCTATGGTGAAGGTCTCGGGAGAGGCTTCTCCAAAAAGGCTGCCCAGCACACCTAACACGCCCACGCAAAAGCCCAGGAGTACGCTGACTGCCAGAACGATGCAGAAGATGATAAGCCCCCTGCCGGTTCCTTTGCGGCGGTGCTCCTCCATTTCTCGGGTGGGGGTGCCGTCAAAGCGGAAGGCGTTGCCGGCCAGGGGATTGTAGCGGCATTGCCCGCTGAGGATCACGTCCTCCGTTCCCGCCCGAAGCGGTGCGAACTCGCTGCAATAGCCACGGCTGAGCTTATCCGCGATGACGAATATGCGCTGTGGGTGCTCTCCGATGGAGAAGGTGGCGGTCTCGCCGTTTTTCAGCGTGCCCAGCTTGCGGCAGGGTACGTTGTTGATGAAGATCTCGGGCGCCTCGGGGGCCTCCACGTAAACCTTCATTTTGGCCAGCGCGCCCACAAAGCTCTTGTTGCGTGTGATGATCAGATTTCTCATAATCGTGCTCCTTTCAGGATGGTTTTGCGTTATTTCTCAAGCCGGAAGGTAGCGGCAAGCAGCTCATCGCTGCTTTTTCCTACCATCACCTCAAATTCTCCGGCCTCGCTGTCAAATGCGCCGGAGACGGTGTGGAAGCGGAGATCCTCCTCGGTGATGGTGAAGATAACGGCCGCGCTCTCGCCGGCCTCCAGCTCCAGCTTCACGAAATCCTTCAGCTCCTTCACAGGGCGGGCCACGCTGGCCACCTTATCGCGAATATAGAGCTGAACCGTCTCTTTTCCATACCGTTTGCCCTCGTTTTTCACCGTAACGGCTACCTCCAGCTCCTCACCGGGGTGAATGACATCTGCACTCAACGTCAGATTGTCATAGGTGTAGGTGTTGTAGGAAAGACCGTGGCCGAAGACGTAAAGCGGGTCAACGGGTACGTCCATGTAGCGGGAGCAGTAACCTGTTTGGGTGATCTCCTTGGGGTTGGCGACAGGGCGGCCGGTGTGCAGATGGCTGTAATAAATGGGGCACTGTCCCTCGTGATAGGGAAAGCTCATGGAGAGCTTGCCGCAGGGATTGGCATCGCCAAACAGCAGCCGTGCGGCGGCGTTGCCGCCCTCGGTGCCGGGCTGCCACATATCGAGAATGGCAGGGGCGATGGCGGAGAGCTCCGGGATCACCAGCGGGCGGCCGTTAAAGAGCACCACGGCGGTGTTCTTATTGGCGTCCAGCACGGCTCGTGCCAGGGTCATCTGGGCGGGGGAAAGGGTCAGAGTGGCGCGGCTGTTGCCCTCGCCGGAATGGTGCTGATATTCGCCAAGGCAAAGCACCACGGCATCGGCCTCCGAGGCCAGCTCCACGGCCTCCTCAAGATCCGGCACCTTGGTTTCACCAAGCTCCCAGCTGCAGCCACGGGTAGTGGCGACCTCCGCGTCGGGGAGGAGCGTGCGCACGCCGGCAAGCACGGTGACGCAATCCTCGTCCCGGCCGTTACCGGCCCAGTTGCCCTTGATGCCCTGCTCCTTGGCGAAGGGGCCGATGACAGCCACCTTGCGGAGCGCCTTGGAGAAGGGCAGCACGCCGTCGTTTTTCAGCAGCACGGCGGATTCCTCGGCAGCTCGGCGGGCAAGTGCCCGATGCTCGGGGCAAAGGTGCAGGCGCTTTTCTTCCTTCTCGCTCGCCACGCGGTAGGGATTTTCGAAGAGCCCCAGCTGGTTTTTCAGCTCCAGCACCCGCAGGGTGGCGGCGTCGATCTGCTCCATGGTGATGCGCCCCTCGTCTAAAAGCTCTTTGGCAAAGCGGTAGGTGGCGGTGGACATCATTTCAATATCGCAGCCCGCGTTAACGGCGAGGGCAACGGCTTCCTTGTCGTTTTCCGCCACGCCGTGCTTCACCATCTCGTGATGGGCGTGGTAATCGCTGATGACAACACCCTTGAAGCCCCATTCGCGGCGCAGAATGGTGTCAAGGAGATGACGGTTGGCAGTACAGGGCACGCCGCCAATGGTGTTGAAGGCGGGCATGATCATTTTGACACCCGCATCCACGCAGGCGCGGTAGGCAGGAAGGTAGTATTCTCTCAGGGTGTGCTCGGAAAGCTCCACGGGCGCGTAATCGCGGCCCGCCTCCGGTGCACCGTAGGCCGCAAAGTGCTTGACACAGGCGGGGATATCGTAGGGGTCGGTTCCGTCGCCCTGATAGCCGCGGACAAATGCGGCACCCACGCGGCCGTTAAGGGTGGGGTCCTCGCCGGGAGATTCCATCACCCGCCCCCAGCGGGCATCGCGGGCAAGATCCATCATGGGCGAAAAGGTCACGTGCACGCCGCTGACGGCGGCCTCCTTCGCGGCCATTCGCGCGCAGTCCTCCACCAGCGTCTCGTCAAAGGAGCAGCCCATGGCAAGGGGAATGGGATAAACGGTGCGGAAGCCGTGGATCACATCCTGCATGAAAAGCAGGGGAATGTGGTGAGGCTGGCGGGCCATGGCGGCGTCCTGGGTCTTTTTCATCAAGGCGGCGCTGGTAAAGTTCAGTACCGAGCCGGTGAGGGAAATATCATCCTCTCCAATGTGCAGCTTGGCGGCGGGGCCGGTGATATCCGCGTCGTTTTCCGCATTGAAAAAGACGGCGTTCAGCTGAGTCAGCTGCCCCAGCTTTTCGGCAAGCGTCATTTCGCTTAGTAGCTTTTTGATATCCATAGATCTTCTCCTTTATAGGGCTTGGGGTCTTGGTGTCACAAAAATTATAGCACAAAACGCGCAAATGTGCAAGTTATGGCAAAATTTTTTCATAAGGTATGGAAAAACACGGCCTTTTATGATAAAATGAAGATGAAACATAAGGAAAGGGGAGTCTGTATGGAGGAAAAGCACCTGCATCACGGCCATCGACAAAGAATGAAGGAGCGCTTTGCGGCCTCGTCGCCCGACAGCTTTGCGGATCACGAGCTGTTGGAGATGCTGCTGTATTACGCGCTGCCGCGACGGGACACCAACGAGCTGGCCCATTCTCTCATTGAGGAGATGGGGTCGTTGACCCACGTGCTGGAGGGGGAGGCGCACCGTCTGGTGGGCGTGCCGGGCGTGAGTGACGGCACCGCGCTGTATTTGAATTTGCTGGGAGAAGTGGCCAAACGGTACACGATATCCAAGTTTGACCCCGTGGATAAAAGCCCGGTTTTCGATACGCCCGGGAAGATCGCTGCCTTCCTTGCGCCCCGCTTTCTCGGCCTCACGGTAGAGCGCGCCTATCTTTTGCTGTTTGATAACGGCATGCACCTGCTGGATTGCTTCCACGTGGGCGACGGCTCTATTTCACGGGTAGGACTGTCTCTGCGCCGCATTGCGGAGCGGGCGCTGGCCAAAAACGCGGCGGCCGCGGTGCTGGCCCATAACCATCCGGGCGGTCTTGCCATTCCCTCAGCGGACGATCGGGCCTTTACCCATCAGCTGGCGGAGGCCATGAGCCTTTTGGAGCTGCCGCTTCTGGAGCATTTTGTATTTTCGGATCACGATTACGCCACCATTATGAACTATGACGACCCCAGCGTGGTCGCCAGGCAAGCCTCCTCCTCGCTGTTTGACGTGCTGCGTCGGCAGCTGCGGGAGGGAAAAGGAGAGAAAGGAGCTACCTATGAACGAGCAAAGCAATCGCAACGCAAATGAAAAGAACGCCTTTTGTCGTTTCCTCGCGCGAAAGGACATCGTGTTTTCCGCCAAACGGTATGGTATTGACGCCCTGGGGGCCATGGCGCTGGGCCTTTTCGGCTCACTGCTGATCGCCACCATTTTCAACGCCATTGGCCTTATTCCCGGGCTCGCGTTTTTCAAGACCATCGGCAGCTACGGCGCCAAGGCGGCAGGGCCCGCCATGGCGGTGGCCATTGCCTTTGCGCTGAAGGCGCCGCCCTTCGTCATGTACTCCTCGGCGCTGGTGGGTCTGATGGCCAACGATCTGGGTGCTGCCGGCGGCCCCTTGGCGGTGCTGCTGGTCACCATCGTGGCCGTGGAGTGCGGCAAGGTGGTCTCCAAGGAAACCAAGGTGGATATTTTGGTCACGCCCTTCGTGACGGTATTTGTGGGCGGCGTGCTGTCGCTGCTGCTGGCGCCGCATATCGGTACGGCGGTCAGCTACGTGGGTAAGTTTATCGGCTGGGCCACCGAGCAGCAGCCCTTTGTAATGGGTCTTATCATTTCCGTGGTGGTGGGCGTGGCGCTGACTCTGCCCATCAGCTCCGCTGCCATTTGTGCCGCCATCGGTCTTTCGGGCGCTGCATTGGCTACCGGCGTGATCCCGCCCAACGCCGAGGGGCTTGCCCTTGCGGGCGGCGCTGCCGTGGCCGGCTGCTGTGCGCAGATGGTGGGCTTTGCGGTCATGAGCTTCCGGGAAAACAGCTGGAGCGGCCTGGTCTCCCAGGGCATTGGCACCAGTATGATCCAAATGCCCAACATCGTGCGCAATCCCCGCATCTGGATCCCGCCCACGGTGGCCTCTGCCATCACCGGCCCTCTTGCTACCTGCGTGTTTGGTATGAAAATGTACGGCGCGGCCATCAATTCCGGCATGGGCACCTGTGGTCTGCTTGGCCCCATCGGCATCATTCTTGGCTGGTTTGGGGGCGAATACCCCGGAACGGTATCGATTTTCGACTGGATCGGCCTCGTTTTGATCTGCTTCATCCTGCCAGCCGTCATCAGCTGGGCGCTTTGCCTGCTGCTGCGCCGCATCGGCTGGATCCGTGCGGATGACCTGAAGCTGGACAGATGATCTTCCCGAAAGGAGAGCGAATATGAAGCGATATTTGGTTACGGAGCACGGTGTGGTAGCCGATGGTGCAACCCTTGTTTCCGATACCGTCCAGCGGGTAATCGATCTTTGCGCCGCCGAGGGTGGCGGCGAGGTAGTCTTTCCTGCGGGTGAATACGTGCTGGCCACCGTCTTTCTCAAAAGTGGTGTGCACGTGGTGCTGGAGGAGGGCGCAACACTCCTCGGCAGCCTCAATTTTTACGATTACGCCTCTCATGAGCCCATTGATTATCCCGCCTATCAGGATGCCTCTCACACCTATTTCCATACCTCCATGTTTGTGGGTATCGATTGCGACGATATCGCGATTTGCGGCGCGGGGCGCATTGATATGCGCAGCGTGTGGGATGAGGACAACGTACGGGATATGGTGCACCGCGGTGCCAAGACCATTGCCCTCAAAAATTGCCGCCACGTGGAGATCAGCGGTATTGATATCGATAACGCCACCGACCTGGCGGTGTATTTTGCCGGTTGCGAGGATGTGGATATTTTCGGGCTCAAAATGCGGGTGTACATCGATGGCATTTCCCCCGATAACTGCAAAAACGTGCGCATTCACGGCTGCGACGTGGAGAGCGGCGATGACGGCATCGTCTTCAAATCCTCTTATACCCTCAACCGCTTGGATGCCTGTCGGGATATTACGGTGAAAAACTGCCGCGTCAAGAGTCGCTGCTCGGCCATCAAGTTTGGCACTGAGACCAACGGTGGCTTTTACAACATTAATATTGAAAATATCGACGTGCGGGACACCCGTATCACAGCCATTGCCATTGAGAGCGTGGACGGTGCTATAATTGACGGCCTTACCATCAAAAACATCCGCATTAAAAACGCGGGCGCTCCCATTTTCATCCATACCGGCGCGCGGATGCGCGGCCCCGCAGGCGTGCCCGTGGGACATATCCGCAACGTGACGCTGGAAAACATCATCGCCAAGGGGCCTTACGAGGCCTGGGAAGCCATTGAATGGAATTATAAGACCTTCGTTGCCGGCGGGAAGATACAGGAGCCCTGGAACGGCGGCGACCAGTATACCTCCAACGTGTGCGGCCTTGCGGAGAGCCCGCTTGAAAACATCACCCTCCGTAACGTGACGTTGCAGGTGGAGGGCGGTATCACCGCGTGGGAGACCGACGTGCCGGATAACCTCGGCAAGTACCCCGAGGTGTGGGTCTACGGCAAGGTG
>JAFTQT010000069.1 GCA_017462615.1 Clostridia bacterium | reverse complement strand
GTGAGTATAGAACTTGGAGAGAGGTATTCCGCCTGCGGCGGAAGATTCGCACGCCCTGCGTCTGGTGTGCAAGCACCCCGACCTTCGGGCGGCGAATGCGAACTCTCGCCTTGCTTTGCAAGCCAAATCAAAAACCGAAGAACAAAGCAAAAGCAATGCTTCGTTCCCATCAGCCCCCCGCTCCGCCATAAAAAAAGGGCACCCGATTGGGTGCCCTTTTGTTATGGCGGAGAGAGAGAGATTCGAACTCTCGATAGGGTATTAGCCTATACACGATTTCCAGTCGTGCGCCTTAGACCAACTCAGCCATCTCTCCGTGCGCCGGGTGGCGACTTGTATATCATACCAAAACAAAAGCAAATTGTCAAGGGGTTTTTGAAAAAAATTTTTCGTTTTTTATTTTTTGTGTTTTTTTCGTCAAAAGCAGAAGATATTTTTTTGAAAAACACCACATTTTCATAACAAAAATCACAATAATCCTTTTAATGTGACAAAATACACATTGACAAGAAAGTGTCGGAGTGCTATACTATTATCATTATTTATTTTATATATGTAGTAAGCGGCACGATAACATTGCCGAAAGAGGTATCTATGATAATTACGGATTTACTGGAAAACAACGCGCGCCAATACCCGGAGGACGTGGCGCTGGTGGAGATCAACCCCGCCGCCCGCGAGACCCGCAGGCTTACCTGGCGCGATTACGAGCTGGTGGAGCCCTCTCTGCGCGCGCCCTATTACCGACGCGAGATCACCTGGCGCGTTTTTGACGAAAAGGCCAACCGCTTTGCCAACGCCCTGACAGCACGCGGCATCGGCAAGGGTGACAAGGTTGCCATCCTTCTGATGAACTGCATCGAATGGCTGCCCATCTACTTCGGTATTCTGAAAACCGGCGCGCTGGCCGTTCCCCTCAATTTCCGCTACGCTGCCGACGAGATCACTTATTGCTTGAACCTTGCCGAGGCTGACGCGCTTGTATTCGGCCCCGAATTTATCGGCCGTGTGGAGGAGATCGCCGACACCATCAGCCGCGGTCGTCTGCTCATTTACGCCGGCACGGGCTGCCCCTCCTTTGCTGAGGATTACGCCGAAATGACCGCCGAGTGCTCCGGCGTTTACCGCACGCCCCATCTCACCGAGGATGATGATGCGGCCATCTACTTTTCCTCCGGCACCACCGGCTTCCCCAAAGCCATTTTACATACCCACCGCGCGCTCTTGCACGCCTGCCGCGTGGAGCAGAACCACCACAGCCAGACTCGGGACGACGTATTCCTCTGCATTCCCCCGCTGTATCATACGGGTGCAAAAATGCACTGGTTCGGCAGTCTTCTTTCCTGCTCCAAGGCCGTGATCCTGAAGGGTACCTCGCCGGAAACCATCCTGCGTGCCGCCTCCGAGGAAAAATGCACCATCGTATGGCTTCTTGTGCCGTGGGCGCAGGATATTCTGGCCGCCCTTGACAGCGGCGAGCTGAAGCTTTCCGATTACGATCTCGATCAATGGAGATTGATGCACATCGGCGCACAGCCCGTGCCTCAGAGCTTGATCAAACGCTGGAAGGCTTACTTCCCCCACCACGATTACGACACCAACTACGGTCTTTCCGAGTCCATTGGCCCCGGCGCGGTGCACTTGGGCGTGGAAAACGTACATAAGGTAGGCGCCATCGGCAAGCCCGGCTTCGGCTGGGAGGCCAAGATCACCGACCCCGAGGGCAACACCGTCCCCCGCGGCGAGGTGGGCGAGCTCCTCTTGCGTGGCCCCGGCGTAATGAAATGCTATTACAACGACGAAAAGGCTACCGCCGCCACGCTCCGTGACGGTTGGCTTTGCTCCGGCGATATGGCCATGGAGGACGAGGACGGCTTCATCTTCCTCGTTGACCGCAAGAAGGATGTGATCATTACCGGAGGTGAAAACCTCTACCCCGTTCAGATCGAGGACTTCCTCTCCGGCTTTGATAAGATCAAGGACGTGGCCGTGATCGGTCTGCCCGACCCACGTTTGGGCGAGATCGCCGCCGCCGTGATCGAGCTGAAGGACGGTGTTACCTGCACGGAGGAGGAAGTGATGGCGTTCTGTCAGTCCCTGCCCCGCTACAAGCGTCCCCGCAAGATCATTTTCGCCGACGTCCCCCGCAATCCCACCGGCAAGATCGAAAAGCCCAAGCTCCGTCGCATTTACGGCGGCGAGGGTCTGGTGGCCGCACAGAACAAGGCGTGATCGCCTTCAAATAATTCCAATAATCCCAAAGGATACATAGAATATGAAGCAACTGATGATCGGCAACGAGGCCGTTGCCAGAGGTCTTTACGAGGGTGGGCTTTCGCTGGTTTCCAGCTACCCCGGCACCCCCTCTACCGAAATTACCGAATTCCTCTCCGCCTACGGCGACATTCACAGCGAATGGGCTCCCAACGAAAAGGTTGCCGCCGAAGTGGCCTTCTGCGCCTCCCTTGGCGGTGTACGCGCCGCCTGCGCCATGAAGCACGTAGGTCTGAACGTAGCTGCTGACCCCCTCTTTACCCTTTCCTACACCGGCGTCAACGGCGGTCTTGTGATCTGCGTGGCCGACGATCCCGCCATGCACTCCTCACAAAACGAACAGGATTCTCGTCACTATGCCATCGCCGCCAAGGTTCCCATGCTGGAGCCGGCAGACTCTGCCGAGGCGCTCGCCTTCTCCCGCGAGGCCTTCGCCCTCTCCGAGCAGTTTGACACTCCCGTGCTGCTCCGCATGTGCACCCGCGTTTCCCACAGTCAGTCTGTGGTGGAGATCGGTGAGCGCGTGGCAACCGAGCCGAAGCTCTACGAAAAGAACGGTGCCAAATTTATCATGATGCCCGGCAACGCCAAAAAGCGTCACCCTGTGGTGGAGGCGCGCACCGCAGCCCTTGCCGCTTACGGTGAGGACTGCCCCTTCAACCGTGTGGAAATGGGCGGCACCGACATCGGCATCATCACCTCCGGCACCTGCTATCAGTACGTAAAGGAGGTCTTTGGCGACAGCGTCAGCGTGCTGAAGATCGGCATGCCCAATCCCCTGCCCGAAAAGCTCTTCACCGACTTTGCTGCCAAGGTGGATAAGCTCTACGTCATCGAGGAGCTGGATCCCATCATCGAAACGCACTGCAAGAACCTCGGCCTTTCCGTAGTGGGCAAGGAGCTGTTCTCCCCCATCGGCGAATACTCTCAGGCCACCATCCGCGCGGCCTTTGGCCTGCCTACGGAAGCTGTGCCCACCGCCGATTCCGACATCCCCGCCCGTCCTCCCATGATGTGCGCCGGATGCCCCCACCGTGGCCTTTTCTACACGCTTTCGAAAAACAAAATCACCGTACTCGGTGACATCGGCTGTTATACGCTGGGTGCCGTACCGCCCCTTTCTGCGCTGGATTCCACCCTTTGCATGGGCGCCTCGGTCTCCGGTCTGCACGGCTTTAACCTTGCGGGTGACGCTGAAAGAAGCAAGCGCTCCGTGGCCGTCATTGGTGACTCCACCTTCATGCACTCCGGCATGACCGGTCTTGTGAACATTGCCTACAACGCATCCAACTCCACCGTGATCATTCTTGACAACTCCATCACGGGCATGACCGGCCACCAGCACAACCCCACTACCGGCTACAATATCAAGGGCGATCCCGCCGCCAAGGTAGATCTGGAGGCACTTTGCCACGCCCTTGGCATCAACCGCGTGCGCGTGGTGGATCCTTATGATCTGGCCGCCTGTGACGCTGCCGTGAAGGAGGAGTTGGCCGCAGAGGAGCCCTCTGTGATCATTTCCCGCCGTCCCTGCGTGCTGCTGAAGACCGTCAAAACCAACCCCCCCCTCTCGGTGAACGAGGACAAATGTAAAAAGTGCAAGAAATGCGCTACCCTCGGCTGCCCTGCCATCAGCATCAAGGACGGCAAGGCACACATCGACAGCACCCTTTGCGTGGGTTGCGACGTCTGCATGCAGCTGTGCAAATTCAATGCCATTGAAAAAGGAGGCGACCGCGCATGAAAACCACGAATATTATGATTGTTGGCGTAGGCGGTCAGGGTAGCCTTCTGGCCTCCAAGCTTCTCGGGCGCTTGCTCCTTGACGAGGGCTACGACGTGAAGGTTTCCGAGGTGCACGGCATGAGCCAGCGCGGCGGTAGCGTTGTGACCTACGTGCGCTTTGGCGAGCGCGTCTATTCCCCTGTGATTGCAGAGGGCGAAGCTGATTTCATCGTTTCCTTTGAGAAGCTGGAGGCAGCACGCTGGGCAGCCTGCCTTGCACCCACCGGCCGCATCATTGTGAACACCCAGGAGATCGACCCCATGCCTGTTTTGATCGGCAACGCCACCTACCCCGGCGAGGTGCTTTCCGAGCTTGTAGCCAAGGGCGTAGCGGTGGATGCTGTGGATGCGCTTTCCCTTGCCCGTGCCGCCGGCAGCGCCAAGGCCGTGAACATTGTATTGATGGCAAAGCTTGCCAAATATCTGCCGATCCCCGAGGAAAAATGGCTTGCCGCCATTGAAAAAACCGTCAAGCCCCGCTTTGTAGAGCTGAACAAGACGGCCTTTCACACAAGCTACGATAACTAAAGATAAATCTGCAAGGATGGAGGATTCTTCAAATGGAAGAACGTTACTATCAAAAAGAGATCGAAACCATGCCCTATGAGCAGATCCGTGCGCTGCAATCCGAAAAGCTGGTAAAGCAGGTGCAGCACGTGTGGGACAACTGCCCTCCCTATCGCAAGCTGATGGAGGAAAAGGGCGTGACCCCCGCTGACATCAAGGGCATTGACGACCTGCACAAGCTACCCTTTATCACCAAGGATACCCTACGCGAGACCTACCCCTACAGCATGCTGGCCGTGCCGCTTTCCGAGTGCGTACGCATCCAGTCCACCTCCGGCACCACCGGCAAGCGCGTCATTGCGTACTATACGCAAAACGACGTAAACCTTTGGGAGGAGTGCTGTGCTCGCGCCATTGTGGCTGCAGGCGGCACCAAGGAGGATGTGGTACAGGTCTGCTACGGCTACGGCCTCTTTACCGGCGGCCCCGGCCTCAACGGCGGCTCTCACCTGGTAGGCTCGCTGACGCTGCCCATGTCCAGCGGTAATACCGAGCGTCAGATCCAGTTTATGATGGATCTGAAATCCACCATTCTCTGCTGCACCCCCTCCTACGCTGCCTACATTGGTGAGTCCCTGAAGGAGCAGGGCTACAAGCCCGAGGACAACTCCCTCAAGGCCGGCATCTTTGGCGCCGAGCCCTGGACTGAGGAGATGCGCCACGATATCGAGGCTTCTCTCGGCATCAAGGCCTATGATATTTACGGTCTCACGGAAACCTCTGGCCCCGGTGTATCCTTCGAGTGCTCTGAGCAAAAGGGCATGCACATCAACGAGGACCATTTCGTTGCCGAGATCATCGACCCCGAAACCGGCGAGGTGCTGCCTGAGGGCAGCAAGGGCGAGCTGGTATTCACCTCCCTTGATAAGGAGGCCTTCCCGTTGCTCCGTTACCGTACCCGCGATATCTGTGTGCTTTCCCGCAAGCCCTGCTCCTGCGGCAGAACTCACGTTCGTATGTCCAAGCCCATGGGCCGCAGCGACGATATGATGATCATCCGCGGCGTCAACGTATTCCCCAGCCAGATCGAGGCTGTTCTGCTCAACGAGGGCTACGCCCCCAACTACCAGATTGTAGTGGATCGCTCCAAGAACAACGACACCTTTGACGTTTACGTGGAGCTCTCTCCCGAGCAGTTCACCGATACCGTCAGCGGCATTACCGCCCGCGAAAAGGCGCTGGCCGGCGCCATCCGCACCATGCTGGGCATTGGCCCCATCGTACATCTGGTTGCCCCCAAGACCATTGCCCGCAGCGAGGGCAAGGCTGTGCGTGTCATTGACAAGCGCAAGCTTCATGATTAAAGGAGGTTCTTTATGTCTATCAAGCAGCTTACTGTATTTGTAGAAAACCGTCAAGGTGCCCTGGTGCAGATCACCGATCTGCTTGCTGCCAATCACGTGGATATGCGTGCTCTCTCTATTGCGGATACCCAGGATTTCGGCATTCTGCGTTTGATCGTCAACGATAACGACGAGGCACTCCGCGTGCTGCAAAGCGGCGGTTTCCTGGTTCAGGCCACCGATGTTATCGCTGTCAAGATCTCCGATACTCCCGGCAAGCTCTCCAGCGCTCTGCACGCGCTCAACGTGCACGGCATCAATGTGGAATATCTTTACGCCTTTATCACTCGTACCGCCCGCCACGCCTACGTGGTACTGCGCGTGACCGATAACGACGCCGCCTCTGCCGTATTGGAGGAGGCCGGCTTCCATATGGTCAGCGAAGAGGATATCAAAAAGCTGTAAGCGAAACGCAAGAAAGCGCCAAGGTCGTTGACCTTAGCGCTTTCTTTTTTGTTGCAGAACGGCCTTAGCCGTAAAGGTTACGGTACGATATAACCAGCCAATGCGTCACGCTGCTCCTTGGTATATTTGCTGTATTGTTCTGTATCCGCAACGGGATAGACGTACAGCGCCTTCAGCGCATCGTCCTCCTGCAGCTGGGCGGCGGTTTTGGTATCAGCCAACGCCGTCTCGGCGATTTCGGAAAGTGAGCGGGCGTTCTCGTTGCTATCAAAGGCGCTATAGTAATACGTGTCATTCACGCACGCATACGCAACGGCCGCGATCTTGCGTCCGTAATTTGCCTCCTGCACGTCGATCAGAACCGCATTGAAGGAGAGCGTATCCTCATTTCGGCAAAGGCTCTTATCAGCCACAACGTTGACGTAAATCGCATCAGAATTCTTGCCGACCTTCGTGGCGTACGCCTCCAAAGCTGCTACGGTAAAATCGCCGGCGGCCGCTACGTGATCGGCAGGCGCAATGAGAATGCCGTAGGTGACCTTGCCCTCAGCCTCCAAGGCGCTCGCGACCGAGGTCGCAATACCGGCCGTAAAGCGAATACCCTGAGAGCCCAGCTCTGCGCGTACCCCCGCGCCCTCCTGCAGCGTGGGTGCCTTGGCATCCGCGGCAAAATTCATCCACACATAATAGGAAACGCCACCGTATTTTACGCAGGGCGCAGATGCCGTCAACACGGCCTCTGCATTACCTCCGACCGCTTTGGGGAGCTTGGCGATGACAATACACTCGGAAACCGAAACTTCGGGCGAGTCAAATACCGTGCTCGTTCCTGCGCATCCATCCACGATCAATGCGTTTTGCATCCGCAAGGTGCCGGCATTCAGCTTGGCAATGCTGCCCGCCGTGCCTGCTACCAGACGACCGCCGGAGATCGTTGCGGCAGCATCTGTATGACCCAGCAGCATCGCGAAGCCGTCTGCATCTCCGATATCCAGCTTGCCGCCCGTCATGATCAAGGATGAGGCAGAGGATTGATACACGAGCACCAAGCGAGAACGAGAGGCAGAAAGCGCGTAGGAATAGGTCGGCGCGATGATTTGGGCGTTATCGCTGATAGTGGTTTGACCACCGGCAATCAAAAGCGAGCCCTCCAAAACGGCATTGCCGGAAATAACCGTCGTACCGGTGGACTCCAGCACGTAGCTGCCCTCTGTCTGTGCGCGAAGTGTACCGCCAGATATGGCGATATTATGATCGGCATTGGTGGGCAACGCCAGCACGGACGTGGTGGAGGAGGTCATACAACCGTCACTCATTTGCAAAGATAGGCGGCCGGCGTCCAGCGCCAGGGCTTGTCCTTCCCCGGAGGCGATCTCACCGCCCCTCATTTGCACGGTAAGGGTGCCGTTGGGCATATAGACAGCCTTTCCGCCAGCCACAATAGAACCGTTCTCCATTTGCAGAGTGAAGGTAGCACAATTGAGGAAAATGCATTCTCCACTGGTGCGAAGCTCGTCGGACAGCGTATGAGAAATCACACCGTTCATCAGGCAAAGCGTGGCACCCGCAGCATTGGCAGTTGCCGATACCACGTAAGCATTGCCGCTGTCTTTACCCAAGTGCGTATCGGTTCCCTTCACCGTTACGGTAGCCGCAGCGTTGTAAACAAGCGGGAAATGGCTGCCGCTGGTGATGACGTTTTCCAGCGTCAGATCGGCAGCACCGTTCAACAGTAGCATTGCGCCGCCCTTCGCAAGACTGATGGGCGCTTTTAAGGTGATGTTGGAAAGCGTTACCTTTCCGCCGGTCACCTCAAGGGCATAGGCCGCCACAACCACCTTGCTGCCACTGACGGTTACGTAACTCGCCTTATCCAACGACTGAGTGGCAGAAAACTCGATGGTATATCCATTGCCGTCGATGGTGACGTCCTTGCCAATGGAAATACCGGTGGTCAGCGTAATATCATTGGCAAGAGTAACGGTACCGCCCTGTTCCACCGCGTCAACAAAAGCAGCCGCATCAGACACCTCAACGGCACCGCAGAAAAGCGAGAGACAGGTGATCATTGTCAAAAGCAAGGCAAAGACAACGCACACAAAGATCAGCTTTTTCATATTCTTCTCCTTATATGTATAAAATAAAGCCGTCGCTACAGCATCCCATAGCGACGGCTTACTTGCTTACAATTCCTCTACAGAGATCACGCCGTCAATTTCTGACAACGCAGTCATCAGCTTATCGTGTGTCATTTTGCGAGGAAGGTCCAATGAAAATATCGCACAAGGGTTTTGGGTCACAGCGCCGGATTTGGTAATCTGCAGATCGCTGACGCCCACGTGGCGGGAACGAAGATATTCGGTCATTTTTACTAGACTGTCGTTTTCCTTATATTCGATGTACAGGTGAATGGTACGAGCGGTGGACATAATAAAATATTCAAAGCGGGAAAGCAGCAGCTCCACGAAGAGCACCAGGAAGGTTGCGATCAACGCAGCCTCATAATAACCGGCACCCACTGCAAGGCCCACAATGGCGGAGGTCCAAAGGCCTGCCGCGGTGGTAAGTCCCTTCACCTGCCGACGCTTGGTTACGATAATGGTGCCGGCACCGATAAAGCCGATGCCCGCGATCACCTGTGCGCCAAGACGGGCAAGATCAGTAAACATACCGAGATAGATCATCAGATACTGGCTGGTAATAGTGGTCATGGAAGCGCCAAGGCAAATCAGTATGTGCGTACGGAAGCCCGCGGGACGGCGCTTATGCTCTCGCTCAATACCGATGATACCGCCGCAGATCACAGCCAGCGCCAAGCGGAACATGACACCCCAAATATGAAAGCCGTTGGTAAACCGCATAAAATCCAAAAATTCCTTCATATCGCTTCCCTCCTTACAGTTCCTCGATAGATCGAACGTGCTCCAGATCGGCCAGTACCGTCATGACTGTTGCGTGGGACATCCGTTTGGGAAGTCTGACGCAGAATACCGCGCTTTGATTGGCGCCGACGCCTACTGCCTTGCGGATCTCCACGTCGAAAATGCGGATATCCTGAGCCTTGATGGTGGAAATAATGGAGCCAACGTCGTCTACGTTGACAAATTCCACGTACAAATTGATATTGCGGGAGCAAGCCATGATCACACGCTCCACACGAGTAAATACGATGATCGTAACAATGATGAGGAAGCAGCCGATCACAGCGCCCTCCACAAAGCCCGCACCAATGCAAAGGCCCATGCAGGCAGAGGCCCAAAGGCCTGCCGCGGTGGTCAGACCCTTAACCTCCTGCTGACCGGTTACGATAATGGTACCCGCGCCAAGGAAGCCAATGCCATTGATGACCTGTGCACCGAGACGGGCCGCGTCCGTGGGATTGCCGAGGGGGCGGCCTGCCAGCTCCTCATAGATGGCGGCCCAATAATTGTCCGTCATCATGGTCATGTACTGGCTGATCAGCATGGCAAGTGTCGCGCCAATGCAAACGAGGATATGTGTACGGAAGCCTGCCGGGCGACGCTTGCGTCCGCGCTCCAGACCGATACAGCCACCACAAAACATGGCCACGCCCAGGCGAAACAGCGCAACCCACATGCTATTATCATAGGTAAGTGTTCTCAAGGAATCGAGAAAAGGAAGCATGGTACTCTCCTTTCTTTGGGCATCCAGCCCCGTAGTATCTTGGTTTATTCCGCGACCAAAGCGATCTCTACCGTATGCTCCGTATAGCGACCGTCAAGGCCCTGACGCTGATAGGTGACCGTAACGCTTTCACCCACGCGATAACGATTGATCTGCGCGATCACATCGTATATGGTATACATCCGCATACCGTTGATGGCCGTGATAATATCGCCGGGCTGCAGCTTATTTGCAGCGTTGGTCTTGTTGATGCTCATCACGTAGATGCCGTCAAAGGGCATCTGAAAATATCCCTCTACCTCGGTTTTCGACTCCTTCACGGTTTCCGCCGCAGGGTCGTCATACCACATACCGCCTACAAGGCCTCTGCCGGAAACACCCAGCAGAGAGCGGGATTCCGCGATGGGATTTTCGCCGGTAAAGCTACCGTTTTTGATGATGGCGTCCACAATGATCTTGACGCCGTCAATGGGCAATGCAAAGCCGATACCGTCGAAGGCCTTGCCGTTGAGGGTAGAGACCTTCATTACCACAACACCGACCACACGACCGTACATATCACCGAGGGGGCCACCGGAATTACCGGGGTTCACGCTGGTATCGGTCTGAATGAGATTCATTTTTTTGATGACCACGCCGCTGTCGTCATCCATCGCCACCAGGCGGTTGGGATAAGACACCTTACCAAAGGTAGCGGTAGCGGCGTAATCCACCTTTCCGGGGGTACCCACAGCCACCACATCATCACCGGTAAGCAGCGCGGCGGACGAGCCAAGCTGCGCAGGAACCAAGCCCTCCGTCTCTCCGATCTTCAGCACCGCAATATCTGCGGCGGCATTGCCACCCTTGACTTCCGCGTCTACGGTACGACCATCCGGCAGCATGACCTGCACAACGGTAGCACCCTCGATCACGTGATAATTGGTGCAGATATATCCATCCGCAGAATACACGAAGCCGGAGCCAATGGCGGTGCCGGTCTCCGTGCGGATCATTACGGTCACGGTGGATTTGCGGATCACGTCTGCCGCTTCGTTGGGGGTCAATAAGCCGCTTTCGCTATCGTATTCCCGCACGTATACCACGCGCTCGGTGAAAATGGTACGCACGATCTCAAAGCCGCCGTCTCCCAACACGAAGGTGAAGACCAAGAGTAAAATGCAAACTGCAAAAACCGCAATAAAGGTGATCAAAAAGGGGCGCCCCCGGTGCGTCTTCTTCGCAGCGGGCGCCGACTCACGCGTACCGAATTGCCAATTCGGCGAAATGGCCGGCGGCAGCGGTGCAGAGGGCTCCGCCTCGGAGGTCTCAGCAGGTGCTTCCTCCTCGGATGCCGTGTTAGTCGGCGCGTCTTCTGTAAAAGCGGAGGTGTCCGGAACCGCAGGAGCTTCGTTTTCTTGTGCCTCGGTAACCGTCGCTGTCGTTTCCTCCGACAGGGACTTCTCTTCCTCGGTCAGTCTCTTTTCTTCTTCCATACGCACTCCTTCCTCAAGTCAGCGCATTATTTTTTCAGCGCCAACGTGAAATTAAACTCGCAATATTCTCCCTGAACGCTTTCGACCCAGATATGCTGACGGTGCGCGTCAATGATGGTCTTGGAAATGAACATACCAAGCCCGACGCCCGACTTATCAAGACCGCGGCTCTTATCGCCCTTATAAAAGCGCTCGAACACGAAGGGGATGTCCTCGGCAGCAATGCCCTCTCCTTCATTATATACGGCTACACGCACGCAGTTCCCCTCTATTTTTGTAAGAGACACGCGCAGTCTGCCGCCCTCTCTTGAAAACTTGACGGCATTGTCACAAATATTATAGAGTATCTGATAGATGGCATCCCGGTCAGCCACGGCGATCATACGGTCGTCATCGCACTCAAATTCCACGTCCAGTCGCTTGCCGTCGATCTTCTGCTCGAAGGAAAAGAGGATCAATCTTGCCATTTCACAAATATCAAAGGGCTTCATTTCAAACTTACGGTCGCCTGCCTGGATGCGGGAAATATCCAGAAGCGAGGCCACCAAACGGGCCAGACGCTGTACCTCGGTGCGGATCAGCTCCAGATAGTGACCCTGCCGCTCCGGCGGGATAGCACCGGAAAGAATGTTGTCAATAAAGCCGGAGATCGTGGTCATTGGCGTGCGCAGATCGTGGGACACGTTGGCCATAAAGGTATTACGCATGACCTCAAGCTGGGAAAGCGCCCCCGCCATATTATTGAAGGCCACAGCCAGCTCCGCCACCTCATCCTTGCCGGTCACCGGCACGCGGGCGTCGAAGTTTCCGGAGGCGAATTCCTTGGCCATGCTGCTCATATCCTTGAGGGGGCTGATCACGCGCTCGGTGATGACGTAAACGGCAATGAGCGCCGCCAGCATGACCCAAAGGCTGCCGACGATCACGGTTTTGACCATCACGCCCAGCAGCTCATCCAACGTGGCGGAGCTGGCGCAGGCAAACACCGTGCCGCAAACGCTGATATCGTCGGTGGTAAAGACCGGTGCGGCGTAGAAGAAATGGGGCTCGTCAAACACGCCCTCCAGCTCCGCAAACTCCGAAACGGAAAGGCCGTTATTCACCTCAGTCAGCACGCTGCGGGGGATATCGGCATTGCTTTCCGTCACCTGACCGTTTGCCACCATGCGCAGGATGTTACCGTCGTTATCCACCACCAGCATGGTGATATTCTCACCGGTAGCCGCCATGACGAGCATGGTGCGATCCACGTCGTCGGAGATGATGTTGATCATACGCTCAAAGGCATTTTTCTGCGTGTTGCTGTTTTCCATTCTCGCACCCAGAAAATCAGCCATGCCCCGCGCCGCATTTTCCAGCAAGCCTTGCTTGGCCTCCACCGCGTAATTGTTTACCATCATCGTAATGAGCAGCACCAAAATCAGGAAGCTGACGAAGATGATGGACATAAACGTCGTAATATACTTCGCAAATACGCTTTTGAACATAACGTCCTCTTTATGATTTTCCAAAACAGAAAGGGCGATTGCCACTGGTGCAATGCCCTATTCTGTCAGTTATAGAGCTCGAACTTATAACCGATACCCCAAACAGTCCGCAGCGCCCATTTTTCGGAAACGCCCTCCAGCTTTTCGCGCAGGCGCTTGATATGTACGTCCACCGTGCGGGAGTCGCCAAGGAAGGCAAAATCCCATACGTGCTCCAAGAGCTGCTCGCGGCTGAAGACGCGGTTGGGGTTGGAGGCAAGGCAATAGAGGAGCTGCAGCTCCTTGGGAGGGATATCCACCTTTTTGCCCTTGAGCTTCAGCTCAAATTTATCCTGGCTGATCTCAAAATTATCAAATTTGATGATGTCGCTTTCCTCCAGACCGAGGTGCGACTGATAACGGCGCTGCACGGCCTTGACACGAGCAGAGAGCTCCTTGAGATCAAAGGGCTTGACGACCACGTCGTCCGCGCCCATCTCCAAGGCCAGCACCTTATCAAAAACCTCGCCCTTAGCCGTTACCATAATGACGGGGGTGGCAGCCTCCTTGCGGATCTCCGACAGCACCTGCTGGCCATCCTTGCGCGGAAGCATAATATCCAGCAGAACGAGGTCAGGATTACTGGACTTAAAGACGTTGATACCCTCCACACCGTCATTGGCAGTCACAACCTCGCACCCCTCGGCCTCAAAATGGACCTTCAGGATGTCGCAAATGCCGAGGTCGTCATCGACAACAAGGATCTTCGTTCCAACCATAGTTTTATCCTCCCGATCATTATCCGCTTGCTAAACAGCGTATCAATATGCAAAATCCGCAAAGGCCGAGGCCTTTGCTTAAAATATATTATGAATTATTATAACACATTTTTTGAGCTTTGAAAAGGGCTTTTTGAAAAAAAGTCACACTTTTGACATGCTTTTTGTAAATTTCCCCTGATTGGGCGTTCCAAAGCAGGAAAAATCGGCTTGATAAATTCAAAAAACACCTTCAAGCCTCGCCCGACGCTCGCCCCTTGCCAATACAGCTTCAAAAAAGAAGAGAAAGAATTTAACCGCAGCCCTTGAAAAGTCCGCGGCTTTATGCTATAATATTGTAGTTAAACGCAAAAGCTTGCCTTTGAGCACGGGTACCGACGCTTTACCGGGCTCAAAGCGAAATTCAAGGAGTGACAAAAATGAAATTAGGTATCGTAGGTCTGCCCAACGTGGGCAAGAGCACGCTGTTCAATGCCCTGACGAACGCAGGGGCAGAATCCGCCAACTATCCCTTCTGCACCATTGAGCCCAACGTGGGCGTGGTGGCCGTGCCCGACGCACGCATGGATTATCTTGCCGAGATGTACGCCCCGGACAAATACACCCCTGCCGTAATCGAATTCGTGGATATCGCGGGTCTTGTACGCGGCGCCTCCAAGGGCGAGGGTCTTGGCAACAAATTCCTTTCTCACATTCGTGAGGTGGACGCTGTTATTCACGTGGTGCGCTGCTTTGAGGATGACAATATCATTCACGTGGACGGCGCGGTTGACCCCATGCGCGACCTGGAGACCATCAACCTGGAGCTGATCTTCTCCGACATGGAGATGCTGGAGCGCCGGATGGATCGCACCAAGAAGGCCATGAAGGGTGACAAGACCCTGGCTGGCGAGCTGGCCATTCTGGAGCGTATTTACGCGGCGCTCTCTGAGGGGCATACTGCCCGCACCGTGGAGCTTTCTGAGGACGAGCGCGCGGTGCTTTACGACACGCCTCTGCTCACCATGAAGCCTGTTATTTACGTGGCCAACATCAGCGAGGACGAGGTAGGCGACGAGCCCACGGGCAACCCGATGTATGCCGCGCTGAAGGCCTTTGCCGATAGCGAAAACGCCGGTATTCTGCCCGTCTGCGCCCAGATCGAGGCGGAGATCGCAGAGCTTTCCGGCGAGGAGAAAAAGGCGTTCCTGGAGGATCTCGGCATCCCCGAAAGCGGTCTTGACCGTCTCATCAAGGCCAGCTATTCCCTGCTGGGTCTCATCAGCTTTCTGACCGCCGGCCCCAAGGAGGTGCGCGCCTGGACCATCACCCGTGGTACCAAGGCTCCCGGCGCCGCAGGCAAGATCCACAGCGATTTCGAGCGTGGCTTTATCCGTGCGGAGGTGGTCTCCTATGCGGATCTGGAGCGCCTTGGCTCCATGAACGCCGTGAAGGAGCAGGGACTCCTGCGCAGCGAGGGCAAGGAATACGTGATGCAGGACGGAGACATTGTCGTCTTCCGCTTTAACGTCTGATGCGGGCGCGTAAGAAGAAGCACGGCGCGGAGCGGATCGCCGCCTGTGCGGAATTGCTGATCACCGATACGGCCGCCCTCAAAAACGATCCCCAAAGCTTCTTTGCCGAAAAGCGGCCGCTGCATCTGGAAATCGGCTGCGGCAAGGGCAATTTCGCCTGCGGCATGGCGGCAAAGCACCCGGAGATCAATCTGATCGCCATGGAATGTGTGGCAGACGTAGCCTGTACCGCCCTTGAAAAGGCCAAGGAGGCCGCCGACACCCGCCCCGACAACCTGCGCTTTCTCATCGGTAACGCGGAAAATCTCACCGAGTGGTTTCCCGCCCACAGCATCGATTGCATTTATCTCAATTTCAGCGATCCCTGGCACAAGGCGCGGCACGCCAAGCGCCGCCTCACTTACCGCGGCTTTCTTGCCCGCTACAAGGAGGTGCTGAAGGAGGGTGGCGTGGTGCGCTTCAAGACCGACAACGTGGCGCTGTTCGACTTTTCTCTCGAGGAATTTGAGGCAATGGGGCTTACCGTTACCGACCTGACCCGCGACCTCCACAACAGCCCCTTGAATGAGGGAAACGTCATGACGGAATACGAAAAGAACTTTTCCGAAAAGGGCTTTCCCATTCACGCGGCAACCATACATTTTTGAGGTGAACGATGAAAATGGAAGACCTCGTGCTGCAAAACCGCAGCTACCGTTCCTTTGACGAAACTCACCCCGTTTCCGGGGATATTCTGAAAAAGCTGGTAGATCTTGCTCGCCGCTGCCCCTCTGGCATGAACAAGCAGCCTCTTTGCTACAAGCTGCTGACCGAGGAGGCGGACATCTGCAAAATGCTCGCAAACTGCCGCTTCGCGGCAAGCCTCGGCATCCCCCTGCCGCCCGATGGGCACCACCCCACCGCCTTTATCCTCATTTTCGCGGACAAGGAGGCCGGCAGCCCTCAGACGCTGATGTTAAAGGACGTGGGTATTGCCGCACAGACCATTTTGCTTGGCGCTGCCGAGCTGGGGCTTGGCGGCTGCATGCTGGGCAGCTTCGATCCCCAGCGGCTAAACGAGGATTTCGCCATTTCCGACCGCTATGAGCCGCAGCTGGCCATCGCCCTCGGCAGTCCTGCCGAGGAGGTGGCGCTGACCGAGCCCAACCCCGACGGTAGCCTCACCTATTACAGGGAAAACGGCACCCATTACGTGCCCAAACGCCGTTTGGAGGATGTTTTACTTTGAAAATTCAAGCCGATACGCCACAGCGCATCGGCTTTTTCACGAAAGGAATTGCTATGACCGAACTGACCGAGCCCTGTGGCGTTCTGCTGATCGATAAGCCCGCAGGGATGACCTCCCACGACGTGGTGGGCAAGGTGCGTCGCCTTTACAACACCCGCAAGGTGGGGCACACCGGCACTCTCGACCCCTTGGCAACGGGTGTGCTGGTCATTCTCATCGGGCGCGCCGTCAAGGCCACCGAGTACCTTTCCACCCATCAAAAAACCTACATCGCCACCCTACGGCTGGGGCTTACCACGGACACGGAGGATGTGACGGGCGAGGTCCTCACCACCACCGACCAGCGCCCCTCACCCGAGGAGGTCGTCCGTGTAGCAGAATCCTTTTCCGGCGAGATCGAGCAGATTCCGCCTATGTACAGCGCCCTGAAGGTGGGAGGCAAAAAGCTGGTGGATCTTGCCCGCCGCGGCGTGGAGGTGGAGCGAAAAGCCCGCCCCGTTACGGTACATTCTATGAAATGTGAGCCAATTGGTGGGGACGATTACAGCCTGACGGTGATCTGCTCCGCCGGCACCTACATCCGCACGCTCTGCGCCGATATCGGCAAGGCACTTGGCTGCGGCGGCGTGATGGCCACGCTGCGCCGAGCGGAGACCGGCGGCTTTTCTCTCGCGGATTGCCAAACCATCGCGGCGCTGGAAGAAATGGAGCCGGAGGAACGGCGTGATCTGCTCATCCCCATTGAGCCGTTATTTGCTGATCTTGACGCAGTCAAGCTGCCCGCCTTTTACGAAAAGCTTTGTCGGAGCGGCTGCGAAATCTATCAAGCGAAGATCCGCGACACACATCCCCTCGGTGCCCGCGTGCGCCTTTGCGGCGCGGACGGCAGCTTCTTTGCCCTTGGCGAGGTGCAAGAATTCGAAAAAGGAACCGCCATCAAGGCCATCAAGCATTTTGACGTGTGAATATTATAATGTAGCGAAAGAAGGCGACCTGCCGTGGCAGGTCGCCTTTTTTCGTTACAGCACTGAGCGAAGCATCCGCGTGACGGGGGCGGTGAGAAAGCCCTCGGCATCCCGAAGGACGCCCACGAAGGTATCGGCGGCGCTTTCGCGGCAGATGGCCTGGGCAATGGCGGCAACATCTGCGGCAGTGCACCATTCCCCGTCAATTCCCCACAGCACACGCGGTTTTCCGTCAAGGGGCGGAAAATGCCCGGAAATGCGGCGCAAAATACCGTAAGGTGTGGCGGGCGAAAGGCCAATGACCGTCTCTGGCAGACCGCCGCATTCAAATAGGTAGAAAAGCAGCTCACAAAAGCCGTTTTCGGCATTTAGTCCGCTAACGGTGTTGATTTTATCATATTTTGCCGCATCGGCAAGGTTGGAGGCCATCGTGCCGGTCGGCGGCAGAAGATAGAGACGCATTCCCCGTTTTGCATAAGCAATTCCCAGGAAACGCATCATCTGCGCGTGAAAGAGGGCAATCTCACAAGGAGAAAACGCGGGCTTTTTTTCGGTCAGCGCCCGGTGAAGGATCTCGCCGGCATGGTAAGGATCCGGGCGGCAATACCCCTCCTGCGCCAACGTGCTATGCAGCGCCTCCTTGCAGCCTGCTGCGGCAAAATCATCCAGCATGCGCTCCAGCGCCTCACAAAGTGTGTGGAGATCACAAATTTCCACTCCCACACGCGCCCCCAGCGCCCGTATACCTTCGGCAAAATCACGGCGGGTGACCGTGAGCACGTTGTCCGGCGAGAAGAGGGGGCGAATTTGGCATTTTTCCATACCGTTTAGTGGGTAAAATGTATTTTTGTCAAAGTCAAGCGGCGAGGCAGACACCAATGCCGCGTCGATGTCGGCCGCCTCTAAATAGTCCGCCGGGCGCTGTGCCCGCGCCGCCAAAAGCGCTGCCGTTTCCTGCCAGATGGCCGCCGCATTCTCGCCGTTTGGCAGCAACGTGCAGCCAAGCGCCTGCAGCTCGGTGGTGACGGCGTCGTAGAGGGGAGAGCCTTGCAGGGAGGGCAGCGCCTCCAGCAGCGTGGCAAGCTTTTCAAAATCAGCGCCGCTACCGGTGAGATAATCCTCCTCCACGCCCGCGGCGCGCAAAGCACGGCGGACATGACCGTTCGCAAGCCAGCATTCCGCCACGTTGGCAGGAACGCGAGTAGCCGGGGGCTGCGATAAAATCAGCGTCCTTTCACACAAGATGATCCCTCCCTTCTTTTCTGCTTTTATTGTATCATACATTGTCGTCGGTTGCAAGCCCCAAAAAATCTTTTGTCACGCAAGATTTTCTCTTGATTTTTCATTCCATTTATGATATACTTAATTATTGATACTTACGCACTCTCGCGCAAGCAACCAAGGAGGATAACGAATGTCCGATCTTAATCTCAAGGATTTCAGTCTGCTTTACCCAAGCGCCGCCGCGCAGCAGGCCCACCTTTCCGGCCGGGGAAGGCCGAATATTGACGATTTCACGCTGGAGGAGCTGGGACTTACCGAGGTATTTCCCTTAAAAAACTCCAATCTCTCTGAATTTATCACCGCCGATCCTGCGGTGATCCGTTACCGCGAGGCTGTCTTTGGCGACCTGCTTGCCCACGAGGAGATCTCCAAGACCATCGGCCACCTGCTCCCCGTGCTCTACGACATTATGGAGCTCCGCCGCCTGGACGCGGATAGTGGCGAGACCTCTGATTACCTCTCCAGCATGACCGAGATCGAGCTTTACATTTCCAGCATCGACATTCTCTATCGCGGCATCTGCCAGGCAAAGAGCGACTACCAAAGCGAGCCCTTCCGGCAGCTTTCCGCCCAGATCGCGAAGCTTGTAGAAAGCGACTACTACGCCGAGCTGAACCGCAAGCTGGAGGAGCTGACCTCTCGCGTGCGTGAGATCCGCAGCGTGACCGTAGGCGTGAATCTGGACGCACAGCTCCGCCCCAAGGACGCGGGCGTGCTTGCCATCAACGCCGAGCCCTTCCGCTCCGGTGACACGCTGCAGAAAATTCTGCATCTCAACATGAAAAACGACGAATATACCTGCATTGCGGAGCTGGTTCCCTTCAACCGTAAGCAAACGGAAAACCAGAAGACCGCGCTGGCGCTGGCCTTCAATTCCGCCATCAACGACGTGTATCGCCAGTCTCTGCGCTCCTGGAAGAAGATCGTGCAGACCTACGTTCTGGAAAACACCGATTTTCTCCTCAATCTCCTGCCGGAGTTTGAGTTCCTGCTGAAGGGCACCAACCTGATGCGGGCGCTGCAGATCAAGGGCAACAGGCTCACCGTGCCGGAGATTGCCCCCGCAGAGCAGCACGCCTTCCGCGCCACCGCTCTTTACAATCCCGTGGTGGCCTTAAAGGTGGACGACCCCATCGTCACCAACGATCTGATCTTTGACGAAAAGGCCGCCATTTACGTGCTGACCGGCCCCAACCGAGGCGGCAAATCCGTCATCACCTGCGCCATGGGCCTTGCCGTGGTGATGGCCCAGCTGGGTCTGTTGGTTCCGGCGGAAAGTGCCGTTATCAGCCCTGCCGACGCCATTTTCACCCACTTTCCCACCGGTGCCGACGACACCATCGATAAGGGTCGTCTTGGCGAGGAGTGCGCGAGACTGGGCGAGATCTTTTCGGGCATCACCGACAAGAGCCTGGTGCTGCTGGATGAATCCCTCTCCTCCACCGGCTCCTACGAGGCCTCGTATATCGCGGCCGAGGTGCTGGCGGGCCTTTCCCATGCCGGGTGCCGCTGCATCTTCTCCACTCACCTGCACGAGCTGGCCGGTGAGATCGACGAGATCAACGCCCGGGGCGGCGCCCCCATCGACACGCTGGTGGCGGGCATCGAGGAGGAGGGCAAGCGCTCGTTCCTCATCTACCGTCGCAAGCCCGACGGCAAGAGCTACGCCCGTGATATCGCGGCGCGCTACGGCCTGACCTATGACAGCATTATTCAAAAAATTAACGGAAACACCAATTCCAAGGAGGCATAAGATAAACCATGAACACTATTTTGAAGCTTTTGGAGGAAAACGCCACCCTCACCCACGAGCAGCTGGCGTTGATGTGTAACAAAGAGACCGGCGATATCAAGAGAATGATCGAGGACTACGAGCAGGAGGGCATCATTCTCGGCTACAAGACCATGATCGACTGGGACAAGACCGACCGCGAGTACGTTTCCGCGCTGATCGAGGTGAAGATCACCCCCCAGCGGGATCGCGGCTTTGACCGTGTGGCGGAAAAGATCTACAACTACCCTGAGGTACAGAGCCTTTACCTTATGTCCGGCGGCTTTGATCTTTGCGTGCTCATCGAGGGTAAGACCATGAAGGAGGTCGCCTACTTCGTGGCACAGAAGCTGGCTACCATCGAGGACGTCATCTCCACTTCCACCCACTTCGTCCTGCGTAAATACAAGGATAAGGGCGTTATTTACGGCGCTCCTGAAATCGACGAGAGAGGATACTACTGATGATCGACTATTCCTCCGTGCTTTCCCGCACCGTGGTGGATCTGAAGAAATCCGGCATCCGGAAATTCTTCGATCTGCTGGACGGTCGCAAGGACGTGATCGGTCTGACGGTAGGACAGCCCGATTTCGTCACCCCCTGGCACATCCGGGAGGCCGGCATTGAGAGCCTCCAGAAGGGTAAAACATACTACACCTCCAACGCCGGAACCCCCGAGCTGCGCGAGGAGATCTGCAACTATCTGAAGCGCCGCTTCGACCTTTCCTATACCCCTGCCGAAACCGTGGTGACCGTAGGCGGCAGTGAGGCCATCGACCTTGCTATCCGCGCCACCGTGGAGCCCGGCGACGAGGTGATCGTGCCCACGCCCTGCTTTGTGTGCTACGAGCCCATCGTCAAAATGGCGGGCGGCATTCCCGTGATCGTGGAAACCAAGGTGGAGGACCGCTTCAAGCTGACCGCCGAGGCGCTGCGTGCCGCCATCACCCCCCGCACCAAGATGCTGGTGCTGCCCTTCCCCAACAACCCCACCGGCGCCATTATGACAAGGGAGGATCTGGAAGATATCGCACCGCTGCTCCGCGACACCAACATTGTGGTGCTTTCCGACGAGGTCTACGCCGAGATGACCTATGGTGGCAAGCAGCACGTTTCCATCGCCTCTCTGGATGGAATGTGGGAACGCACCATCATTGCCAGCGGCTTTTCCAAGGCCTATGCCATGACAGGCTGGCGTATGGGTTATCTGGCTGCACCGCTGCCCTTGGCAGAGCAGATGCTGAAGATCCATCAATACGCCATTATGTGTGCCCCCACCACCAGCCAGTTCGCTGCTGTGGAGGCTATGCGCAACGGTGACGAGGACGTAGCCATGATGGTGGCGGAATACGACCGCCGCAGACGCTATATCTACAACGGCTTCCGGGAGATCGGCATCGATTGCTTCGAGCCGGAGGGTGCCTTCTACATCTATCCGGAAATCGGCAAATTTGGCCTCTCCAGCGAGGAATTCTGCGACAGGCTTCTGAACGAATACAAGTGTGCCATCGTTCCCGGCACCGCCTTCGGTGCGGGTGGTGAAGGCTTCGCGCGTGTGTCCTACGCCTACTCCGTCAAGCACATTGAGGAGGCGCTGAAGCGCATTGATGCATTTGTAAAAACGCTGCAATAAGTGCCAAAACGGTATGAGAAAACAGCCCATCCTTTGCAGGATGGGCTGTTTTCTCATATACGAAAGGCGCGCTCAATGGCACCCGCCAAGAGCACCCCGGAGGCGGCAACCAGCACGTCGATCTCCTTGGGGGCCACAAAAAAGCGTTTCCCCTCCCGCTGCAGCGGCTGCACCGCCGCGTCCGGTTGTCTGCCGTTGGCTGCCAGCACGTCTGCCACCAGCGTGGCGCTTTCCACCACAGTGGGCACCCCCAGCGCCATGACCGGCACTCCAATGGTTTCCCGGTTCAACGCCCATTTTCCCTCTCCCAATCCGGAGCCGGGGCAGATGCCCGTATCGGAAAGCTGAACCGTGGCCGCCAGTCGCTCCACGGCTCGCGCGGCCAAAGCGTCCACGGCGATCACCAGATCCGGCTGCACGGACAGCACCGCGCTTTTTACCAGCTCCGCTGAGGCGACCCCCGTTTCTCCCAGCACGCCGGGCACGACGGCCGAGATCTCACAAAGTCCCACGGTGGAAAACAGCGCACTGTCAAATTGCCGCAGATGCCGCGTAACGGACAGGCGCTTGACCGTTTCGGGGCCGATGGCATCCGGCGTGACGGAACGATTGCCGAGTCCTGCCACCAGCACGGAAAAGCCGTGACTCACCCGGCGTCCCGTCATGCGCTCCGCCATTTCTCGTATTTCCACCGAAAGCGCGCGCCTTGCCTCGTCCAGCTCCGGCTCGTCAAGGCCGCTGATCTCGCCACATTCCAGCACCACGTACCGCCCTACGGGCTTCCCGATCCGCACCGCCGCCGCCTCGTCACGCACCTGGATCCGGCATATCTTGCACCGTCCGACCTCCCGCTCCAATACGCGGATCCCCTCTCCATCCGTCCCCGCGCCGCACTCCGTGGCCAGGTCACTACGCGCCCAGTTTTCCATACCGTTCTCCTCTCCCCTTCATTTCTTCTCTATTCTTTCCAAAACACAAAAATTCTATGTGTAATCTGCCCAATTTTGGGAGGAAATATTGTGCAGGTGTCCAAACCTTTATTTTTTATATAAAACTACACTTGCATTTGAAGGCGGATTGTGCTATAATGTCTTACGTTAATATGGTATTGTATGGTCAGCGCCATAACGATCCAATCCAAGGAGGAACACCAATTATGATGAAACGTGTTTTAGCTCTGGTTCTGTGCCTTGCCAGCGTTTTGCTTTGCTTTGTTGGCTGTAAAAAGGACGGAAACGACAAGGGTGCTTTTATCCGTATGTACCTGAACGAGCCGATCTACGATTTTGACCCCATCAACGCCTTCAACAACCAGGACAACCTGCAGATCATCAGCCTTCTGTTTGAGGGTCTGTTCGTTGCAAACGATAAAGGCAAGCCCGAAAAGGCTCTGGTTGACACCTACAAGTACGCAGAGGACAAGGATGAGGGCACCTACACCCTGACCCTGACCCTCAACTCCACTAAGTGGTCTGACGGTGTACAGGTAACCACCAGCGACGTGCAGTACGCCTTCCGTCGTCTGTTTGACCCCAACACCTCTCACCATGCAGCCGCCCTGCTCCACGACGTGAAGAACGCCGAATCCATTCTGGAGGGCAACGACTCCATCGACCATCTGGGTGTGATCATCATCGACCAGTCCACCCTGGAGATCCAGTTTGAGCGCCCCATTGAGATCGACAGCTTCCTTGTCAACCTCTGCAGCCCCGCACTCTTCCCCATTCGTGCCGACATTGCCGAGGGTAACAGCAACTGGGCAAAGAAGGCCGCTACCATGGTCTGCAACGGCCCCTTCATGCTCCGTTCCATGAATTACGAGGAAGAAAACGGCTTCATCCTGGAGCGTAACAGCTACTACTACCGTAACCGCAGCAAGGATGATCTTGACAAATACGTTACCCCCTTCCGTATCGTTGTGGATTACTCCACCGACTTTGCCGAGCAGTTCGCAACCCTCGGCACCAACGATCTGGGCGCTCTGCGCTACATCGGCCGCGTACCGCTGGCTCTGCGCAGCGACGCTAACTTTGCCGACCTGATCGACGACCTGAAGGTCACCGACTCCGCCTCCACCCACGTTCTTTACCTGAACCAGAACGTCGAGATCAACGGTAAAAAGCTCTTTGCTGATGTCAACGTCAGAAAGGCCCTCTCTCTCGCCATGGATCGCGAGGCTATCGCCAACGCTTTGGTATTTGCCGAGGCTGCTGACGGTCTTGTTCCTCTCACCGTTACCAATCGTGCCGGCAAGTCCACCACCTTCCGCAAGAAGGCTGAATCTTACCTTGCCTCCACCGCCAACGTTGCAGAAGCGAAAAAGCTGCTGCAGGCCGCCGGCATCAACGCCGCCAGCTACTCCTTCACGATTTCCGTTGACGCGCATGACGAGGATCATATCAAGATCGCAGAGCTGACCGCTGCCGCTTGGAGCGCACTGGACTTCAAGGTTACTGTGAAGGAACTGGAGAACTACGAGCTGACTGAGAAGAACGACGCAGGCAAGGACGTAGGCACCGGCATGTATGCCAGCACCTACCGTGAGGCTCTGGAGACCGGCAACTTTGAGGTCATCTCTCTGGACTACGTTGCAACCGCTCCCTCCGCCTTCGGTGTGCTTGCACCCTTTGCAAAGGCCTTCTCCGGTAACGCCATCAACATGGATACGACCGTGAACCCCAACTACGATCTGACCCCTCACATCACGGGCTATGACAGCGAGGCCTACAATGCCAAGATCGAGGCTGCTTACCAGGAGCAGAACGAGAAGAAGCGCGCTGAGCTGCTGCACGAGGCAGAGTCCATTCTGATGGACGAGATGCCCGTAATTCCTGTTGTGTACAACAAGGACGTATCTCTCAAGGGCAAGAAGCTTTCCGGCATTGACACCAACTTCTACTGCAACAGCGTTCTTACCGAGGCCAAGCTTTCCGGCTATTGGAAGATCGCTCTTGCCGAGGGCTTTGCCGAGGAAGAGGAAGATCCCATTATCGTGGTAGAATAATACAACCATACACAAAGGGCCGATGCCGTGCATCGGCCCTTTGACATTTTCGGTTTTTTTGGAAAAAGGCAAAAAAACAGTAGACAAGCGCGGCAAAATGTGGTATACTGAATAAATAGGAAGAAATAATAATAGGAAGAAAGCTTATGCGCATTCAAAATCTCTGGCCCGGAGGCTACGCCTCTGCCTGTTATCTGATATCAGAGGGAGATACGGCCGTGCTGATCGATTGCTCCGCTCCCGCCGCCGTGGTAACGGCAGCGCTGGCAGATACCGGCACGCATCTTGCCGCTATTTTACTGACGCACGGTCATTTCGACCATCTACTGTCTCTTTTGGACGTGCAAGAGGCTACCGGCGCACCGATCTATATCCACGAACGGGATTTAGAAATGCCTGCTGACGCGCACAAAAACGCTTTTGCCACCTTTTTCGGCTTTGATCGCCACTATCCGACTCCCGATCACACCTTCCGCGAAGGGGAGGTGCTGACCTTTGGGGAGCTGACGTTCCGGGTGCTGCATACGCCCGGTCACACCAAAGGCTCGTCCGTTTTCCTTTTGGAGGACAAGGCCTTTACCGGCGATACGCTGTTTTCCGAGGGGTACGGTCGCTGTGATCTCTACGGTGGCGATTTCGCTACGCTGCGCCGCTCTCTGGAGCGCCTGTCGCAGCTACCTGCCTCAAACGTGATCTATCCCGGTCACGGCGATGCCTCCACCATAGGCGAGGCATTCCGCTATTTGTAATCCACACTTTATTCACAGAGGTACATTATGGACACCAAAATTCTTGCAGATCTCTTATTCCCGAACGTAACCAAGACACCTGCCGACCTTGACGCGGAGTTTCCGCCCCGCAGCTTGCCGGAGGGAGCCATCGTTTCCCGTATGGCCCCCAGCCCCACGGGCTTCGTGCACCTGGGTAATCTGGTGCAGGGTATCACCTCCGAGCGGATGTGTCACCAATCCGGCGGCACACTGTTTCTCCGCGTGGAGGATACCGACGCCAAGCGCGAGGTTCCCGGTGCCGTGCAGGTGCTGATCGAGTCGCTAAAGCATTACAGCATTCATTTCGACGAGGGCGCTACCATTGACGGCGACGCGGGCAATTACGGCCCCTACCGTCAGCGTCAGCGTGCGCATCTTTATCACGTGTACGCCAAGCAGCTGGTGCTGCAGGGAGAGGCTTATCCCTGCTTCTGCACCGAAGAGGAGCTTTCTGACATCCACGCCAAGCAGGAGGCTGAAAAAGCCAACTACGGCTATTTCGGCAAGTGGGCCGTCTGGCGTGATCGCCCCCTCGAGGACATCAAAGCGGCTCTGGACGCCGGCAAGCCCTGGGTGCTGCGCTACCGCTCCACCGGCTCTATTGAAAACAAAATCAAATTTACAGACCTTATCAAAGGCAATCTGGAGCTGACCGAAAATGATATCGACCACGTGCTGCTGAAATCCGACGGCATTCCCACATATCACTTCGCTCATGCCGTGGATGACCACCTGATGCACACCACTCACGTGGTGCGCGGTGACGAGTGGCTCCCTACCCTGCCCTTCCATTTGCAGCTCTTTCGTGCCCTCGGCTTCAAGCCCCCAAAATATCTGCACATCGGCCCCTTGATGAAAATGGACGGCGAATCCAAGCGCAAACTGTCGAAGCGTAAGGATCCCGAGTTGGCGCTGACTTACTACCGCGCAGCAGGCTTCCCCGTGCAGTCGGTCTACGAATACCTGATGACGGTGCTGAACTCTAACTTTGAGGACTGGCGCCGCGCCAACCCCGACGCACCGGTGGATAGCTTCAAGTTCTCCTATAAAAAGATGAACCCCGCAGGCTCTCTTTTCGATGCCGCCAAGCTGCGGGACGTTTCCAAAAACGTCATTTCCCGCATGGACGTAGACACCGTCTACGCCGAGGTGCTGGATTTCGCAAAGGACTTTGACATCGATCTTTATGACCATCTCACCGCCGATGAAAGCTACGCAAAATCCATTTTAGCCATTGGACGGGGTGGAAAAAAGCCTCGTAAGGACTTTGCCGTCATGGCAGACGTGAAGCCTTATCTCGACTTTTTCTACGACGATTGGTTCACCGTGACCGACGCATATCCCGAGGGCTTTGCCAAGGAAGATATCAAGGCAGCGCTCCAAGGCTTTGTTGCCACCTATGATCCTGCAGATGACTCCGGCGTATGGTTTGACAAGATCAAGGCCGTAGCTGACGGTCTGGGCTTTGCCTCGGACATGAAGGCCTACAAGGAGAATCCCTCTGCCTTCAAGGGCAGCGTGGCCGACGTCAGTATGTTCCTGCGCGTGGCCGTCACCGGCCGTCTCAACTCCCCCGATATGTACAGCGTGATGCAGATCCTTGGCCGGGATCGCGTCTTTGCCCGCATCAACGCCATGATCGAAACTCTCTGATTGTGAGGTAATAAAATGGAAGAAATCATCAGCAATAATTTTATTCACGATATTATCGATGCCGACCTGGAGGCGGATCCCTCTCTGAAGATCCACACCCGCTTCCCTCCGGAGCCCAACGGCTATCTGCACATTGGCTCCGCCAAGGCTATTATGATCAATGTGGAGACGGCCAGAAAGTACGGCGGCCTCTTCAACCTCCGCTATGACGACACCAACCCCGCCAAGGAGGATATGGAGTACGTAGAGTCCATCTACGAGGACCTTTGCTGGCTGGGCGCTACCCCCACGGGCGGCGTTTTCTACGGCTCGGATTACTTTGACAAGTGCTATGAATTTGCCGTAGAGCTCATCAAAATGGGCAAGGCCTACGTGTGCGATCTGAACGCCGAGGAGCTGCGCAAGACCCGCGGCACCTTGACTGAAAAGGGTACCGAAAGCCCCTATCGCAACCGTTCCGTGGAGGAAAACCTTGATCTGTTTGCCCGCATGAAGGCAGGCGAGTTCCCGGACGGTGCCAAGACCCTGCGTGCCAAGATCGACATGGCCTCCCCCAACATGAATATGCGCGACCCCGCCATTTATCGCATCGTGCACACCTCCCACCACCGCCAGGGCGACAAGTGGTGCATTTATCCCCTTTACGACTACGCGCATCCCATTCAGGACGCGCTGGAGGGCATCACTCACTCTCTTTGCTCTTTGGAGTTTGAAAATCACCGTCCCCTCTATGAGTGGGTCATTGACAACATCGGCTTCGAAAAGAAGCCGAAGCAGCGCGAGTTTGCCCGTCTGAACATCACCAACACGGTGATGTCCATGCGCTATCTACGCTCCCTTGTGGAAAACAACATGGTAGACGGCTGGGACGACCCCCGTCTGCCCACCATCTGCGCCCTGCGTCGCCGTGGCTACACCCCCTCCTCTATTTTCCGTTTTGTGAAGGAGGCCGGCGTTTCTAAGGCCGACAGCCTGGTGGATATCAGTATGCTGGAGCATTGCATCCGTGACGAGCTGGGTGAAACCGCCCCCCGCCGCGTGGCCATTCAGCACCCCATTCTACTGGAGATCACCAACTATGAGGCCGATCGCGAGGAGACCTTTGAGCTGCCCAATCATCCCCAGAAGCCCGAAATGGGCACCCGTGCCATGCCCTTCACCCGCGAAATTTATATCGACGCCGCCGACTTTGCCGAGGTGCCGCCGCCCAAGTTCTTCCGTCTGAAGCCCGACGGCGAGGTGCGTTTGATGGGTGCGTATATCATCCGTTGCAATGAGATCGTGAAGGATGCCGAAGGCAATATCGAGCGCATCCTTTGCACCGCCGACCTGGAGACCCGCAACAACGTACCCGCCGATGGCCGCAAGATCAAGGGCACCATCCATTGGCTCTCCGCCAAGTACGCGAAGGAAGCCACGATGATGCTTTACGATAACCTCTTGACCATCGAGAACCCCGCTGATCTCCCCGAGGGCAAGACCTACAACGATTACCTCAATCCCGACTCCTTGGTAAAGATCGAGCACGCCAAGATCGAGCCCGCGCTTGCCGAGGCCAAGGCCGGTGATAAATTCCAGTTTGTGCGCGACGGTTACTACTGCTGCGACTCCAAGCACGAGGGCACCTTTAACCGCGTGGTGGGCCTCAAAGACAGTTTTCCAAAGAAATAACCCCCAAACGGGGCGAGAAAACCGAGGTAGACAATGGATACGTTGAAATTGAACTGCGAAAATAAACCCTTGATGGTGGCACACCGCGGCTGCAGTGGACTCGAGCGTGAAAACACCAACGCCGCCTTTGTAGCGGCAGGAAATCGCTCCTACTGGGGCATTGAAACCGACGTGCACGTCACCGCTGACGGCAAATTCATCATCATTCACGATGACGACACCGCCCGCGTGGCGGGAGATCGTTTGATAGTGGAAGAATCCTCCTTCGATACCCTGCGCCGTCTCACGCTGCTGAACAAGTTCAGCGAGAAGAAGGATCGGGTTGATCTCTGCCTTCCCTCCCTTGAGGAGTACATTGCCATCTGCAAAAAGTACGAAAAGGTGGCGGTTCTGGAGCTGAAGAATCGGATGACCGAGGAGGCCGTGAACGCCATCATCGACGTCATTGGAGATATGGACTATCTCGATCACACCACCTTCATCTCCTTCTCCTACACCAATATGGTGAGCGTTCGCAAGAGACTGCCGGAGGCCTCCGCGCAGTATCTGGTCAGCGAATTTGGGGACGATCTGATCGACAAGCTAAAGGCTTATCATCTGGATCTTGACATCCGTCACACCGCGCTGACTGCCGAACGAGTGGCTCTTTGCCACGAAAACGGTATCAAGGTCAATACCTGGACGGTGGACGATCCCGCACGCGCCGCCGAGCTTGCCGCCTTCGGCGTGGATATCATCACGACCAACATTGTGGAATAAAGAAAACGACGCCCAAGGGTGATGTTCTTAGCGGAGAAGTCACGAAACATTTACCTAATCCCACAGTAGGGGCGAACTGTGTTCGCCCGCGGGCGTTCAAAGAACGCCCCTACGGACAAAAAAATGTTCTGCAGTAAACAAATAATTAACCCCCAACAGTTTTTTAAAAATCTGTTGGGGTAGTTTCTATATGAGTGAGGGAGACGGCATTATCCTAATTTATAAGTGTTTAAACACCATCCTCGTCCGGGAGTACTTTTCTTTTCCTTTAAAAAAGCTTGAATTGCCGTATCCTTTTCTGTATAATAAGGAGATTCAATCATATCTCCTTTATGGTTATATCCAAAAAAACGATATACAGAATTACCATCAATGATTTCTCCGATAAGTTCTACTTCTTGTATTCTGGATTCACATTCAGGTTTTGAAAATGGCCGACCTTCGCTCATTGCTTCTTTCATTACCGTAATTGCTTCTTCTTTTGTCTTGAATGTACCTACAAGATGCTCCGTCCAATATTCCTTGCCACATTCTTCTTCGATGAGACTAATAAACAAATCATATAGGATGTTCATACAATTACCTTTCTTCAACTCTTATTTTTTATCGCCGGTTTCGCCTTTGTATTACAAAGGCATAGGGCAAAGCCCATACCCCTAAAGATGCACGAACGCGTCCAAAGGCTCCCTCCGAGAGGGAGCTGTCAGCGAAGCTGACTGAGGGAGAGTGCATTACAATGAAGTTAGCACAAATATAAAGTCACGCAGGCTCCTTCCGTCACGCTCCGCGTGCCACCTTCCTCCCGGAGGAAGGCTTTTTGTTAGTTCCATTATAACACAAATCGGCAGAGAAAACAAGAGTTATATTCCGACTTCGTCGGAGTGATATTATACGACTGCGTCGTGTAGTGATATTGTTCGGCTTCGCCTCACAGTGATATTCTATTCGCCTACAAAAGCTCGCGCCGCTCACTGCGTGAGCCGCGAATACCACTCGGCGTGAGCCGAATATCACTGCGAAGCAATAGAACTCGCCAAGAGGCGAATAAAACTGGCGTGATACTCCGTTAAGAGTATCACGCCAAGGGCGTCGTTTTCTTTATTCAAGCAGGCAGCAAGCCGAACAGCGGCACAAGCAGGATCGGTAAAAACATAGCCGGCAGGAGATTCATCACGCGGATGCGCGTGACGCCCATTTGATTGAGACCGATGGCAACCAGCAAAAGTGAGCCGACGGCGATCATCTCATTGATAATGGCCATTGGAATGGCGCCTGCCAGGAGAGATGCCAGCAGCGTCAGCGCACCCTGGGTAACGAACACCGCGCCTGCGGAAAGCACCACGCCGAGGCCATAGGCAGAGCCGAAGATCACGGCCGCCACCATATCGATCATCGCTTTGGCATAGTAGGTGGAATGGGTATGATGGACGCTGCTTTCAATGGCACCGGTAACCGTCATGGCGCCAACGCAAAACAGCAGCGTTGCCGTGACAAAGCCCTGAGCGATGCTCCCCTCGCCGTGACCGCCCACGCGCTTTTCCACCCAAACGCCAAAGCGGTTCAGCAGACGGTCCAGATCCAGCGCTTCGCCCATAAGACCGCCCAGCGCCATGGAAACGATGCCCACCAGCACGTTTTGCATTTTTAGCGCCCCCGACGTGCCGATCAGCAGCACGCAAAGGCCAAGACCCACCATAACGGTATCGGAAATGCGTTTTTGGCGCACCGTGCGCGTATCGTCCAACGCATTCTCGTTCTGTCCTGCCGTTTTTTGTAGGCCGCCCAGTTTTTTGATCAGCATACCGACCAAGGCACCGACAGCGACCGCTGCAGCATTTACAAGAGTGCCCCAAATGGCCCAATTTGTCATATTCCTCACCTCAAAATTCAGTGTACGATGCACATTATAGCATACATCGGGTGAAAAAGCAAGAAAAACCGCGAAAATATCGATTTTCGGCGGATTGCGCCCTGCGGAGCTTTCGTGCCGTAGGCACGCCAAACAAAAAGACCCCCGTTGGCGCACCTGCGATAAAGCAGTATCAAATTGAATAATACCTACCGACAGGAAAAGGACGAAGAATTGTTAAAATTCCTCGTCCTTTTTTCTTGACAAGCACTGCATTTGTGGGCACAAACGCATGTAGTGAAATGTTTTGCTTTCGCAAAACGTGAAATAATGTGCTATTGCACATTGTGAAATATCTCGCTTTGCTCGATGTGAAATGAAATTTGCCCACGTT
>JAFTQT010000068.1 GCA_017462615.1 Clostridia bacterium | reverse complement strand
TCGGCATAGAAGCGATCCACAGCCCAGTTGAAGGAGAGGCCGATGGCCTGTGAGCCGATGATTCGTACACACCGTTTTTCGTCGAAGGGGGAAACGAAGGGCGTTTGGTGTTGGTTGGAAAGGGTGTAGCCGATCCAGCCGGAGGAGCCGAAATAGATATGTACGCCACCTACGGCAGCGGTGCCCGCGCCCATGGCAATGGCGTTGATATCACTGGTGCCGCCGAACACGGGGATGCCCGCGATCAGGCCGAGCTCCGATGCTGCCGCTTCGGTTACGTGTCCTACCAAACCGTGGGAGGGGGCTACCTGCGGAAACTTCTCTCTCGGAATGTTCATAAAATCCAACAGCTCGGCGTAAAAGGCATCCCACTTGGGATCCGAGGAGCGCACAAAGCTGTTGCCTTCGTCCACCGATATTTTGCCGGTGGCCTTCCACTTGATGTAGGAATTGACCTCAAACACCGTTACGGCTCTCTCAAGCACCTCGGGGCGGTGACGACGCAACCAATAGAGCTTGGGCCAGTAATCCGATGCCGTAAAGGTATCGGCGCCAAAACGTGCGTTCAGGATCTCGGCCTCCTCCACGGAGCGGCAATCCAGCCAGATAATACTGCGATGCAGTACATTTCCTGCACCGTCTACGGGGATAATGCCCTTCCACATGGTATCAAGTGCCATACCCAGCACCGCCTCAGGGGCTACGTTTCCCTTTTTCAGCACAGCTCGTGTTACATCGCAAACGCCCTGCCAGTAGTCGGTAGGCTCCTGCTCGGCCACGCCGCCGTCGGCAGTATAGAGCGGATAGGAGACCGTAGCGGTGCAGGCCACCTCGCCCTCCGGTGTCACCAACGCGCCCTTGACGCCACTGGTGCCGAGATCGTATGCCAGAACGTATTTTTTCATAGCATTCTCCTTTAGCTTCAAGAGGTGACGCGCACATTCATAGGATTACGCCACCCCACATCATCCGATCAAGAGCCTTATCCGTGACTGCACGGGTATTTTGGCATCTTGAATCTTCTTTTGCAATTGTAACACAGGTGGGGGGGAAAGTCAACAACGCAAAGTAAAATTTTCACACAAAACAAGTAAAGAAAAGCTCTTTACAACACTCTAAGCCCGTAGTATAATGCTGAAGAAAGCAAAGGGTTTCGCAACGCGCGTTACTTTCGGATTTACATAAAAGGAGACTGCTTATGTTATCAAGGGCCTACACAGAACGCTTTCCCATACTTCCCCGCCCCAAGCGGATCGCGCCCGCGGAGGGATGCTTTACTTTTCAAAAATTGCGCATCTTCACCGTAGGTGAGGGGGATCGATTTGCCCGCATCCTCAAGGTGCTTGTTCCCTCGCTGGTGGTGGAACCCACCGGCCGCGATGATGCCGACGCGGTGCTGTCGGTTGCCACCGTATTCTCCGCTAAAAACGAATTCTGCGCCATTCGCATCCGCGTGGATGGAATCGAGATCCGTTGCCGTGACAATGCCGGTGCGCGCAACGCCGCCGCCATACTGTTTCAGATATTGCAAAAAACCGAGAACGGTTGGTGTCTGCCCTGCGGAGTTATAGAGGACTACCCCGACGCCTCCTACCGCTCTATGATGCTGGAAAGCTCCGGTCGCTGTTGGCTTCCCATGGAGCGCATCTATCTCTATCTTCGGCAAATGGCGCTGGCGCGCATGAACGTGATGCAATTCCACTTTATGGAGGGGCCCGGTTGCACTATCCAACTGGACTGCTACCCCGATTGGCACGGATACGGTGCGGAAAATCTCAAATATACCAAGGATGAGATCCGCGCCATGATCGCCTACGCAGGGGAGCTTGGTATCAGCATTACTCCCTTCGTGGAAGTGCTTTCGCACTCCCAAACCTTCAATAAGGTGGCGGATATCGCCTGCCCCGGTGACACAGACGAGCATATGTTTGCCGTGTGCGTGGGGCAAGAAAAGACCTATAAGGCCATTGAACGTGTGCTTGCAGAGGTGGCAGAGCTTTTCCCCGGCCCTGTGCTCCATATCGGCGCGGATGAATACGACATGTCCGCCGTTTCTCCCTTCACCGTGCATTGGGACAAGTGCCCCCATTGTCGCACGCTTTCCCAAAAAATGGGCTACACCACCTACCGCGAGCTGTTCATGCATGCCGTAGAACGTGTCAACCGCATCGTCAACGGCCTCGGTAAGGTTTCTATGATGTGGAATGCCGACATCAAGCCCGGCAACCTGCCGGCTGATTTCCCGCGCAATATCGTGATGCACTATTATCGTTGCGACAACATACTCGGCAAGGAAAAGCACTTTGACCTCTGGCCCAACGGCTACGTAGAGAACGGCTTTGCGGTGTTAAACTCGCACCATCACCAGACTTATATGGATCTCCCCAAGTACATGAATACCGAAAAGCTCAACAACTGGAGCTATCTTGCCGATCCCGGAACCGCCCCCGAAAACCGTGCCGGCGTCATTGGCGGATGTTGCTGTCCGTGGGAAGATTTCCTCCATTTCGAGCGCACCATTCCTCCGGCTATCTTCCTGTTTGCCGATCGCCTGCATAATGCCGAAAGCGCCCCCGTTCCCTATGATACCGACTATGGCCGTCTGCTGACTCACGCCGTATTTGAGGGCAAGCTTCCCGCCGACCTCAATGTGTTTGAAGCTGTCGGTGACGTACTGCCTCCGCTTGTCGACACCGCAACATTTCACACCAAGCGCATGGTGGCAAGCGAAAAAACGCTTCTTCGCATCCAAAGCGAGCTGAACACACTGAAGGCGCGTAAGGAACTCACCTCGCTGGCAAGGCTTGCCGAGGTTTACGGCAATATCACCGCGGATGCTCTCTCCTATGTCAAAACTCAGATGAATGCAGAGCCTCTCAAGGAGACTGTCGAATTTGACGGCTGATAAGCTTCGTCACCAAATAAAAATCCGATACGGATTTGTTCCGTATCGGATTTTTGCGTTATATTTTAAAAACACCGAATGCCGTAAGGATGGAGGAGATCAAAATGACGAGGATGCAAGCGGGGGCTACGTAGCGGATCACCACTGCAAACAGCTTTTTCTGCTTGAAGGGGCCCGAAAGCTCTACCTCCTCAATGACAGTCTTCGGCTTCAGCACGTAGCCTATGAAAATCGCTGTTGCAAGCGCCACAACGGGCATCAGCAGACTATTGCTGAAAAAGTCGAAGAAGTCCAGCAGCTGCATACCGATGATCCTCACCTCTGCCCATACGCTATAGCCGAGAGAGGAGCACAGCCCCAGCACCAGACTGGTGCCCAGCACGGCCAGCGTGGAGAGCTTTCTGCCCCATTTCAGCTTATCCATAAAAATCGAAACCACAGTCTCCATCAAGGAAATAGACGAGGTCAGCGCCGCAAAGAGCACCATGACGAAGAATGCCGCGCCGATGAAGGCACCGCCGGGCATGGCTTCGAAGATCTTCGGCAGGGTCACGAACATCAATCCGGGACCTTGACCCAGCGCCTCCTCGTTGCCGCCGGAGAAGGCAAATACCGCAGGGATGATCATCAAACCCGCCAAAAATGCCACACCCGTGTCGAAGATCTCGATCTGCTTGACGGATTTTTCGATGCTGATATCCTTTTTTATATAAGAGCCGAAGGTGATCATAATACCCATGGCAAGCGACATGGAGTAGAAAAGCTGTCCCATGGCCGCCACCACCGTCATCATCGAGAACTTGGAGAAATCGGGCTTCAGATAGTACACCACGCCATCCCAGGCGCCGTCCATGGTCACGAGTGTGTAGATGACGATGACGAGGATCAAACCGATCAGAATCGGCATCATGACCTTGCTGACCTTTTCAACGCCCTTTTCCACGCCCAGCATCACCACAACAGCTGTGATGCCGATGAAAAGCAGAAACCACAGCACAGGCTCCCAAGTCAATCCCAAGTAGTTGCCAAAATAGCTATCCTCGGCCATCTGCGAGGTATGCCCCGCAGCAAAGCCCACCATATACTTCATCACCCAACCGCCGATCACCGAGTAATACGGCAGAATGATCACGGGTACCAGCGCCCCCAGCACGCCCACAAAAGAAAAACGCTTGTCCAGCGAGCCGTATGCGCTGATGGCGCTGAGCTGCGTTTTGCGTCCAATGGCGATCTCAGCCACCATCAGCGCGAAACCGAAGGTCACCGATAACACGATATAAACCAGCAGGAAGATGCCTCCCCCGTATTTGGCCGCAAGATAGGGAAAACGCCATATGTTGCCGAGGCCCACGGCAGAGCCCGCGGCGGCAAGCACAAAGCCGATCTTCCCTGTGAAAGAACTTCTGTTAGATCCCATTTTTGTCTCCTAAATCAATATTGTCCCGTTATGACATCATCATCTTGACCGCCCATTGACGAAAGGCAACGGGCCGCGCCGTCCACATCATTATAACACATTTCTTTCGCTTTTTCAACGCCTTCTCCAAAAAAGCCGATGCGGATATCCGCATCGGCTTTGGGGACATGAGGGCGAGCATTTACGGCAATTTCTCAAGAAAAAGAATTCTGTTCGTTTCAACGGTGAAGGCATCGCCGATCTTGCCCGTTACGCGGTCGCGCCAGGAGGCCGCCAGCTTCAATTCATAAGGCTTCGGCTCGAAATTCGATACCGTCAAGTAGGTTTTCTCGTTAACGAACATGGAGGCATACACCTCATCGGGCAAGGGCGACAGGATGGCGTCGGACTCCCGCAGCTCCACGTAGACCACGCTGTTTTCGGTCACCATGGGGCGATACAGCGCCAGATACCGGCACCAGCGGGGGTAATCCTCCACGTCGTCGGGAATGGACGACCAAAGGGAATACGTGTAGGGGCCGCCCGGGTGCTCCTTCATGTATTCACCAATTTTTTTATTATAGGCATATTCGCCGCCGAGCTGCCCGTTTTCGTTACCGTAATAAGGGATATTCTCCTCAATACGCTTTCCAAGAAGGGGTCTGCCGCGAGAGGTCAGCAACGGAAATTGCAGGAACGGGATCACAGAGGCGTAGTAAAATTCCGGATCGCGCAGTTTCATTTTTTCCTTGTCACAGCAGGGCACCACGTAATCGCCAAAGCTTTTGCCGATGCCGATCTGCATATCGTGAACGTTCTCGCCGATCCACAGATAATCATACACCTTGTCAAGGGTGGGGATGGGGTTATTGCGACTGCGGTGCAGCTTATAAATGCCGCCTCTCTGCTTCACCTCGCTGTAGATCATGGAGAGCAGATCCTCGCACTCCGGGTCGTAGCACGCCATTCCCTCACGGTCGAGGCCGCCGTTGACACGGAAGGTGCCATCGTAGCCCATGTCGTTGAAAATGCCATCGAAATCATAGCGATCCAGTACCGCCAGGGTACGGGGCAGGAGGTACTGCCGCCACTCCGCGCTGCCCACGGCGCAGTAGCGGTACTTGAAATGCATACCGTTGATGCAGTATTTTTCCCGGACGGTGAAGCTTTCGTCAAAATCCGGATCCAGCTCATGGAAGTAGCCGGAGGAAATATAGGGGATGATCTTGATGCCGCATTCGTGAGCGAGGTCAATGAATTTCTCCAGCCCCTTGGGGTCATGGCAGGTGAATTTATCCGCGCCAAGGTGGCGGATGGGGTCGTTCCATTCCTCATGGATCTGTATAAGCTCCACACCGTTTGCCGCCATATCCCGCAGCATCTCCCGGTCATAGTCGGTGGGGGCGATGGAAAAGGGCGCGGGATAATCGCCGAGATTGTACACCGCCTGCCCGGGCAGATAATCGTGAATGCGCTTGCGGCGCAGATATTTGCGGTTACCGATGGCCGCTGCGTTGACGTTTTCGATACGCTGACGCTGCTCCTCTAACGTGAGAAATTTCATATCGGGCCTCCTTTTTGCTTGTTTTTTCATTATAATACCCCCAAAATGCTTTGTCAATAGCAAAACGTTCCATATTATCCTATTTTTTGCCACGATGTTGACAAAACGTCTCTTATGTGATACAATAAAATTGCAGGCGCTGCCACTCGCAACGCCGTGGCGCAATGCACCATGCCATCAAACGATCAACAGGAAAGGAGCTCACCTTATGAAAAGATTTCTCTCTTTGCTGCTCTGCTTGCTGCTTTGCCTTTGCGTGATTCCCCTCTCCGGCTGTCTGTCTCCCGAGGAAAAAGAGCAGAGCGAAGCGCTGTGCCGGGAATTCATGGATTACGTCATCCTGAATCACAAAAAATCCGCCTATAATATGTTGAAGGACGTGGGCACCGCCGAGGAATTTGCCTCTCTGTGGGCGGCGCTGCGCGAGGTCTTCGGCAACTCCAAGAGCTACGAGCTGGAAAGGACTGGTTGGGAAAGAGGCACCGACGACGAGCTTCTGCTTCTGATGGTCAATTATGAGATCACCACCGATGACGGCAAGGTGGCGCAGCTCACCGTCGTCACCGCCGAATCCATGGAGGGCTTTGCCGGGCTCCACTTCCAGGATTCCACCGCGTTTGCGCAAAGCACCTCCTTCGTGCCCGTGGTAAACGTGCTTCTGGTGCTGTTTTCTCTGGCCTCCTTCGGCTTTGCCATTTGGATGTTTGTGGATTGTCTGCGCCGCCGCATGAAGCTGAAGGTGCTGTTTGCGTTTGTCACGCTGCTTCACACCGGCATCAGTCTGACCTTTGGCAATGCTTGGGGCTTCTACGTAAACTTTTCATTCGTTTTCGCACTCTCCCGTATGGTGGCCGATCGGGCGGCCTTTACGCTGACCGTTACTGCTTTTCTACCCATTGGCGCCATTCTCTACCTCTGTCTGCGCAAGTCGCTCACTCTGCCCCCCGCAAGCGAGCCGACGGCGTCTCCTTATCCCCCCAACGCTGCACCCTCTCCGCAAAATTTTGTCCGGATAGAGCAGCAGCCTCCCGTCAATGACCCCGCGCAGCCTGCAGCCCCTGCTGCAAATATCCCCCCAAACGGTGCGGAAAACTCCACTATTGAACCCAACGAGCCCAACCCATGAGGGCAAAAAAGAGAGCGGAATGAAATCATTCCGCTCTCTTTTTTTGTTACTTCTTCAGCGTAAAGATGGGCGTCGAGATGAGGCCCTCCTCCCGCAGGCGGTACTCATAGGTCCACAGCGCGCCGGAGGTAAACCAGGACTGGGGATCGTTATAGAACCGCAAGCGGTCTGCGTGGTGCAGCGTGCCAAAGCTGTTGGCGCGGGAAATATAGGCGGTGATATCCACCCGATGCTTGCCGACCGTGACTGCGCCGAGGGATGCCTCGTAGGGCGGGTAGACCAGCGTGCCGGTACGCTTACCGTCCAGCGCCAAGGTCAGCACCGCCGCTCTGTAATGAGGTGTGCGCACGAAAAGCTCACCTGCCTCAGGGACCTCCACCTCCAGGTGGTAGGTGACCGCACCGCCAAAGTGGGGCAGCCCCTGTCTTGCAATGTCGTCAAAGGCGAGGGCGTCCGGCAGAGCTACAATGCGCCGCTCTCTGCCCTGCCAGGAAACGCCAAAGCTGCCCAGCAGGAAGCAATTTTCAATATCGGTACGGGGACCCAGCGGCAGCTTTACTGTAATCACGTTCTTGCCGGGCTGAATGGGCGGGATCTGCAGCTTGCGGATGGAAAGATCGGTATAATAGCCCACGTCCACCTTCTCCGTGAGAAGCGCACCGTTCACCGTGATCTCGGCAATATCCGCATCCTCCAGCGCCAGCACCGCGTCCTCCACTAAGATGTCGCTTTCCACCTCAAATTTCAGCGTCAGGGTGTGAGTCGTGGGTGCTTTTTCAATGGCCCAGGGCTGCACCACGTTTTGGCGGCGGTCCGGCATGCCAAGGCGCTTGCGGAACTGCTCATCCGCCCGCAAAACCTCCTCCAGCGCTTCAAAGGGGCCGTCATCCAGAGCGGGATAACACATATCCAGCAAATAGACGTTGGGCTCGCTGAGGCTATAGGGCACCTTGGCCGCAGGCTGCGCCAGCGGGAGTCTTGCTTTCCGTTCCGGTGCGGGTACGGTCACCGTCACCGCATCGGGTGCGTCCTCAAAGAAAATGAGGGCGCTGTCGTAGTCGTAAAGCACCATTTCCACTACCGTTTTGCCACTTTCTACCCGATAAGCAAGGGGCTTGATCTCTCCGGTGGCGGTATCGTACAGCTTGGGGGCATACGTGCCCGCAAGGGAGATGCGATAGGTGTCCCCTGTGGGGATATCCACGTTGCGGGGCTCCTCACAATGGGAAACGAAGAGCCACACGCCGGTGTTATCCCGGCGAAGCTGATGGATCAGCGTGTTGGAGTAAGCACCCGTGGAGCTACGGATCTCCAGATGGCGATAGGGCTCCAGCGCCGAGAGCAGTGCGCTGCGGCTGAAGGAAACGCGGTCGCTTGCCGCATACAGCATAGCGCCACGGTCGGTGGGCACGGCGTTTTCATATTTAGGCGCCTCGCCCATAAAGATCAGCTTGCCGCCCGCCTGCCGGAAGGCCTCCAATCGCTCCAGCGTGGTGGAGCGCAGCGTCTCGCATTCGGGCACGATGACCACGTCGTAGGCCATTTTGCCCACTTGGAGAGGAGCGCTTGCCTTGGGGCACTGCTCCGGCAGCAGGGACTCAGAAATAAAGTCGAAGTCAACGCTGCCGCGCAGCAGCCAGCTGCACACGTTGGAGAAGCGCTCGTCCATAGCGGAGCGCACAAGCTCGGTCTGCTCCGCCGGGCCCCAATGGAGCCAATAGCTCTCCACAGGATGGATCACGCCCACACGCACCATGGGCACGCCACGGGTCATGGCCGTAGCAACGCGGGCAAAATGATCCTCAATGGTGCTGTATTCCTTATACCAGGAGGACTGGTAGGAGATGGAGGCGGGATAGTCACGCTTGGCGTTGCCCTTCATGGACACCCAGGAGAGGTGCGGCACGCGCACCGTAACGCCAAGGGCGGCCTGCCAGTCACCATGGAGCTTGTGGCCACGGAAATCGAAATCCCAACCCGTCACGCCGTAAAGCTCGCTCATCATACCCGGCCGACCGTACTGGTGCACCGCAGACTGCGCTTGCTTTGCGGTGGTGTATTCCAGACGACTGCAGAGCATATCAATGCCGGGAATATGGAATCCCCGATAGGAGCGCATAGCCTCGCCCAGCGCCGCCGTCTGCGACTTCAAGGTGGGCTCCTCCATCATGTGACCGGTCAGCGCCACGCCGTTTTTTTCGCACCAATCGCCGCATTGATCTGCAAAGGCGGTGGCAAACAGCTCTGCCACCAGGTCGTGGTAGTGGTAACGGGCGAGGGAAACCTGCCCCTCCGGCAGATCCCACAGCAGCTCCGGCAGCTTATTGAGGAGATCGTAGCCGTATTTGGCAACAAACGCCTCCGGAATGCGGTCTGTCCAGGGCAGCTGCACCCGCTGACGGCTGTCGGCAAAGGCCAGCGTCTGCTTGCGACAGAACTGGGGCTCGTCGGTAAAGATGGCGGGCACGGTTTTGCCGAACTCGTCACCCACCTCACGGAGATACGCCTCGTGGGTCACCTCAATGAATTTTTTCACTGCATCGGGGTTCAGGGTATCGAGATACGCCTGCCCGTTGTACCAGGGGTCGTTTCGGGAGATCTCCCGCCAAACGTACCAGCGCCTGCCCACGGCCTCCTCACCATCCGCCAGGCGTCGATAGGCGGCCAGCGTGCCGTTTTCATTCAGCTGCACGTCAAAGCGCGCCACCAGAAATTCGTCCGCCTCAGTGGGGGCATACCCCTCGTCGCAGGTAAAAAGCAGATAGCGCTGACGGTAGCGGCGATCCTTGGTGACGATGCCACCCGCAGCACCGGAGGGCCATCTGTCCTCGTCGTAGAGCCACGCCAGCATATCCTTTTCCTTGGCGTAATCCACGCAGGCACGGATCAGCCCCATATATTCCTGGCCCAGGTACTCGGTCTCCATGCCCGTGCGCACGTGCATATGGAAGCCGCCAAGACCCATTTCCTCAAAAACATCGATCTGCCGCAGCAGCTCGTCCTTATCAAGCTTGCAGTTCCAGGCCCAGAAGGGCGTGCCGCGATACTCGCTGCCCGGTGCCTTGAAAAGTGCGTCGGAAAGCTTTTCCGTTGCCTTGTTGCGATCGTAAATCATATCTACCTCCACTATGTCATTGAGAAAGCACCTGCGGCGCTCCCTCCAAGGGACAACCCGCTTTCGCGTCCGTGCTCCCTCTTGCCATTATTATAACGCACCCAAACACCAAATTCAACCCTGTATTTTTACAAAAATACGGGTGAATTTAAGGAATCAACCACAATGTTATAAACGAACGTGTTGTATGTGCCATAAAAAAATCCGAACCCCGTCATGACAAGGGTTCGGATTTTTGCTTTTTTAGGTCATGGTAACGGGCGTGAGCCTTCCGTCGACGATATCCAGCCGATCGATGCACAGCTTACGGTGATTGGCATTGAGGTCTCCGATGGTACGGCGATGATAGGCAACGTACCACTGCCCCTTGAAGCAAAACGCGCTATTGTGTCCGGGGCCGTCCGCGATCTCACCGGCACGCAACACGTCGCCATAGTACTCGAACGTAGCGCAAGGATCCTCCGAAACCGCCGCCTTGACGCAGTAGGTGCCGTTCTTCCAATCCCCGGAGGAATACATCAGATGATATTTCCCGTCGATCTTCATGACGTAAGGCGCTTCCACGTAATCGGCGGGCGTGATCTCCCGCGCAATGTCGCCGTAAGACGGCATGGGCATTTTTTCAAAGCCGTCCATAGCATCGTTCATTTTGCAAACCATCATATGCCGCCAGCCGCCGTAATAGAGATAGATCGTGCCATCCGTATCCTTAAAAAAATGCGCATCAATGGGTTGTGCGTTATGATATATTGCGTTGATCAACGGGCGGCCGTCCGCAAATACGTTCCGGAACGGGCCGTGGGGATCGTCGCATACGCCGAGATAAAGACCGCCGATCTCGCTTTCCGAATGGATATCATTGGCGGCAAATACGATATAGTATCTTCCGCCTTTTTCGATAACGGTAGGCGCCCATATGGCGCGATACGCGCCGTGATACGTGCTCATATCGAGAATATTATGGTAAACCTCAAAATGCTCCAGATCCGTTGTCGTGACCAGGTCCAGATTCAGCTGATCGTCAAAAGGCAAGGAATTGGTGACGTACATATAAACGGTATCGTTGTAGACCCGCGACTCGGGATCTGCGTACCAGGCATCCACAACAGGATTTTTCATGGTTTCCCCTTCAATCAAAGGCTTTGACCGGATTATACCATAGGAATTTCGTTTTGTCAAGTGGTTGCTGCATCGCGCGTTTTTGGTGTACAACGTGCCTTTTCGGTAGAAAATAGCGCCAACAACCGCCATAACCTCCATACAACCGTCCTTCCTCGCTTTTTTCTGTGGTGCGGGTGACAGGTGGTCGTTTCCCTCGCCTCCGGCGAGCGTGAAAGCACGCCTTGCGGCAACACCGCATCGCTTTGCGCACGGCGTCCTTTCCTCGCGCGCCCCACAACTACAAAATCTTCGCTTCTTTCTCGCGCGAGGGTTCGGCACCGCACCTGTGCCACAGAAAAAAGCCCCCGTTTGGGGGCTTTTTTCTGTGGTGCGGGTGACAGGGGTCGAACCTGCACGCCTCACGGCGTAAGATCCTAAATCTTATGCGTATGCCAATTTCGCCACACCCGCGAAGTGGAACAATGCGGCGTGTGGCGAAATGGATTCGCACACACCCGCGAAAAGAGCAACTTGGAGTAATACACCCCAAAATGGAACAAAAGGCTTCGGTCACGCCGCCGCCTTCTCCGTGCCCTTCATTCTAACACAAAAATCCGCTTTTGTCAAGCCCTCCTCGCTCAAAGGCTGATTTTTTCAAAGAAATCTCTGTAAAAAGCGCAAACCCCTTTGACAAAGCAGGCGGGAGGTGTTATAATGTAATGGAAGAATTCCCTCAAATCTTTTTTTGTAAGGAGATTGCCATGTCTAACTTTACCGTCACCATTTCCCGCACCTTCGGCAGCGGCGGCCGTACCATCGGCAAAATGCTGGCAGAGCGCCTCGGCATTCATTATTACGACAACGAGCTGATCAAGCTGGCCTCGGAGGAGAGCGGCATCAACATTGAGCTTTTCGGCAAGGCTGATGAAAAGGCCAAGACTGCCCTTTTCAAGCGCTACAACCGCTCCTACGGCGAGTATCTTATCTCCCCCGACAGCGGCGATTTCACCTCTGACGACAACCTCTTCAACTACCAGGCCAAGATCATTAAGGACCTTGCCGCCAAGGAAAATTGCGTGCTGGTGGGCCGCTGCGCCGACCACGTTCTCAAGGGGCGCCCCAACGTGCTGCGCATCTTCACCTACGCGCCCATGGATTTCTGCATCGAGCAGGTCACCCGCCTTTACGGTATCAGCGAAAAGGACGCCATCAAGGAGATCGAGCGCATCGACCGTGCCCGCAGCACCTATTACCGCTACTATACCGGCTGTGATTGGGATAATGTGCGCAACTACGATCTGTGCCTCAATACCGCTGACGTGGGCTTTGAAAAGAGCGTGGATATCATTGAGCACTGCATCAATTTGCTCTACGTGGATCGGTGAGGTACAAGTATGGCTTTGACCGCACCTGCCACGGGCGTTGAAAAATTCATTGACCCCGCCGCCTATATCGTATCCTGCGAAACGGTAGCCGACCGCGGCACCGTAAAGACCGTGCTGGTCACCGAGGAGCGGGCAGACTTCGTCACCCTTCAAAATAGCGCCGGCGTCACCTTTGGCGAGATCAGCAACACCGGTGAGCCCTATGATTTTACGGTTCACGTCTTTTACCTGCCGGAGGGCTTTCTCTCGGAGCCCCTAACCGTGCGTTTCCTCAACCGCAGCAAGTCTGCCTCCAAATACTTCACCGTCATCGGGGAGCGGGGGGTGACTCGCCTTGACCCCGAAAGAGTGGTGCAGCTGGATCGCGAAAAGCTGAAGGAAGAATACGATAGCCGCATAACGGTATTGGAAAAGCGGGGTGCTACCCTGGCTGACGGCATCCGATACGAGGAGCTTACCTGCCAGAACAAGCACGGTGCGCCCGTTTTGGCCTACGCCCTTTTCGTGGACGCGGGCAAGGGCGGTTTTGAGATCGGCACCGCCCGCAACGGCTACCGCGGTTACGAGGATATCGAGACCGTCAAGAGACAGGCCGAGGCCTCCATTGCCGCCGGCAAGCACGTGGTGGCTGCTACCAACGCGGATTTCTTTGATATGTTTGGCAACAACGGCCCCGCCGGCCTTTGCATCAAGGATGGTCGCGCCATCGCCAATCCCGATTCCATGCGCAATTTCTTTGGCATGGATCGCAACGGCCACGCCGTTATCGATAATTTTGTAGAAAATCCCGCGCTCTACGGCCAGCTTTGGTCGGCCATTTCCGGCCGCGAGATCATTCTGCGGAACGGCGAGATCGACGATTTTTCCCCCGCCGAGCCCTTCTCCTACGTTTGCCATCCCCGCACCGCCGCCGGCATGGACGAGGCCGGCAACGTGGTGATCTTAGTGGTAGACGGCCGCCTACCGGAGCGCTCCAACGGCGCGTCTCTGGTGGATCTGGCGCGGCTGATGCAGTATTTCGGTATGACCCGTGCCATCAATCTGGATGGCGGCGGCTCCTCCACCTTTTTGGTGATGCAGGAGGGCGAAATGACCATGCTCAACCGCCCCGCCGATCTGGAGCGCCCCACCGAGCCCCTTATCCGCGATATTTACAATTCCCTGCAGATCACCGCGCTGTAAGCCGCGGTGGCGGCAAAAAATAGCAACGGCTCCCCCTTCAAATGGGGGAGCCGTTGCTTGCTTTCGGGATGCTTGGCAGGATCAGAGCACAAGTACAAGCCCCACCAGGGCTGCCGCCATCGTAGGCAAGGCTACCGCCGCGCCATACAGCACGAATCGACCAAAGCTGAGCTTCACACCTTGCTCCTTCAGCATGGCCATCCACATAATGCCGGCCAACGCGCCAACAGGCGTCAGGAATGCGCCGATATTGGAGCCAATGACCGCAGCATACAATGCCCCCAGACCGGCAGAGGGTGCTGCCGTCACTGCAGAAAACAGCACGCTCATGGGAATGTTATTCACCAGATTGGCGGCAACCAGTGAGGCAGCGCCGTAGCGAAATACCTCGCCCTGTCCGGACAGAAGCTTTGCCAGCTCCCGAGTAGCGCCTACCTTATTGAGGGCCAGCACCAGCACGAACATGGAAAGCACGAAGGGGATCACGTCCAGAGGGGCACGCAGAACGCTGCGGGCAATGATCCGAAGAGAGCGCCGCCGCACCAAACGCAGCACCGCTGCCACAGCGAACAAAAACACGCAAAAGCCGGCTGCGATCAGCCACATGGGCATATCGAAATAAGAGGAAAAGACCATCAGCAGAATGCATCCACCAAGGGAAAACAGCCCCAGCCCCACCGACCAACGGTCGGAGATCGGCGTGATGGGTGCGCTCCCCTCCATAGGCTGCGTGAGGCGCCTTTGGAACAGTAGCCACAGCACCAGAAAAGAAACCGCACCGGCCAGCACCGTGGGCAGCAGCATCACGCGGATATAATCTGAAAACCCCACACCGCTGGTGGCCGCCAGGTAAATGTTGGTGGGATTACCGATGATCAGCGTCATACTCCAGGTATTGGCCGCCACAAACTCTCCGATCAGATAGGGCAAGGGGTCAATGTCGGCATTCTTGGCAAAATAGCAAATGAAGGGCGTGAAGGTCAGCACCACGATGTCGTTGGAGGTAAACACCGTCAGCACGGACACCACCAGGTACAGATAAACAAACAGCATCCGCTGACTGGTTTTGGCACGGCACAGCACCACCCCCGCCAGATACCGAAAAAATCCCGCCTCATCGAGGAAAACCGACATAAGGGTCATGGAAAAAAAGAGCACCAGAATTTTAAGCGGATTCACCGCGCTATCCGCCGCAAGACCGTCAATCATCTCACCAAGCGTCAAAAAGCGCCCGATCAGCAGCGCCAGCACGCCTATGGCAGGTGCCACCCAAAAGATACTGATAGCGCCCTTCCCTACGTGCACGGCAGGCTTGAAAAATACCAGCGCCAACATCCCCACCACGGACAGTATGAAGATCAATACCACTGCGGTCATGCTTTGCCTCCCCATTGCCGCCCGTTATCCATCAGCCAGGCAGCAAGAATTTTTAACCGCCTTATTGTAGCACATTTGCAGCCAAAAAGCAATAGATGCGACAAAAAATTACATCATTGGCAAAGACTCTCCCGCAATCAGCGCGGGAAAGCAATCCACCCCCGGCACCGAAAGCCGCACACCGTCAATATGCAGAAAGCGCGCTGCGGCATAATTATAGTCGGAAAGGGGTCGATCCAGCGCGTCAATGGTATGGGCTGCAACCAGGGGCGTCTCGCCGTCAAAGCCGCTGACCAGCAGCGTATGGTAAAAATCCCCCCGACTGTTTTGCAGCTGCACCACGTCTCCCGGCTCCAGCGCCTCCTCCGATACCTCCCGCCCAAAGGGGCCAACGCCGCCGTTTTCAGCCAAAAAAGCAGGATCGCCGGTCATAAATTGCCAGAAGAACTCCACCCCCGCCCAAGCGGGCGCCCGATCCGACGACGTGCGGTAATACCACCCAAAATCCGGCGTGAAATTCATCACGCAGCTCCCAGCCAGCACACATTGGGACACAAAGCTGGTACAATTGCCCCCAAGACCGGAAAAATCATAAAACAACGGATTGCGGGAAAAGGCCCACCGTCGGGCGTACGCCACCGCCCGCTGCCGATCATACATTTTATAAGCCATCACAAGCATCACCTCCCTGCCAGTATATGCGGGAGGGGGCAAAAAGGCGAGGCGCAAAGCGCCTCGCCTTTTTGCTTTGGAGAAAAGCCCCTCAGGGCATTTCCACCGCCCCAAATTGCGCGATCAGCTGATCCACAATTTCGTCGGTGGTCATATTTGCCAGCTCGTCGGCGGTGAAGTGATCCGCCAGGCTGTGGGCAATCAGGGTAACTGCCGCCTCGTCCACATCCACGTCGTGATCCGCCATGACGTCCTCCAGATGGTGCGCCAGGTCGTCGGCATCCAGCATACCGTCCTCCTTCACCTTGGTTTGCTGCAGCACCGTGCTCATTTCATTCATCAGCTCGCCGTAGGTGCTTTTGTACGCATCGGGCACGCCCAGCTCACCGATCAGCAGCCGCATACCAACGTCGGTAATGGCTCTGGTCACCGGGGCCATACGGGGGTTTTGGGCCAATACCAGCTTGGCTTCTGCCAAAAATCCGGTGGAGGCAATGACGTTTGCGAAGTCCTCGCTCTGGCTGCCGGTCATCATTTGCATCAGATCATGCTTCACGGCAAGGGAAAGCACCCCGGAAAAGGTGTTGAAATCCACACCGATATTGGCGGGAGTGGTGGTCGAAAACACCTCCAGGAAGGCGTCCAGAATATCGTTGCCGTTCTCGCCGGCGTCGGGGCGCGGTAAGCCCGCAAAATCCCCTCCCGATTGCCAGGCGTGGGCGGCACCGGAAAGCAGCTCCGCCAGGATCGCACGTAGCATGGGGGAATGGTCAATGCTGGCGGCGATATCCTCAATGGCCAGCGCCTCCGGCTCCTCATAGGCATCCGGAGCCTTGGCGCTCAGGCGCTGTACGTCGCCGGCAATGGCCGAAATGGCGTAGGTCTCATTTCGCAGATCGGTGGGCTCGTCGTTCCACTCCACGGTGGAAAGACTGGCAAACACCGGCGCGCCCAGCTTTTCATACAGCGGTGTCACCAGGGGCGTTTCTGTAATGGGAAGCAGATACGTCTCGTTGATCTCGTCCAGCTTTGTGGTATCCATGGTCTCGGAGGCATGCTCCTCCAGAGTGGTAATGGCCGTGGTGGCCACGTCCACGTAGCCGTAAAGGGGCATAATGTACACCATCAGAGTGAGAAACGCTACGCCGCAGCCCATGAGCAGGCCGCCCCAATGGTTGACAACGGGCTTGCCATCGTCGTTCAGGCGCTGGGGAAGCATGCGGCAGCCCCAACGGTACAAAAACGTGCTGATAGAGCTCAGAATACTGTATATCACGCAGAACAGCGCGGGCAGCAGGATCATCTGCACCAGCTTGGAAAAGGCCTCCTCCACCATGGGATTGGAAAGGATCGCCTCGGAATCCGGCACGGAGGAGATCAGCAGCTTTTCAATGCTGCGGATGGCGCTGAGCAGCAAAAAGGGCATCACCATGCGTGAAAGCAGATAGGAAGCGCCCACGGCAACCGCTAGCGTGATCAGGCGAACCAGCCCCTTGCCAAAGCCGCGATAGGTGAAAATACAAAGGTTAACGATAACAATAAAAGCACACGCGATCAAAAAGCCGTATTCCATACTTTACTCCTTTATTTGTAATATCTGCCTTTATTATACACCTGCGTCACCTCCGCTGTCAAGTTCTTTTTCTTGCCGCTGCCATGCCACATATTTCCAGCACCAACGCGGGAAAGGGAATGCCTGCCGTCGCTGCCGCCAAAGGCAACAGACTGGTGCCCGTCATGCCGGGGAGCGTGTTGGCCTCCAGAAAATACGGTCTCCCGCTACCGTCGCACTTGAAATCCAGTCGTGCGTAATCCCGCAGCCCCAGCGCCTCAAACGCCAACAGCGCCGTCTGCTGCAGCGCCTCGGCGGCCTGCGGCGGCATCGGTGCCGGGCAAAGCTCCAGCGTGGCACCCTCGGTATATTTTGCCGCGTAATCGTACCGCCCACTCTGTGGGCATATCTCCACCACAGGCAACGCGCGGCCACGCAGCACTCCCACGGTATATTCCGCGCCGGGCAGATACGCCTCGCAGAGCATGGGCTCCATTGGCGAAAAAGTGGCCAGACGGGTAGCGTTTTCCGCCAAAATCAGCCCCACACTGGAGCCGCCGGAGAGTGGCTTGAGCACGGCCGGAAAGGCGAGGGGCGGCAGGGGCTCCCCGGGCTGCCACACCACGCCGGACGCTACCGGAACACCTGCCGCCGCCACGCAGGCCTTGGCCGCTGCCTTATCCATCGCGAGACGGGATGCCTCGGGGGCAGAGCCGGTATAATGATAGATGCCCCGGCGCTCCAGCTCGGCCTGCAGGCGACCATCCTCCCCGGCGCCACCGTGTAACGCGAGAAAGACCGCGTCGGCACGACGGCAGGTTTGCAGTAGATCTTCCGAAAATCCCCCGAAACGGTAGTCAAAAAGAGTGATTTCGTGCCCCTCGCGGGCAAGGGCTGCCGCCACCCTCTTGCCGCTGGTGAGGGAAACGGCACGCTCGGCGCTGACGCCTCCAAAAAGAATAATGATCTCCATATCACACCTCCCCTTTGAGGGTATGCGAATGGAGATCATCGTGTCAATCGTCTCTTAGCCGTAAGAGAGTCAAACCCACAAGCCTTACGGCGGAAAATTTTTGCGTCTTTTGCCGTCCTTTGCCTTGCAAAGTACGCACTTGGCTGCGACAAAGGCCAACAAAATCCACTATAAATTTTTTCGCCGTAAGGTGCAAAGCAGTTTTAAGAGAATAGATTTTTTCAGAGCTGAGCCAAAATTATTGAGGAATATACGAATATTTAAGATAATTTTGGCGATGGATATGGGAAAATATATCTCTTAAAACCTTATGCGTTCGACTCTCTTACGGCTAGGCGCCGCAGGATCGCCACCCGATCACAGCCGCCGAGATCCTGCAAAACGGTACAGGAAAAGCCCTGCTCCGCCGCCAGCTTTTTCAACGCCTCGCCCTGGTCGTAGCCGATCTCAAAGCCGAAGAAGCCGTCGGGTGCCAATAAAAATTGCCAATACCGCAGAATGGCGCGGTAAAAATCCAACCCATCCGCGCCGCCGCAAAGCGCCGCCTTGGGCTCGTGCTGCACCTCGGTCTGCAGGGTGGGCACCACGTCGTCACAAATGTACGGGGGATTGGAGAGAATTGCGTCAAAACGCACACCGTCCGCAGCCTTTTTGCAAAATTCCTCCGGTGGCGGCTGCAGCACGTCAGCCTGTCTGAAGTGGATGAGGCCCTCCACGCCGTTGCGCTTGGCGTTGCGGGCGGCCAGCTGCAGCGTGGGCTCAAAGAGATCCACCGCCACGGCGGTGGTGCCGGCGCTGTTGGCCACCACGGAAATAGCCACGCAACCGCTGCCGGTACAGAGATCCAGAATTTCCGCATCATTTGACCGCAGCTCCCGCAGCGCTGCCTCTACTAAGGTTTCGGTATCCGCCCTGGGAATGAGACAATCCGGGCTGACCTCGTAGGTCTCCCGATAGAAATCCCACTCGCCCACGATATATTGCAACGGGTAATGGGTGCAGCGGCGCTCCACCGCCCCACGGAGCGCTTCGTCTCCCGCGGCGGAAAAGCTTTCCCACAGCACACTCGCCTCAAAGCGTGGATTTTCAATGCCCGCGGCCGTCAACGCCGCTACGATCTCAGAAAGCTGCATATCTTTTTTCCTTTTCACAGAAAATTTCTCGTTTCGACTTGTATTTCACAAGGCTTTATGTTAAAATAATAATGAAATATCACAAGGGAGGCTTCGTTATGCAAGAAAAAAACAATTATGGCAAGATCATTGCCATCACCCTCGCCGTCATTACCGCTACCACGGCCATCGCCTACGTGCTGTATCGCCTCACCCGCAATCTCCTTTCCTTCTGCTCCTCCTACCAGGAGGACGAGGAGGATGACTTCCTGGATCTTGACGAAATGGAGGAGCTCTCCGAGGACGAAGACGTCAACTTGTTTGACGAGGACGAGGAGACCCCCACCGTAGAATGATGGGAGGGGCCGCGACAGGGCGGCCCTTTTCTCCTTATATTCTGCACCATTTCGGGGCATTTGTCAAGGGGAAAATGAAGCTTTTAGCAAGAAAGGAACCAATATGAGCATCAAAGAGGAAGTTCGGGCGCTTTGCCTCTCCGCGCGAGAGGCCGTGCCCTCCATCGCCAATACGGATATTGACACACGCAACCGCGCGTTGGTGGCCATGGCGGCGGCGCTGAGGACGCAGGCTGCCAAAATTCTCGCCGCCAACAAGGAGGATCTTTGCCGCGCCGAGGAGAACGGCGTGCCACGTGTGATGCTGGATCGCCTGCGCCTGGATGCAACGCGGATCACCGGAATTGCCGCAGCCATCGAAACGCTGACCGCGCTGCCCGACCCGCTGGCACGCAGCGACTCCTGGCAGCGCCCCTCCGGGCTCTCCATCACCCGACAGCGCGTGCCTCTGGGTGTCGTAGCCATCATTTATGAGGCACGCCCCAACGTAACCGCTGATGCTGCCGCCCTTTGCGTCAAATCCGGCAACGCCGTGGTGCTACGTGGCGGAAAGGAAGCCATTGCCACCAACCGCGCCATTGTGGAGGCACTTCGGGAGGCCGTGGCCGCCTGCGGGATAGATCGAAACGCCATCTCCCTCGTCACCTCCACCGCCCGCGAAAGCGCTGACGCGCTGCTGCAGATGCGGGGTCTTGTGGATGCGCTCATCCCCCGTGGCGGCAAGGGGCTGATCCAAAACTGTGTGGAGAACGCTAAAATTCCGGTCATTGAAACCGGTGCCGGAAACTGCCACGTATACGTAGATGCCGCCGCCGACCTCGAAAAGGCGTTGCGTGTGGCCATCAACGCCAAATGTCAGCGTCCCTCCGTTTGCAACGCGGCAGAAGGCCTTCTGGTGCACAGCAGCGTGGCCGCAGCGTTCCTCCCGCGCTTTGCAGAGGCTACGCGCCCCTGGCACGTGGAGCTGCGGGGCTGCCCTCGTGCCTGTGCCATTTTGCCCACGGCCCTTCCCGCCTCGGAGGAGGATTATTTCACGGAATACAACGATTTCATCATGTCGGTTTTGGTGGTGGATAGCCTTGACGAGGCCATTGCCCATATCAATCGCACCGGAACAGGCCACAGCGAGGCCATTCTCACCGAGGATGATGCCGCTGCCGCCCGCTTTATGCAGCGCGTTGACGCCGCAGCCGTTTACCACAACGCCTCCACGCGCTTTACCGACGGCGGCGAGTTTGGATTTGGTGCCGAGATCGGTATTTCTACCCAAAAGCTCCACGCCCGCGGCCCAATGGGTCTGGAGGCGCTGACCACGGTGAAATATCTCGTTTCCGGTGACGGCACGATCCGAGAATAAAAAACGCAACAGGTCAAGCTCCTCTCTTTGGTAAATGCTTTCCCCCAAGCAACGCAAAAGAGGATATTCACCGGCCATCATCGCTCGACCAAAATCAGCGGCATTCCACGAACGAAGGTGCCGCTGTTTTTTTCTCATAGCAATCATGGCCACCGGCTCAGCTGGTGGCCTTCATTTTACAAAAACAAAAAGGACGAGAAGCTCTCGTCCTTTTTGTTATATGATGTCAGATCAAAATTGATCGGACGCTGGATCAGTCCAGGTGCAAGCTCTCAACGAACTTAGCCAGATTGATTCTCTGAGCCTCGATATCAGCAGAGTAAGCAGCTACCCAAGACTCGCCGTAGTAAGCGGCGTTGAAGAAGCGGGCGTCGCCGTCAAAGCCGATGGACTGGAATACACGACCAAGGTCGAAGCAGATACCGGCACGTACGTACTCGCACATATCGGTCTCGTCCTGAGTCTCGGAGTACTTCAGCTGCATGTTCAGCTCGAAGATAACGGGAGTGGTCTTACGGAATGCCTCGGAAGCCCAGCACTCAAGCACTGCAGACAGCATCAGAGCAGTATCAGCCTCGCCGGTGCGGTTCTCGTTCTCGAATGCGAAGTCGCTGAACAGACCGTACATGGTGAATGCGTTACCGATAACGGTGTAGTAGTTCTTCTGAGCCTCGTCGTACTTAGGCATGGGAACCAGACCGTAGTGAGCAACAGCCTCGTTACCAACCAGGTTGTTCTCAGCCAGCTCGATGTACTGGAGAGCAAACAGGCAGTTACCGGAGGTGAAGGGCTCAACGTAGGAGCCGGTAGCGAACATACGATCGTAGTAGTCGTCAGAACGGAGCAGAGTGCTGTAGGTCTTGGTCAGCTTAACGGTTCTGGTGGAGGTGTAGTTATCGGAGATCTTCAGCACCATAGCGTCGTCAGGCTCGATCATACGGAGGTTAGCGCCGCCGTAAACCGTGCATGCACAGTAGGAAGCGGAGCACATACCGTACTTATCGCCGCCGTCCTTGGAGCCGGAAAGGTCGGTATCTACGTAGTGGCCGCTGGCCATCTCAACCATCTTGTCAACAGTCCACTTGCCGTTACGAACGTAGCTGTACAGCATCTGGGTTGCGTTAGCAATGCCCTGATCGGCAGCCTCAGCCTCGAACTTCTCATCAATAAGGTCCTTATTGAAGTAGATGCAGTGCATCTCGTCGATGGCGGTGATAGCGATATCACCAGAGAGGAAGTACAGGGAGTTACCAATTCTCATATCATCAACCAGACCGTTGGGCCACCAGGGCTTAGCAAGGTCGATGTAGCCACACATATCGGCGGGATCTGCAGCCTGACCCTGATCCTCAATGGACTGCAGGTCGTAAAGCAGACCGGAAACCAGCAGAGAGCCGGCGGTACGGGAATAGGTAGCGATAATGTCAAAGTCGTGCTGGCCGGCAGTCTTAGCGTTGTCAACAACGGCAACGAATTTCTCCATGTTACTGGAGTTACCGGGGTTGGACTTCCACTTCAGCTCGATGTTCAGACGCTGCTGAACAGCCAGGTTACGGTTATAGATAGCAGATGCACGAGACTCATCAGACTCCTCAGCCTGCTCGAACTCCTGCTTCTCTACGTCGGACCAGTAGAAGACAGTCACGGCCTCGCCGTTGTAGTCCAGGGTATCAGGAAGTGCGTCGTACAAGCGGAGATGACCCCACTCGTCAGCTGCCCAAAGCACGCCTGCGTCGTCTTTGTAAAGCTCACCCTCGGCTCTGGTGGCACCGCTGTTTACCTTAACCTTAACGGTTTCACAGGCAACAACCACCATAGCACAGAAGAGGCAAGCCAAGACCAAAGCGATTACTCTGACCAAATTTTTCATAATTTGCTGTTGTTTCCGCATGAAATATTACGGAAACGGCCTCCTTTTTTTGTGATTTGGGGAGAGTTATCCCCACGTTGCCCTTGCATTATACCAAATTTTTTCGAAATTGTCAAGCCTAATTTGAAAAAAATCGTAAATTGTTATTTTTGCCCTCTTTGACAAAAAATATTCGATTTTTTTCTTGGAACCGTTGCGGCACAACGGCTTTCGGATTTTTTGTGGCTTTTTTCACGGTTTCCAATTCGTAACGAAAAAATGTACAAATTATAAACTTTTTTTGAACAAGATTTGAATTGATGCAAAATAGCCAGTTTTTCAATTCGGTTTTTGGATGTTTTGCACATTCGCCAAAAAAGCATCCGAAAAACCGCTGTCAACGACCACGTAGCTGAGCTCGGCCGCGTTTGCGAGATGAAAAAGATAGCGCCGCCCGGCCTTGCTATGATCCATCAGCAGCACCGTGGTGGCAGCCCTGCGCAGCAGCACGCGACGCAGCGCCGTCTCCTCCTCGGAGGAATCGGTCACCTCCCCCTCCTCGCTGAGGCCCTCGCTGGAGAAAAAGGCAATATCCACGGAAAGCCGCCCCAGCGCCTCCTCGGCAAGGCTCCCCACAAAGGCCATATTGCGGGCGGAAAGCTCACCGCCCACGGAAAACACCCGGCACTTCCCGCCTGCAAGCAGCTCGGCGGCCTTGTGTCCGTTGGTCACCACCGTGAGATCCCGAAAGCGGGCAAGATGCGGGATCAGATGGAGCGCCGTGGAGGAGGCATCGAGAAACACCGTGGCACCGTCGAAGATCAGCTCCGCCGCCTTTGCCGCGATCTCCTCCTTCTCCGCGGCACGCTCCTGGCGTCGCACCTCCAGGGGCATTTCTTCCTTTCTTAATAATACGCCGCCGTATACCCGGCGCACCAGTCCCCGCTTCTCCAGCGCGTCGATATCCCGGCGCACGGTGGCCTCGCTGACGTAAAGCGCCTTTGCCAGCTGCTCGATCCTGCGGGTGGCGTGCGCCCCCAGCAGCTTCAGGATCTCCTCCTGCCGTTCAATTTGTAGCATAAGCTTCTCCCCTTTTGCATAAATTGTGAAAGTTTTTCATTTTTTCTGTCATCTGTTGACAAAGTCTGCAAATTTCGTTATTATGATAGCATAACGGGCGGCGTTTTGCAAGCCCTCACACTTCTTTTATCAATGAAAGGAATCTTTATATGGCTATCATCACCATTATCGGCGCGGGCATGATGGGCTCCGCCATGTCCTTCCCCGCCTGCCGCAACGGCCACACCGTGCGCCTTGTGGGCACCCCCCTTGACCGCGAGATCATTGCCCACGGTCAAAAGACCGGCGATCATCTGACCCTCTGCCACGACGTGGCAGGCAAAAAAACCTCCTTCCATATGCCGGAGGGCGTGACCTTTTATCAGTATGAAGAGCTCGGCTCCTGCATGGAGGGCGCAGACCTGCTCATCTGCGGCGTCAGCAGCTTTGGTCTCCAATGGTTCTGCGAAAACGTGGTGCCCACCATTCCCGAGGCGCTGCCCGTGCTCTCCATCACCAAGGGCATGATCGACGACGGCGAGGGACGCGGCAACCTCATCTCTTACCCCGAATACATGATGCGCTTTACCGACAAAAAGCTGCGGATCAACGCCGTAGGCGGCCCCTGCACCAGCTATGAGCTGGCCGATCTCGATCCCACCGAGGTCACCTTCTGCGGCCCCGATATGGAGCTGCTGCGCTGGATCCGCTCCCTCTTTGAGACCGATTTTTATCACATCAGCCTTTCCACCGACGTGCGGGGCGTGGAGTGCGCCGTGGCGCTGAAGAACGCCTACGCGCTGGGCGTTTCCCTGGCCATTGGCCTGTCCTACCGTCGGGAGGGACGGGTATTTGAGCACTACAACTCCCAGGCAGCGCTCTTTGGCCAAGCGGCCAAGGAAATGTATCGTCTGCTTGATCTGTGCGACGGCAACGCGAGAGAGAACATTTTCCTCGGCGTGGGCGACCTTTACGTCACCGTCTTTGGCGGCCGCACCCGCAAGATCGGCACCCTTCTTGGCGAGGGCAAGCACTTCGACGAGGCCCTGGAGATCCTCAAGGGCGTGACGCTGGAATCCATCGTGATCGCTCGCCGCACCGCCGACGCCGTTCTTGAAATGATGAAGGATGGCCGCGCCACCGCGGAGCAGTTCCCCCTGCTGCTGCACATCCGGGAGCTCTTGGTTGACGACGCCACCGTGAACGTGCCCTGGCAGGCCTTTGAGACCGAGCATCTGAAGTGATCGCGCACGTTGCGTACAATAATAAATAGAAGAGGGAGGAGCCCCCTTTTGCAAAAGGGCGGCTCCTCCCTCTGCCTTTTCGCCGCCGCGAAAAGGCATTCACCTACCTCACCGAAAACCTTCAAAAAAAGGGGGGCACGCACATGGCGGATAGCCGCGTAAATAAATTGGGGTTTATTGAGGTGCTTGAAAATTGTAGAAACAATCCAAAAAAGCACAAACCGGTAGGGGCGAACTGCGTTCGCCCGCCACAAGGGACAACCACCGCACAAACGGGCGAACACAGTTCGCCCCTACGGGTTGGGTATGCTGCCGCATCACCACATCAAACTCCCCGACAAATCAAAATTTGAATGTTGAATTGGGGTTTGTCGGGGTATTCAAATAGAGAAAATCTCTCCCTCCGTCGCCTTCGGCGCCACCTCCCTCGTCAGAGGGAGGCCGGCTATGTTTGCCGTGCTGCACCTCTTTCTTGTGT
>JAFTQT010000067.1 GCA_017462615.1 Clostridia bacterium | reverse complement strand
GACTCCTCCGCGCACGTCTCATACTCGCCGCGCTTTGCGTAAGCGATGTACTGCATCACATTCAGATCCTGGGTGCAGGCCTTGGTGCAGGCGTTGCAGCCTACGCAGGCGTAGATCTCGGGGTAGAGCTGCATCATGATCTGCTCGGTGGGCTTCACCTTATTGATATCGTAGGGCTGCTTTACCAGGGGGAAGAAGGGCAGCGTTGCGATGTACATATTGTCCTCTACCTTGGTCTGGCAAGCAAGGCAGGTCTTCAGCTCGTTCTGGCCCTTGATGCGGTAGATGGTAGCGCAAGCGCCGCAGAAGCCGCAACGGCAGCCAACGCCGCGTACCAGCTGGTAGCCTGCGTACTCCATGGCGTTCATGATCGTCAGGCTGGCAGGTACTTCATATTTTTTACCGTAAAGGTAAATATTAACCATTTTTTCCATTGTTGTGCTTTCTCCTTATTAGTATTCGTTGGGAAGTTCATCCAGCTCGTCAAAGCGGAACACGGGGCCGTCCTTGCACACGTACTTGTTGCCGATGTTGCAACGACCGCACTTGCCGATACCGCACTTCATACGAAGCTCCATGGTGGTGTAGACCTGCTCCTTCTTGAAGCCAAGCTCCATCAAGCCACCAAGGGTAAACTTGATCATAATGGGAGGTCCGCACATCAAAACGGTCTTATCCAGGTCGGGATTCAGCTCCTTTACGTAGTTGGGAACGAAGCCCACGTGACCGTCCCAGCCCTCCTGGGGGTTATCAATGGTGAGGTGCACGTTGAAGCCGGGGGTGTTCATCCACTCGTTCACGATCTCGTCGTAGTAAACAAGGTCGTCCTTGGAGCGGGAGCCGTACACGATATCCACGGTACCAAACTTGTCGCGGTTGTCGCGCACGTAGTTGATGACCGAGCGTACGGGCGCAAGGCCGATACCGCCGGCAACGATCATCAGATTCTTGCCGAGCAGCTCATCGTATACGGGGAAGTGACGGCCGTAGGGGCCGCGCACGGTGATCATCTGACCAACCTCCATGGCGTGAAGCCACTCGGTGAGGCACCCGCACTTCTTTACGCTGAACTCCATATACTCGGTGTTGGTGGGCGAAGAGGTGATGGAGATCATAGCCTCGCTGATGCCGGGCACGGAGAGCATGGCGCACTGGCCGGGCTTGTGCTCAAACAGCTTGCCGCCGCCGGGAGCCTCCACGCGGAAGGTCTTTACGTCGGGGGTCTGCTGGGTGATCTCGGTAACGACGCCAACATAAGGGATCAAGGTTTCAGTATTCATCAGTTCTTACCTCCCAGAGTTTTCATTACCTTTACAATATTCATGGAAATGGGGCAACGGGCAAGGCAGCGACCGCAGCCTACACAGCCGAAGGTACCGTCGTTTCTGTCCGGATAGTACACCAGCTTGTGCATAAATCTCTGGCGGAAGCGCTCCAGCTGAGAGTTACGGGAGTTGCCGTGTGCCATCTTGGTGAAATCGGAGTACATGCAGGAGTCCCAGCAACGGAAACGCTTGATACCGTTACCGGTGTCGAAATCGCGCACGTCATAGCACTGACAGGTGGGGCAAACGAAGGTGCAGGTACCGCAGCCAAGGCAGCTCTCGGAAAGGCTTGCCCATGCGGGATGGTCAAACAGCTCCTTGGTCTTGCCAACGCCAACGCCCTCGGTGGTAAGGCCTGCAAGGGGAAGCTTGGCAAGGATAGCACGGGTCTTTGCCTGTGCCTCCTCTACGCACTTCTCACAGCCATCCTCAAGGAGGTCGGCAACGGAAGCAAGCAGTGCCTCGCCCTTCTCGGTATTGGCGCGAAGCATATAAGCGCCCTCTACCTCCCAAACGGTAACGTCACCGGCGGGATTGGCAGCATCGATACCGAAAGTGCCACAGAAGCAGGTCTCGGCGGGCTTGGAGCAGGCCATGGTGACCACGGTGCCGTGCTCGCGGCGGCTCTTGTAGTAGCTATCCACGGGATCAACGAGATAAACGCTGTCCAGAATCGCGAAGCTGGCGGCATCACAAGCGCGCACGCCGAAGATCACAAAATCCTCGCACTCCTCGCGGGTGTCGAACACCTCCACGCTCTTGCCCGTCATCTTGAACTCCATCAGGTTCTCGGTCTGGGGGAAGAAGAAATCCTTGGCAGAGCGCACGGTGTTGAGCGCAGAGGACATCTCCACGCCGCTCTCCCACTTCTTGTACTCTGCCTTTCCTACATTATTATTAACGGGAAGGTAGAGGGTCTCCTTTGCGGCAACAGCGGCAAAGAAATCATTCAGTTTTGCAAGAGAAAGCTTTTTCATGCCTTGGCACCTCCTGCCTCGCCGGGCTCGATGTCGTTCTTCTCGTACTTGCCGAGAGGAGGCTTAGCCTCAGGGTTCTCGCCGGCCTGGTACTCACCGTAGAAGGTGTTCACGTCCTTGATGAACTTGCGGTTCAACAGGTGAAGCGGAATGTGCTGCGGGCATACGCGAGAGCACTCGCCGCAGTCGGTGCAGCGACCTGCTACGTGGAACGCACGGATGATATGGAACATATTCTCCTCAAAGGAGTTGACAGCCGCCTTCTGGGACACGCCGGAGTTGGGGTTGTCGAATACGCACTGCTCGCAGGTGCAGGCAGGGCAGATGTTGCGGCAGGCGTTGCAACGGATGCAACGGGACAGCTCGCCGCGCCAGAACTCGTAGCGCTCGTCGGGCGTCATAGCCTCCAGCTTCTCTACCATATCAAAGCGGTTGCAATCCTCCACGACCTCACCCTCGGAGCCCAGCAGCTCGTCGTAAGCCACGTGCTTCTTGCTCTTGCAGGAGAGGCAGCGGTCTGCCATGACCTCATAGGCCTTGACGGTCTCGTCACCGTAAACGGTGTGAACGGTGTAGGTGCCGTCCTTCATTTCAATGCCGGTGATACCGGTAATGCCCTTTGCGCGGAGCTTTTCCTCATCAGCCTTGCCGAAGCACTCCACACCGATGGCGTAGATGTTCTCGCGGATGATGCGGTGCTCTGCGATCAGCTGATTGAAGCTGTAGGTGTCGCAGGGCTTGAGGAAGACAAGGATCTTGCCCTCCTTGCGGCTCTCCTTTACCAGATACTTGGAAAGGTTTGCGCCGCAGAAATCGTTGTAAAGGAACTTATCCTGCACTTCCTCGGCGGTCTTGAAGACAGCGGGAGTGACATCATAGATAAAGTCGCCTGCGCTCCAGCCGAGCACGCGGTTGACGGTACCGTCACCGAGCAGCTCAAGGGCGCGCTTTTCCATCATTTTTTGCATCTCAGATCCTCCAATCTCTTGTTCTCACCGAGGGCGGTGATGGTATCAACAAACTCGTTCATGGTCTTGGAGAACTTGGCGCCCTCTGCGGCGGAGATCCACTCCACACGGGTGCGCTCGCGCTCGATGCCCAGGTAATCCAGCATGGAGAACAGCAGCGTCATACGACGACGGGCAAAGTAGTTGCCGCTGGTGTAGTGGCAGTCACCGGGGTGGCAGCCGGCCATGATCACGCCGTCAGCACCGCGCTGGAAGGCACGGAGGATGAACATGGGGTTCACGCGGCAGGAGCAGGGTACGCGGATGATCTTCACGTCCGCAGGGTAGGAAAGACGGGCAGAGCCTGCAAGGTCAGCGCCCGCGTAGGAGCACCAGTTGCAGCAAAACGCCACGATCTTGGGTCTGAATTCTTTTACATCTTGCATATTGCATCCACCTCCGCCATGATTTGTCTGTTGGAGAAGCCCTTAAGGTCCATAGCACCGGAGGGACAAGCAACGGTGCAGGCGCCACAGCCCTGGCAAACGGCTTCGTTTACAGAGGCTACGCGGCGAATAAGGGTGGTGCGGTTGGGACCGCGGAACTCCTTATCGGAGTAAGTGATAGCGCCGTAGGGGCAGACCTTCTCACAGGAAGAGCAACCGTTGCAGAGCATCTCGTCAGAGTTGGCAACGCAAGGATTGCAGGTCAGCTTATCCTTGGCAAGCAGGCCGATAACCTTGGCGGCGGCGGCACTTGCCTGGGAAACGGTTTCGGGAATATCCTTGGGGCCCTGGCACACACCGGAAAGGAAGATGCCGGCGGTGGGGGACTCCACGGGACGCAGCTTGGCGTGCGCCTCGGTGAAGAAGTCGTTGGTATCCATGCTGGCGGTCAGCATGGTAGCGATGCCGCGTGCGCTCTTATCGGGCTCAACGGCGGTAGCCAGTACCACCATATCGGCATCGATATGCAGCTGCTCACCGGAGAGCAGGTCGCTTGCCTGCACCTTCAGCTTGCCGTTCTCCTCCACGACCTTACCCACCTGGCCCTTGATGTAATGCACACCGTACTGCTCAACGGCACGGCGGTAGAACTCGTCAAAGTTCTTACCGGGGGTACGCACGTCGATGTAGAATACGTACACCTCGGTGTCGGGGTACTTCTCACGGATCAGCATCGCGTGCTTTGCGGTGTACATGCAGCAGATCTTGGAGCAGTAGGGCTTGCCCTTCTCGTTCTCTGCGTCGCAACGGGAGCCAACGCACTGTACGAATACGAGGGTGTGGGGATGGGTCTTGTCGGAGGGACGGAGCAGGGTACCCGCGGTGGGGCCTGCGGCGTTCATCAGACGCTCCAGCTCAAGGGAGGTCACTACGTCGGGGCAGGTGGAGTAGCCGTACTCGTTGTACTTATCGGGCTTCAGAGGATTGAAGCCGGTAGCAGCAACGATGGCACCGTACTCGCGCTCGACGATCTCGTCCTTCTGCTGGTAATCGATAGCACCGGCGGCGCAGATCTTGGAGCACACGCCGCACTTGCCGGTCTTCAGCATGGTGCAGTAATCCGCATCAATGGCGGCAACCTTCGGCACAGCCTGTGCGAAGGGGATGTAAATGGCACGGCGGGTATCGAGGTTCATGTTGAAGGGATTGGGAACCTTCTTCTGGGGGCACTTCTCGGTGCACAGGCCACAGCCGGTGCACTTGTCCTCGATGACGTAACGGGCCTTCTTGCGGATGGAAACCTTGAAGTTACCAACGAAGCCCTTTACGGCCTCAACCTCGCTGTAGGAGAAGATCTTGATCTTCTCGTTCTGGGCCACGTCCACCATCTTAGGGGTCAGGATATAAGCGGCACAGTCGAGAGTGGGGAAGGTCTTGTCGATCTGAGCCATCTTACCACCAATGGTGGGCTCCTTCTCGACGATATCTACCTCAAAGCCGGCCTCGGCAATGTCGAGAGCGGTCTGAATACCGGCGATGCCGCCGCCGATAACCAGCGCACGCTTGGTAACGGGGGACTCGCCTGCCTTCAGGGGCTTGTTCAGGTGAACCTTGGCGATAGCGGCACGGCCCAGGATCACGGCCTTCTCGGTTGCTTCCTTCATATCCTTGTGGATCCAGGATACCTGCTCACGGATGTTGGCGATCTCCACCATATAGGGGTTGAGACCCTCCTTCTCAGCAGCCTTGCGGAAGGTTGCCTCGTGCATACGGGGCGAGCAGGAGCAAACCACCACGCCGGTGAGCTTATGCTCACGGATGGCCTCGCGCATCAGAGTCTGACCGGACTCGGAGCACATGTACTGATAATCGGTGGAGAACACGACGCCGGGCTCATGGGAAAGTGCCTCGGCAACGGCCTTCACGTCAACGGTTGCGGCAATATTGGTGCCACAGTGACAGATAAATACGCCAATTCTTTGCATCTTCGCTTCTCCTCCTTACTTGCTGTATTTGCGGAATGCGCTGGTGATGGCCTGCTGCGGCAGATCCTCGTCCAGCAATGCGGGAACGTCCTCGGGCTTCAGGTGGTTCTGACCCTTCTCACGGACGACGGCCACGCGCACGGCCTCGATGAGCTTTGCGGGCTCCACCTGGCGGGGGCAGCGCTCCATGCAAGCAAAGCAGGAAAGGCAATGCCAGATGGAGGGAGAGGCAGCCAGCTTATCCACCTCGCCGCGCTCTACCATATAAATAAACTGGTGGGGATGGTACTCCATTGCATCGAAGGCGGGGCAGGTAGCGGTGCATTTGCCGCAACGCATACACTTACGCACGTCAACGCCATAGGAGCGCAGGATCTGCTCAACCTTTGCAGCGTTCTTGTTGTGACTCATATCGACACCCTCCTTATTTCACACCGAGTGCTTCTGCAAGCAGCTCGGTAAAGTAAACGACGGGAAGATCGTCGTGGCCGCCGTTCTTCTTCAGGTTGTAGAGGCACAGGGGGCAGGCGGTCACCACAGTATCGGCACCCTTGGAGGCAGCGTTGTCCAGAACCGCGTTGCTGCGGCGCTTGGCCTCGCCGGGATTCTCAATGGTCACGTAGCCGCCGCAGCACTCGTTACGCATGGCGTAGATCACGGGCTCGGCACCGATGGCGCGGATGAAATCCTCCAGGATGGTAGGATTCTCGGGATCGTCCATAGCCATGACCTTGGAGGGGCGCAGCAGCAGGCAGCCGTAGTAAGCGGCGATCTTGCGACCGGTAAGGGGGTTCACGACCTTCTTCTTCAGCTCGTCAAAGCCTACGCGATCCCGCAGCACCTCCAGGAAGTGCAGCACGTTGGTCTCGCCGTTGTAGGGCGTGTCGAGCTTTAAGTAGTTGTTGACGCGAAGCACGATGTCGGCATCGGTCTTCATGTCGTTGTTGACCTGCTTGATCACGTTATGACAAGCGGAGCAGAGCGTAACCAGCTCGGTATCCAGGTCGCGGGCGTTCGCAAGAGCGCGCACGGCGGAAAGCTTGGTTGCGATCTCATCCTTGGCCATGGGGTAAACGGCGCCGCAGCACTGCCATTCCGGCAGCTCTGCCAGCTCCACACCCAGAGCCTCGGCGGAAGCGCGAGCATACGTATCCAGGTCTTTTCCTTTGGTTTTCAGCGTACAGCCGGGATAATAACTGAATTTCATTTGCTTGTTCCCTTCTTAAAGATTTGGTTAGTGAAAAGGGGTGGCGGGGCGGTCGCCCCGCCTTTATTTGGACGGCTCCGGAGAGCCGGGCAAAACGGGATTAAACCATCTGCTCGGGATGGAAGACCTCATCAAAGCGCTCGGCGGTAAGGAAGCCGAGGGCCACGCAGGCCTCCTTCAGGGAGATGTTCTCCTTGTAAGCCTTCTTGGCGGTCTTGGCGGCGTTCTCGTAACCGATATAGGGGTTCAGAGCCGTCACCAGCATCAGAGAGTTGTGCAGGTTATCGTGCATCTTCTCCTTGTTGGCGGTGATGCCAACGGCGCAGTTGTTGTTGAAGGAGACGATGGCCTCGGCAAGAAGTCTTGCGGACTGCAGGAAGTTGTAGATGCAAACGGGCATGAACACGTTCAGCTCGAAGTTGCCCTGAGAGGCAGCCATGCCGACGGCCACGTCGTTGCCCATGACCTGTACGGCCACCATGGTCACAGCCTCACACTGGGTGGGATTCACCTTGCCGGGCATGATGGAGGAGCCGGGCTCGTTCTCGGGGATGCGGATCTCGCCAAGACCAAGGCGGGGGCCGGAGGCCAGCCAGCGTACGTCGTTGGCGATCTTCATCATATCGCAGGCAAGAGCCTTGATGGCGCCGTGTGCGAAGACGATCTCATCCTTGGAGGTGAGGGCGTGGAACTTGTTGCCGGCGGTGCGGAAATCCTTGCCGGTGATCTCGGAAACAGCCTCGGCCACCTTCACGTCAAAGCCCTTGGGGGTATTGAGGCCGGTACCTACGGCAGTGCCGCCCAGTGCCAGCTCCTTGAGGGTGGGGAGAGACGCGGCCAGCAGCTCGCGATCACGCTCCAGGCTGCTGCGCCAGCCGGAGATCTCCTGAGAGAAGGTAATGGGGGTGGCGTCCTGCAGGTGGGTGCGGCCACTCTTCACGATGCCCTCGTTCTCCTTCTCCAGACGCTTGAAGGTCTCGATCAGCAGGTCGACTGCGGGGAAAAGCTTATCCTCGATAGCCGTCACAGCCGCAATGTGCATGGCGGTGGGGAAGGTATCGTTGGAGGACTGGCTCATGTTGATATCGTCGTTGGGGTGGCAGAGCTTGGCGCCGGCGATCTCGTTGGCGCGGTTGGCAATGACCTCGTTGGCGTTCATGTTGGACTGGGTGCCGGAGCCGGTCTGCCATACCACCAGCGGGAAGTGGTCGTTGAGGGAGCCGGACATGACCTCGTCGCAGGCCTGCTTAATGGCGGCCAGCTTCTCGTCGGTCATCTTTTCGGGCTTCAGAGCGTTGTTGGCAATGGCGGCAGCCTTCTTCAGCACGCCGAATGCCTTGGTGATCTCACGGGGCATCGTTTCGATACCTACGCCGATGGGGAAGTTCTGATGGCTGCGCTCGGTCTGCGCGGCCCAGTAGCGGTCGGCAGGTACCTTGACCTCCCCCATGGAGTCGTGTTCAATGCGGTATTCCATGTTGTTCCTCCTGAAAACTCAAATTTTACAGTGTACTTTTGACACGTCGCGACAGCGGTTGACCCAATGCCGCAAATTATCACTATACATTATATCATAACCGCCCACCTCCGTCAAGTGGCGGTACACAAAAATACCGACAAAATAAGAACAAACTTTTTGTGCCTTTTGTCAAAAATTTATCAAATTCGCCTACAAGATTTGAAAAATCAGAAAAGAATCGCAAAAATGCCGCATTTTACTTGAAATCCGCCCCAAATTGTGCTATACTATTTTCAACTATCTGTTCTTCAAAGGAGCTACTATGCTGGAACTGCAACACGTCGGCTTTTGCGTCCCCGGTGAGGGGGGCGGAAAAACCGTTATTCTGGACGATATCAACCTGAAGGTCTCCGAGCGCTTCGTGGCTATTACCGGCCCCAACGGCAGCGGCAAATCCACCCTGGCCAAGATCATTGCGGGCATCATCACCCCCACCTCCGGCCGGGTGCTGTTTGACGGTGAGGATATCACCGACCTTTCCATTACCGAGCGGGCAAGACGGGGCATCAGCTTCGCCTTTCAGCAGCCTGTGCGCTTCAAGGGGCTGACGGTGAAGGATCTCATTTCCCTTGCCGCCGGCGAAAAGCTCTCCGTAGCCACCGCCTGCAGCTACCTCTCTGAGGTAGGGCTCTGCGCCAAGGAATATATCAACCGCGAGGTCAACGCCTCCCTTTCCGGCGGCGAGCTGAAGCGCATCGAGATCGCGGAGATCCTCGCCCGCGGCACCAAGCTCTCGGTCTTTGACGAGCCCGAGGCCGGCATCGACCTGTGGAGCTTCAACAACCTCATTAAGGTGTTTGAAAAAATGCACGAAAAAACCAAGGGCAGCATCCTCATCATCTCCCACCAGGAGCGCATTCTCGACATTGCGGACAAGATCGTGATGGTAGCCGACGGCCACATTGCCGCTGAGGGCGCCAAGGCCGATATTCTGCCGAAGCTGCTGGGCAGCATGGCCGGCTGCCGCTTTACAACGGAGGTGAGCGAAAATGGCTGAGCTTGACAGCATCAAGAAAAACCTGCTCGAACAGGTGGCGGATATTCACCAGGTGCCCGCCGGCGCCTATTCCCTGCGCGTGGACGGCGAGCTCTTTGGCAAAAACGACAGCGAGCACATTTCCATCGTCAAAAAGACCGACAAGCCCGGCATTGATATCTATATCAAGCCCGGCACCAAAAAGGAAAGCCTGCACATCCCCGTGCTGCTGGCCAAATCCGGCCTCAAGGAGCTGGTATACAACGACTTCCACATCGGCGCGGACTGTGACGTGACCATCGTGGCCGGCTGCGGCATCCACAACGGCGGCAGCGCCGACAGCGAGCACAGCGGCATTCACGCCTTTTACGTGGGAGAGAACGCCCGGGTCAAGTATATCGAAAAGCACTATGGCGAGGGCGACGGCAACGGCAAAAACCTGATGAACCCCACCACCATCGTAGAAATGGAGCCCGGCTCCTATATGGAGATGGAGACCGCCCAGATCAAGGGCGTGGATTCCACCAACCGCATCACCCGCGCGAAGCTGGCCGACAAGGCCACGCTGATTGTCCACGAGAAGATCATGACCCACGGCACCCAGCGGGCGGAGACTCACTTCGAGGTGGATCTGAACGGCGAGGACTGCGGCACCCACGTGGTTTCCCGCTCCGTCGCGCGGGATCAATCCACGCAGCTCTTCGTTTCTCACGTGAACGGCAACAGCCGCTGCTCCGGTCACACCGAGTGTGACGCCATCATCATGGACGAGGCCACCGTCAGCGCCGTGCCGGAGATCGTGGCGGCGCACCCCGACGCCTCCCTCATTCACGAGGCTGCCATCGGCAAGATCGCAGGCGAGCAGCTGATCAAGCTGATGACCCTGGGCCTCACCGAAAAGGAAGCCGAGGAGCAGATCGTCAGCGGATTTTTGAAATGATCCATAGGAGCAAGGGTTTCGACGAAATTCTTGCTCCTTTTTCAAAAAAGCAAAACGCAAAAAATCAAGAAAGGAGGCGAGACGGTGTTGATTTTACCCGATTTGGCCCCCATACTGCCCTGGTATGAGAAGAACAGGCGCGATCTGCCCTGGCGACACACCAAGGACCCTTACCGCATCTGGGTCTCGGAGATCATGCTCCAGCAGACCCGCGTGGAGGCCGTGATCCCCTATTATGAGCGTTTTCTGAACGCCTTACCCACCGTTGCCGCCCTTGCCGCCGCGCCGGAGGCGCAGATCCTGAAGCTGTGGGAGGGGCTTGGCTATTACAGCCGCGTGCGCAATATGCAGAAGGCCGCACGCACGGTGATGGAAGTCCATAACGGCGTTTTTCCCACCACGTTTGAGGGGATACGCGCACTTTGCGGCATTGGCGAGTACACCGCCGGTGCCATCGCCTCCTTTGCCTTTGATCTCCCTTACCCCGCCGTGGACGGCAACGTACTGCGGGTTGCGGCGCGTCTTTTGGCCTTTGAAGAGGACGTTTTAGCCCCCACCTCCAAAAAGCAGCTGACCGCCGCCGTAGCGGCGGCACAGCCGGAGGATCATGCGGCGGATTTCAACCAGGCCATGATCGAGCTGGGCGCTACCGTTTGCCTGCCAAACGGAGTGCCGAAATGCGAGGGCTGTCCCCTGCGAGCGGTCTGCCGCGCACACGCCGAGGGCAAGGAAATCGCCCTCCCTATCCGCCGCAAGCCGGCACCGCGCAAGAAAGAGCGCCGAACGGTATGGATTTTGCGCTGCGGCGACCGGATCGCCCTCCGCCGGCGCCCCGAAAGCGGTCTTTTGGCAGGCCTCTTTGAACCCTTCTGCTGTGAAGGGCACCAGACCCCGTCGGAGATCGCCGCCACGCTGACCCAATGGGGCACCTCTCCCCTTCGCATTGCCCCACTTGGCGAAGCCAAGCATATTTTTACCCATCTGGAGTGGCACATGGTGGGCTTTGAGGTGATTATCCCCGAGGACGGTATGGATTTTGTGCCATCCGAGCTGTTTTTTGCGCCCCGCGAGGAGATCGACGTCCAATATGCTCTGCCCAGCGCCTACCGCGCCTATCGTCCGTTTATGTGATTCTATTTGATTGGAGTTTGTTATGCTTACTTTGATTCTGAGCTTCACCATTCTTTCCCTCCTCTTTCTTGCGCTGCATCTGGTGGGCGCGAGGCACCGCAGCGTCCATCTCGCCATCGGCTCGCTGCTGCTGATCTGCGCGCTGGCGCTGATCCCCTTCTACGTCAATGCTCTCGCCTCTGTCGGCAACGCCACGCCGCTCTCGCTGCCCGAAATTATCGAGTTTTACGGCACCGTTTTGGGGCTTATCAGCTCCTGTGTCCTCGGCTACGTGGCCTTCCGCATCTCCCGCAACGACCACAAGCGCCACAACAGCAGCTGCGTCAGCATCAGCAGCGCCCAGTATCGTCCCATATACGTAGCGGATCGCACCTTCAACAACGTACACACGGATCCCGGCCACAGAAAAAAGCGCTTTGCTGATCTTTCAGCCGCCTGGGCTGCCTTCCGCTCGGCAGACGCCATGCCTCGGATCGACCCGAATTATCAGCCCGAGCAGCCCGCCTCTTCGCAATCCAAGGACGGAAAATTCAATTATAACGTGCAAACCTTTGATAATTACGTCCCCCCCAAAAAGCCGGAGGACGATCCGTACGTCGAGGTCGGCAAGCTTTCCAACGAGCTTGAGGTGCGTCTCAGTAAAGGCACACGGCGACGCAAGGCGCGCTTGGAAAGAACCGTGGCGCGGCTGAAGACCCGCAAAAAGCCCAAGGCGCTTACCCGCGCCCGTCTGGTGCTGGCCGAGCGTCGGCTGCAGCGCTACCAGGACTACACTACGCTGCCGGATGCCCTGAACCGCAACGTTCTTTCCCTGGAAATTGAGAATTTCGGCCCCTCCGCGCTGCAGCAGATCGCGATCACGTTTCCCCGCAACAATTATCGCTTTACCTGCTACGTGTCCTTCCCGGAGCAGGTAGCCAAATACAAGTACATTGCCCTGCCCGACGATTGTCAGCTGGACGACGTGCTGCAGGTCACCTTCGTCAGCTGCTACAATGAGCGCACCTACGGCGAATTCAAGCTGAACAGCGTCAAAAAGGATGCCAAGAAGCCCCTCAACATCGACATAGCAGACCCCGCCCTGGTGAAGCAAATGGACAGCCGCATCTACTACACCCCCAAGCATTTTCATTATTACGGCACGCAGAAGCGATGAGTCCAAATACAAAAATCCCGCACCGTTGTGCGGGATTTTTGTATTTTTGCATGTTTACTTGACCACGTGCACGTCCATTTGCGGGAAGGGGATCTCGATGCCCTTTTCGTTGAAGGCGGCGTAGACCTCCTCCTTCAGATCGAAGTTCACGCTCCAGTAGTCGCCGCCCTTGAGCCAGACGCGCACCACAAAATCAATGGAGCTGGCGCCGTGCTCGGTGAGGCGCACCATAGGTGCGGGATCCTTGAAGATCTCGTCGTGGCGGGCGATCACGGCAAGGATGGTCTCCTTCACCAGCGCGACGTCCGTGCCGTACGCGGCGGAGAAGGTGAGATCCAAGCGTCTGGTGCCCTTGGTGCTGTAATTGGTAATGGTGGCAGCCGTCACGCTGCTGTTGGGAATGGTAACCACCCTGTTGTCACCGGTTTTCAGCTTGGTGCAGGTGATGAGAATATGCTCTACCGTGCCGCTGGTGCCGCCGATATCCACAAAGTCGCCCTCCTCGAAGGGCTTGGTGACCACCAGCATAATGCCGGAGGCCAGATTGGAGACCACGCCCTGTACCGCCAGGGAAATGGCCAGGGTCAGCACGCTGAACACCGCCACCAGCGACGTGGTATCCACGCCCAGCATGGAGAGTAGCACGATCACGTACAGGATCACCAGTGCCGTCTTCACCAGCGTGGTGAGGAAGTTGCCGGCAGTGCCCTTCAGCTTAGAGCGGTTCATCAGGCGACCGAAAATGCCCGTCAGAACCTTGACAACGATCAAGCCGGCGATCAACGTCAAGAGGAAGATCAGAATTCTGTTCCAGTTTGCAAAAAAGAAGCCCTGAACAGAATCCCACAGATTTTTGAAAAATTCCATTGCTTTTCTCCTTTATAAAATATTTTTCAGCACCGCCTGTGGCGGAAGCTTTCTTTGTTTTTCGCGCACCGTTTTGCCGCTTTTTGCAAAATCAGCGCTTTTGTGCCGTCAGTGCGATAAGCAGCTTCAGCTTATCCGGCTGCACCTCGGCCTCGTGGGCCGCCCGATTGCGCCGCACCTCTCCGCACTTGGTGCAGCGGTGCAGGATCACGTAGCCCTTTCGGGGATCGGGCTCCACGCTGATGGGCTCCATCTGACCGCCGCAGGGATTGGCGCGGTCGCCGGGGTTCACGTCCACGTGCAGGCTCCACAGGCAAAAGGGACAATGATTGCGGGAAGTGTAGCCAAGCGGCTTTACCTCGCGCCCACAATGGGCGCAGGTAAAGCCGCTGTCATTTTTGGTAAAGCGTTTTGCTTCCATTCAATTATTTCTTCAGCGAAAGAGCCAGCTTGGCCTTTGCCACGATGTTGGCAGGCGTGAGGCCGTACAGCTCCAGCAGTGCCGGAACGCTACCGGAACGACCGTAGCTATCCTCTACACCGACGCGCACCACGGGAACAGGGCAAGCCTCGCCAACAGCCTCAGCCACGGCAGAGCCGAGACCACCGATGATGCTGTGCTCCTCTGCGGTGACGATGGCACCGGTGGCACGAGCTGCATCCAGCACGATCTCCTTATCCAGAGGCTTGATGGTGTGAATGTTGATCACGCGGGCGGAAACGCCGTCAGCCTTCAGAAGCTCGGCAGCCTGCAGCGCCATATCCACCATAATACCGGTGGCGATGATGGTAACGTCCTTACCCTCTGCCATGTTCACGCCGCGACCCAGCTCAAACTTGTAGCTTTCCTTATTATAAAGCACCGGCACAGCAAAGCGACCGAAGCGCAGGTACATGGGACCCTTGTGCAGAATGGCAGCCTCAACGGCGGCGCGCGCCTCAACGGCGTCGGCGGGGTTCACGATGGTCATACCGGGGATGGTGCGCATCAGAGCAAGATCCTCGTTGCACTGATGGGTAGCGCCGTCCTCACCAACGGTGATACCGGCATGGGTAGCGCCGATCTTCACGTTGAGGTGGGGATAGCCGATGGCGTTGCGGATCTGCTCGTAGGCACGGCCTGCAGCAAACATCGCGAAGGTGGAGGCAAAGGGGATCTTGCCGGCGGCGGCAAGACCTGCTGCCACGGCCATCATGTTGCCCTCGGCAATGCCGCAGTCAAAATGACGGGCGGGATACTTCTTCTTGAAAATGCCGGTTTTGGTAGCTGCCGCAAGGTCAGCGTCCAGCACTACGAAATCATATTTTTCTCCAAGCTCGGCAAGCGCGTTGCCGTAGGCTTCTCTGGTTGCAATCTTTTCAGCCATTGTCAAATCCCCCTTAATTCTTCGAAAGCTCGGCTACTGCCTGTGCGTACTGCTCATCGTTGGGCGCGGAGCCGTGCCAGCCCACCTGATTTTCCATGAAAGAAACGCCCTTGCCCTTCACGGTGTTGAAAATGATGGCCGTGGGCTTGCCCTTGACGGTCTTTGCCTCGGCAAAGGCAGCCTCGATGGCGTCAAAGTCATGGCCGTCTGCCACGATCACGTGGAAGCCGAAGGCTGCCAGCTTCTGATCGTGAGGCGTGGGGTTCATGACCTCGGTGATGGGGCCGTCGATCTGCAGACCGTTGAGGTCAAGGATCATGCAGAAGTTGTCGAGCTTATAGTGAGCGGCAAACATGCAAGCCTCCCAAACCTGACCCTCCTCGCTCTCACCGTCACCCACGATGGTGTAGGTGCGGTAATTCTTGCCGTCGATCTTGGCGGCAAGAGCCATGCCGCAGGCGGCGGAAATGCCAAGGCCGAGAGAGCCGGTGGTCATATCCACGCCGGGGGTGTGCTTCATATCGGGATGGCCCTGCAGGAAGGAGTCCACCTTACGCAAGGTAACGAGCTCCTCGCGGGGGAAGAAGCCCTTCTCTGCCAGCACCGCGTAAAGCGCGGGTGCCGTGTGCCCCTTGGAGAGCACGAATCTGTCTCTGTCGGGATCTGCGGGATTCTGGGGATTCACGTTCATCTCCTCGTAGTAAAGGTAGGTGATGATATCCGCAATGGAAAGAGATCCGCCGGGGTGACCGGACTTTGCGGCGTGCACCTCTTCTACGATATCAAGGCGCAATTGATTTGCGATTTTGGCAAGCTGTTGCTTTTTTGCCTGTTCCATATTTTCCTCCTGACCGCCCTTATCGGGCGCAAAAATACTACCCCTTAATTATATAATGAAAATTTGTTTCTGTCAAGTCTCACGGCGGTATTTACGAAAAAAAGGAACAAAATCACGCCTCGCCCTCCGGCTTTTTCGCGCTGCTTTCGAACTTTGGAATTTTGCGCGCTTCTCACACCTCGGGGCGTGGTATCAAAAAATGGTTTCCACCCAGTTTCCCACATGGGGGTGTGGGAGCAAAAAGCCGCGCCAAATCATAGTTTTACACACTTTCCACAGAGTTTTCCACACCTCTGTCGGTTTTCCACACGTCTTGCTTTTGAAGTGGACGGGCTTTCCGTTTTTGGAAAAGACCTGCGTTTCGACAGCAAATTCTCCCACGCGGCACCCTTTTTTGTCCCTTTCCTGCCCCGTTCTTCCCACACTCACCATTTTTCCCTTCGCGCCCGTTGATGGCCGCGCGACGAAATAGCAAGATCTTGCGATCCCCCGCAGCTCGCTCCGTTGATACCGCGGCGCTTTTGCGTGTGCCGCTGTTCAAATGGCAAGATTGTGTCAAAAAAAGGCAAAAATTCCCCTTGACTTCCTCCCGGCGTTCCGCTACAATAAAAGAAAAAAGGGCACACCCCGGCAAAGGAGATATCCGACATGAAGCTTTCTGTCAGCTCTTATTCCTTCCATTCCGCCATTCGCACAGGCGAGATCACCCAATTTGACACCGTTGCCAAGGCGAAGGAGCTTGGCTTCTCTGCCATTGAGTTCACCGACCTCACCCCCAAGCACGGAGAAACACCCACCCTGGAGGAGCAAAAGGACATGGCGCGTCGTTTGCGCACCGAGGCCGATCGACTGGGCATGACCATCAACGCCTATACCATCGGCGCCAATCTCTTTTGCACCGGCGAGGCAGCCGACGCCGAGGTGAAGCGTTTGTGCGATCAGCTGGACGTGGCTGCCCTGCTGGGCGCCAAGGTCATGCGCCACGACGTTTGCTACAGGCTGACGAAGGATGGCTGCGGACGCAGCTTTAATCTGATGCTCCCCACCCTTGCCGCCAACATCCGCCGCGTTGCCGATTACGCCGCCACGCTGGGCATTCGCACCTGCTCTGAAAATCACGGCTATATCGCCCAGGACAGCGACCGCGTGGAGCGGCTTTTCAACACCGTTGCCCACGATCATTACGGCATCCTTTTGGATATGGGCAATTTTGCCTGTGCCGACGAGGACAGCGTCACCGCCACCTCCCGCCTTGCACCCTATGCCATTCACGTGCACGCCAAGGACTTCGTCAAGCACCCCTTTGCGGAGCATTTCGAGGGCGGCTTTGAGACCCGCGCCTGCAACCGCCTGGAGGGCTGCGCCATCGGCGAGGGCCACATCCCCGTGGCGCAATGCCTTGCCATTCTGCGCCGCGCCGGTTACGACGATTACGTTTCCATTGAGTTTGAGGGTGCCGGCAGCCCCTATGTCGGCATTGCCAAGGGAAGAGATTTTCTCCTTGCCCTCGGCGTGAACCCATAAACAAAAACGAGGCCGTGACACGAAAGGTGCCACGGCCTCGTTTTTTTGTTTTTCAAACCCCGTTTGGGGGTGTTTTTTAATTTTTCAAGCTATGGATAGGGGCAGGAACGCGACCGCCGCGAGAAATGAACTTAGCGGGGGAATAGGGGCGTACGCTCATAACGGGCGCGGTACCCAAAAGGCCGCCGAAGCTGACCGATTCGCCCTCCTTCTTGCCGTAAGCGGGGATCACGCGCACCGCTGTGGTCTTGGTATTAGCCACACCGATGGAAATTTCATCCGCAATGATGCCGCAGATGATCTCCTCGGACACGTCGCCGGGGATGGCGATCATATCAAGGCCCACGGAGCAGACCGCGGTCATAGCCTCCAGCTTCTCGAGGGACAGCGCGCCGCGCTCCACGGCGGCGATCATACCCTCGTCCTCAGAAACGGGGATAAACGCGCCGGAAAGGCCGCCCACGTGTGAGGAGGCCATGACGCCGCCCTTTTTCACGGCATCGTTGAGCATAGCCAGCGCCGCCGTGGTGCCGTGGGCACCGCAGCACTCCAGTCCCATCTCCTCCAGGATCCGCGCCACGGAGTCGCCAATGGCGGGCGTGGGGGCAAGGGAGAGGTCAATGATGCCAAAGGGCACGTCCAGGCGCTTCGCCGCCTCGCTTGCCACCAGCTGACCCACACGGGTGATCTTGAAGGCGGTCTTCTTGATAACGTCCGCCAGGCCGGAAAGATCCACGTCTCCCGCACGGCGGATGGCGGCAGACACCACGCCGGGGCCCGAAACGCCTACGTTGATGACCGTATCCGGCTCACCCACGCCGTGGAAGGCACCTGCCATGAAGGGGTTGTCCTCCGGCACGTTGGCAAACACCACCAGCTTGGCGCAGCCGATGGAATCCTTGTCCCTCGTGAGGTATGCCGCCCGCTTGATGGTGCTGCCCATCAGACGGATGGCATCCATATTGATGCCGGCCTTGGTGGTGGCCACGTTCACGGAGGAGCAGACGTTCTCCGTTTCGGCCAGGGCCTCGGGAATGACGGAAATCAGATTCCGCTCCCCCTCGGTCATGCCCTTGTGCACCAGGGCGGAGTAGCCGCCGATAAAATTGATGCCCAGGGTAGAGGCGGCACGCTGCAGCGCGTGAGCCAGCTTCAGATACCCCTCCGGAGAAATGCTGCCACCAATGAGGGAAACGGGCGTGACGGAAACGCGCTTATTGACGATGGGAATACCGTATTCCCGCTCGATGGCCACGCCGGTCTCCACCAGGCGCTCCGCCTTGCGGGTGATCTTATCGTAGACCTTGCTGCAAAGGCGGTCGGCATCGTCGCTGACGCAATCCAGCAGCGAAATGCCCATGGTAATGGTACGAATGTCGAGATTCTCCTCCCGGATCATCCCGATGGTCTCTAAAATATCAGCTACGTTCAGCATCGCTTCACCCTCTTATACACGGTGCATGGTGTTGAAAATATCCTCGTGCATGGCACGGGCATCCAGACCCCGGGCGCGGCCCATCTCTGCAAGCTTCTCGGCAAACTCTGCAAAGGGCAGATCCAGCTTGTCGATCTCAGCCAGCATGATCATGGCAAAATATTCGGAAAGCACGCTCTGGGTGATCTCAATGATATTGGCGCCGTGCTCCGCACAAAGTGCGCTCACCCCGGCAATGATGCCCACGGCATCCTTTCCCGTAACAGTAATAACAGCCTTCATAATTTCTCCTTTCACGCCACCGGCGTTCGGTTTTATTACAATGACATTATAACAAAAAACGAAGAAAATAGCAAGAGGCGGAGAGACAAAATCCCGTATTATTTTGAATATTGATTGCAATTCACCGCTTTTTATGATACAATATAAAAAAACACCGTGAAGTGAGGTTTCGCATGAACGAATTTGCTACTTATGAATTTGTGGTGAGACAAAAAAACGAGGGGAAGTGGCTGTTCGCCCGCATCGGGCTTATTTTCCTGTACGTCGCCTACGTGGTGACGCTGCTTTCCGTGGGTCTGCTTGCCCGTATCGTGGTGCCGCTCCTGGCGCTGATCCCCATTTCTCTCTGGATCCTGATCTTCATCACCTGGCGCTACGTCAGCGTGGAATACGAGTATTCCATCACCTCCGGCGTTCTGACCTTTACCAAAATTTACGGTGGCCGCTCCCGCAAGCGGATCTTAGAGCTTCCTCTGCGGGATGCCGTCCGCATCGCGCCGCTGGATAACAGTATGGAGGCCGATCGGGCGCAGCACTATCATCCGGAACGGGAATTTTCCGCCATTTCCTCCCTCAAGGCACCCGATATCTACTTCATCCTTTTTGAGCTTGACGCCGAAAAGAACAAGGACAAGCGCCGCGCCATTCTCTACCTTGAGGCAACCCAGAAGGCGCTGCAGATCTTCCGCTATTATAACGCCAGCGCCACCCTGGTGCAAAAGGTCTCTCGCTAACCCTAATTTTCAAATATCCGATACCGTTTTGGCACATATTGCGTTTTTTACAAGGAGCCACTATGAAACATTCCACGAAGGTCGCGGTCATCGGTGCCGGTCACGCCGGCATTGAGGCAGCCCTTGCCGCCGCCCGAATGGGCGTGGACACCGTGCTTTTCACCTTATCTCTCGAGGCCATTGCCAATATGCCCTGCAACCCCTCCATCGGCGGCACCGCCAAGGGGCATCTGGTCTATGAGATCGATGCGCTGGGCGGCGAAATGGGCCGCGCAGCAGATGCCGCCACGCTGCAATCCCGCACCCTCAATCTTGGAAAGGGGGCAGCCGTGCACTCCAAGCGCGTGCAGGCCGACCGCAAGCAATACCACCGCTATATGAAGGCTGTGCTGGAAAAGACCCCTAACCTCCGCCTCATCCAGGCAGAGGTGGTGGCGGTCTCCAAGGATGCAGAAGGACATATCACCGGCCTCACCACCCACCTGGGCGAATTCTGGAGCTGTGAGGCCGTCATCGTTGCCGCCGGCACCTATCTTGACAGCCGCATTTTCGTGGGCAGCGTCAATTACGAAAGCGGCCCCGACGGATTCCTGCCCTCCCGGGGGCTTTCCGCCTCTATTCGGGAGATCGGCGTATCCCTTTGCCGCTTCAAGACCGGCACCCCCGCCCGCATCAATCGCCGCTCGGTGGATCACACCGTGCTGGAGGAGCAGCCGGGAGAGGAGAGAGCCCTACCTTACGCCGCCACCACGCCGGAAAATTATCTGGACGGCGTGGAGCAGATCCCCTGTCACATCGTCTATACCAACGCCGAGACCCACCGCGTCATTCGGGATAATCTTTCCCGCTCCGCCATGTACGGCGGCCACATTCACGGCACAGGCCCCCGCTATTGCCCCTCCATTGAGGACAAGATCGTTCGCTTTGCCGACAAAGAACGTCACCAGCTGTTCCTGGAGCCCATGGGCAGAGACACAGACGAGCTGTATCTCCAGGGATTTTCCACCTCCATGCCCCCCGACGTGCAGGAGGAGATGCTCCATACGCTGCCCGGCTTTGCCAACGCGGAAATGATGCGTTACGCCTACGCCATTGAGTACGATTGCTGCGACCCCACCCAGCTGAACGCCACGCTGGAGTTTAAGGAGATCCCCGGTCTTTACGGTGCGGGGCAGTTTAACGGCACCTCCGGCTACGAGGAGGCCGCCGCCCAAGGGCTGCTGGCCGGCATCAACGCCGCGCTAAAGATCAAGGGAGAGCCTCCTCTCATCCTCACACGCCAAAGCTCCTATCTCGGCACGCTGGTGGACGATCTGATCATCAAGGGCACCAACGAGCCCTACCGTATGATGACCTCGCGCTCCGAGTACCGCCTACTGCTGCGGCAGGATAACGCCGATCAACGTCTGATGCCTCACGGCCATCGTGTGGGCCTCATTGACGGCGACCGCTACCGCTCCTTCCTTGAAAAGCAAGCGCGGATCAAGGAAGAGATCGAGCGGCTTGGCACCACGCATCTTTCCCCGTCCGTTGTCAATCCCTTGCTACAGGAAAAGGACATGCCGCCGATCCAGACCGGTGCCTCCCTTGCTGACCTTTTGCGTCGCCCGGGGCTCGATTACGGGGCGCTCCGTCCCCTGGATCCTGCACGCCCCGCGCTTTCCCGCGCAGAGCAACTATCCGTAGAAGTTCAAATCAAGTATGAAGGATATATAAACCGCCAGATCGCAGAGGTTTCACGTCACGAAAAATTGGAGTCAAGGATGCTCCCAAGCGATCTTGACTACAAGAAGATCACGGGGCTTCGCCTGGAGGCCGCCCAAAAATTAAGCGCACTGCGCCCCCAGACCGTGGGACAAGCCTCCCGCATCAGCGGTGTGAGCCCAGCGGATATTTCCGTGCTGCTGATCTATCTCGGTCTGCATTGACACACGGCATGATCCCCCTCATTTTCAAAGGAGTTTTTTCAATATGAATTACGAGGAATTTTCCGAGATTTTCAATACCGTTCTGGCGGATAATGGCCTTTCTCACTTCGCAGGAGAAACGGAGTCAAGGATGTTCTACCAACTCACGGAGCGCATGCTCCAGGTGAACCGATCCATGAATCTCACCGCCATCAAGGAGGAGCGCGCCGTGATCCTGCGTCACTACGCAGATTCCCTTACCGTGGCCGCTTTTTTGCCGCAAAACGCCTCCGTCATTGACGTAGGCTGCGGCGCGGGCTTCCCCTGTCTGCCCTTGGCCATCTGTCGCCCCGATCTTACCATCACGGCGCTTGACAGCACCGAAAAGCGCATCCGATACGTAGCGGAAACCGCTACGCTGCTGCAAAGAGAGCGCTTTTCTGCCGTTGCCGCGCGGGCCGAGGAGCTGGCACGCACGCCGGGCTGCCGGGAGCATTTTGATTGCTGCACTGCCCGCGCCGTGGCTTCCCTTCCCATTCTTTCCGAGCTTTGCCTGCCGTTCGTTCGGGTGGGTGGCACCTTCATTGCCATGAAGGCCGCCCGCGGTGAGGAGGAGCTGCAAGCTGCCGAAAAGGGTATTCAAAAGCTGGGTGGCGAGGTGGCTGCCATCCACCACGTAACGCTTCACGACGGCGACGAGCAGGACACCCGCATGCTGATCGAGATCAAAAAGGTCAAGGCTACACCGCCGGAGTTGCCTCGTCCCTTCGGGAAGATCAGCAAAAAACCATTGTGATTACGTTTTGTCAATATATAAAAAGGAAGGTTAGCTGCCTTCCTTTTTTATATGCGTTTTTGTTGTTTCCCACGCATTTATGACAACTTTCGCCTTTCCTTTCTGCTATAATCAAAGAAAAAAGCAAAGGAGTGACGTCTCATGTCTGTTCCCTTCCCTTCCCCCGCCGCACCAAGAACGACCCTGTCGCTGCGCCCGGAGGAGCTGCGTCCGCATCCGCTGTGCGATACCCAACCGCCCAAGAACCTCATTATCCGCCTGGCAAACTCCATCAAAAAATACGGCATCCTGGAGCCCATTTCCGTTCGCCCCGCGGCTGATCCCCAGGGCTTTCCCTATTACGAGATCATTGACGGGCACCGCCGCTACCAAGCCGCACAGCTGACAGAGCTCCGGCTGATTCCCTGTCGGGTGCTACAGCCCACCGACGCGCAATGCGCCAAAATGGAGCTGATTGCCGCCTTAAAGGGACAAAATTCGCACTTTTTCGAGCAGGCAGAATCCTTTCACCGGCTAATGACAAGCTACCGTATGACCCAGGAGGAGATCGCACGCTATATGCACCTGTCGCAATCCGCCGTCGCAAACAAGCTGCGCCTACTGCAGCTGGAGGAGCCACTGCGTCGACGCATCCAGCAGGCCGCGCTTACCGAGCGCCATGCGCGGTCGCTGCTCCGTGTTCCAAACGAGGATCGGGAGCAAGTGCTGACGCTTATCATCGAGAAGAAGGCAAACGTGGCATTGGCCGACCGTCTGATTGAGGCCTATCTGTCCGCCTCAAGCTCCGCATCACAGCCCGAGGCAAAGCCCGCGCCAAAGCCACCCGTGCCGGAGGCACCAATATCCGAGCAGCTTGTGCCGGAGCCGCTCGTATCGGCAGTTCCCTCCCCCGCCCCCACCATGCGCCCGATCCAGCCCTCCAAGTTCGCCTTACGAGATCTGCGTCCGTTGTACAACTCCATCGAACGCTCACTCGCTATATTCCGGAAAACAGGTGCCTCAGCAGACTGCAGGCGGCACGAGGACGAAAGCGGCACCTACATCGTCATACATATTCCAAAGCAAGGCTCTGTCTGAGGGGCGTTTCACGTGAAACATTTCATTCTGCCACGGTTTTGTTTCACGTGAAACACTTCTGCCTTTCTCTCCCACGTTTCACGTGAAACATTTTCTCCTTTTTTCAAAAAACTTGCAAATAAGTGTTGCAAAATCCTTCGTTTGGTGCTATAATAGAGCCATCAAAGCAAGGAGGAGCAAGCTTGTGGGAAGCGTAATTGCCGTTGCCAACCAAAAGGGCGGTGTAGGAAAGACCACCTCGGCCGTCAATATTGCTGCCAGTCTGGGGCTTCTTGGCTACCGCGCGCTTCTGATCGATCTCGATCCGCAGGGCAGCGCCACCAGCGGCGTGGGTGTGCCGAAGCGGGGGCTGCGCTTTACTGTGCGTGACCTGCTGCTTGGCAATTGCAAGCCCGACGAGGTCATTGTCCACACGGGGTTTGAACGCCTTGATTTGATCCCGGCAAATACATCCCTGGCCGGCGCGGAGTTTGATCTTTTGGACGGCGAAGGCGCACAGCGGCACTTGGCCCATGCGCTGGAAAGCATCCGGGAGCGCTACGACTACATCATGATAGATTGTCCGCCCTCCCTCGGCATGCTTACCATCAATGCGATGGTGGCCGCCAATGGCGTCATCATTCCAATGCAATGCGAGTTTTATGCGCTGGAGGGGCTTTCGCAGCTCACCGCCACCATTGCAAGGATCAAGCAACGCTACAATCCACGCCTGACCATTACCGGTATTCTGATCACGATGCTGAATAAGCGCCTTGCACTCTCCGTGCAAGTCATCGAGGAGCTGCGAAAGCACTACGGCGACCGCCTCTTCGGGACTACTATCGCACGAAACGTGCGCATTCCTGAGGCGCCCAGCTTCGGCATGCCGGTGTACTACCACGACAAGCGCGCCCGTGGCGCGAAGGATTATTTGGAGTTGGCACGAGAGCTTACGACCCGTGCTTGATCAAGAAAAGAAAAGGAGATGATTCAAATGGCAAAAAAGCAAAGCGCTCTTGGCAAGGATTTCTACTCCATTTTGGATGACAACATTATGGGCATGAAGGATAGCGGCGCCGCCACCACGCTGCGCATATCCGAAATTGAGCCACGCAGCGACCAGCCTCGCAAGCAGTTTGACCGAGAAGCGCTGGAGGCACTGGCAGATTCTATCGCCACCTACGGCGTGCTGCAGCCGAGTCTGGTTCGCCCCAATCCCAATTTTGAAGGAAACTACGAGATTATCGCCGGCGAACGCCGCTGGCGCGCCGCCAAAATGGCAGGTCTTGTCGAAATTCCTGTCATCGTGCTGGATGGCGACGACATGAAGACCGCCCAGATCGCGTTGATCGAAAACGTACAGCGTGAGGATCTGAACGTAGTGGAAGAAGCCTTTGGCTACCAGATGCTGATGGAGCGCTTCGGCATGACCCATGAGGAAGTGGCTAAGCAGGTAGGCAAATCCCGTCCCGCCATCACCAACATCCTGCGTCTGCTGGATCTGCCCGAGGACGTGCTGGATCTGTTGAAAACCGGTGAGATCTCTGCCGGTCACGCACGTGCATTGCTCGGCCTGAACAATGAGGAGCTGATCTACCCCCTGGCACAGCGCATTATCGCAAAGGACCTTTCCGTGCGCGACGTGGAGGCCATTGTTCGCCGCGAAAACACCGAGCCCTCCCCTGAGTTGCCCGAGATCTCCGGCTCCGTGCAGAGCCGCGTTTGGGTGAAGGATCTGGAGCGTCGCACCCGCGAAGCCCTCGGACGCAAGGTGAAAATCACAAAAAATGACAAAAAGAAATCCATTGAGCTGTTCTACGAGGACGACAGCGATATGGAAAGCCTGTTGATCGCACTCTGCGGCAACGATTTCTTTAGCGAAGAGTAACGAAAGGAACCCCGAATCATGTTGGATATCAAATTTATCAAAGAGAACCCCGAGGCAGCCAAGGCTCGTCTTGCCACCCGTCAAAAGGATTACAGCACCGAAATCGACCGCCTCATGGAGCTGGATGTCGAGCGCCGCGCACTGATCGCCGACACCGAGACAAAGAAGGCGGAGCAAAACAAGATCTCCAAATCCATCCCTCAGCTGAAGAAGGAAGGGAAGGATGTTGCACCCATTTTTGCGGAAATGAAGGTGCTTTCTGACACCGTAAAGGCTGATACCGAAAAGATCAATGCCATTGATGCGGAAATTTCGAACATTCTGCTTTCCATCCCCAATATTCCCAACGAGCAGGTGCCCGTCGGCAAGGATGACACCGAAAACCAGGAGCTCCGCCGTTGGAGCACGCCCCGCGAGTTTGATTTCGAGCCCAAGCCCCATTGGGATATCGGCAAGGATCTGGGCATTCTGGATCCCGACACCGCAGCAAAGGTCACCGGCGCCCGTTTCCACTTCTACCGTGGCAAAGGCTCTCGTCTGGAGCGTGCTGTGATCAATTATTTCCTGGATACTCATACCGATCACGGTTACACCGAGATCTTCCCGCCCTATATGGTCAATCGCGATTCCATGCGCGGCACCGGCCAGCTACCCAAGTTTGAGGAAGACGCCTTCCGCGTTGCTAACAACGATTGCTTCCTGATCCCCACCGCAGAGGTGCCCGTTACCAACATGCACCGCGATGAGATCCTGGACGGCGCAAAGCTGCCCATCTCCTACTGCGCTTATTCCGCTTGCTTCCGCGCAGAGGCAGGCTCTGCCGGTCGTGATACCAGAGGACTGATTCGTCAGCATCAGTTCAACAAGGTGGAGCTGGTGAAGTTTACCACGCCCGAAAGCTCCTACGCCGAGCTGGAAAAGCTGACCGAGGATGCCGAGCGCGTGCTGAAGGGTCTTGGTCTGCCTTTCCGTGTGGTGCGCCTCTCTACGGGCGACCTCGGCTTCTCCAGCGCCATGACCTATGACATCGAGGTTTGGATGCCCTCCTACGGCCGTTATGTGGAAATTTCCTCCTGCTCTGACTTTGAGGATTACCAGGCACGTCGCGCCAACATCCGTTACCGCGAGACGCCCAAGGATAAGCCCCGCCTCGTGCATACGCTGAACGGCTCGGGTGTAGCCGTTGGCCGTACCGTAGCCGCTATCCTTGAAAATTATCAGAACGCTGACGGCTCCGTCACCGTTCCGGAGGCGCTGCGCACCTATATGGGCTGCGACGTGATCCTCCCCGAGGAAATTTGAGCACCGCTACGCTTTCCCTTGCCTCGATTTTTACCATCGAGGCAGGGAATTACGAGCATTTTCAATTTGATGCGCAATCTGCCACCTTTTTGCGGAACGTCATTCTCGCCATGTGCGTCGGTATTCTGTTTGCCGCACTTTGTACGATGTATCAGCGCTACGTTCCGGGTAGCTTTATCCGCGCCATTCTGCGCGCAGAAGCAAATACCCCCGAAACGGCAAAATCGCTGGCTGAATTGGGCTTTGAAAAAAACATTTTCGTGAGAATGGAGCTTCGCTTCGGCACGTTGCTTTTGAAGCACCTTGCTTTTTGCGAGGAGGAGCGCGGCGAGGAAGAAAAAAAGCGCCCCACCGAAAGCGCTCGCTTCTACATTCCGGAGAAATTAAAATACCGGGCAGAACTGCGTTATGAAACCAAGGGCAGCGGCCCCGTGCAATTGATTTTCACCGTTGTGTTGACCTTTGCCATTGCAATTTTGCTGATCAAGGTCATTCCCATTCTTCTTTCCTTTTTAGATGCCATTCTTTAATACAAAAGCAGTCCCATTTTTCATTTATTATGAAAAGATCGGGACTGTTTTTTTCATAGGCCGGCCATTTCGCGTTTCGAAATTACCATTTTTTACCATATTACAAACCGCCGACATCTGTAGACATCTTTCATCTTGACACAAAGTACAAAAAGCGGTATAATAAATACTATGAGCACACGATTGTCAACCGCCAAAAAGCGGCGCTTGACACTTATTTTTTGAGGTGAAATTATGAAAAAAACCGAACGTATCTTTACGCCCATCACTTCCTTCCGCCATTTGATAGAGCGATGCACAGGCTTTGGCGACAAGACCGCCTTCCGCTATCCGGAGGGCAAGGATTACGTTTCCGTTTCCTACGCTGAATTCGCCGAGGTTACCAAGCACATCGCCGCAGGACTGCAGGCCGCGGGCCTTGCAGGGAAGAGAATTGCCGTAATTGGCGAAACCTCCTACCAGTGGGTGGCCACCTATCTGGCCGTAACCGCCGGTGGCGGCGTCATCATACCCATGGATAAGGAGCTGGCCATTGGCGAGATCGAGGGCTTTCTTGCCAGCGTGGATGCCGAGGCGATCGTTTACTCTTCGTCGTTTAACGAAAAGCTGAAGCCCGCCATGGAAAGCCACCCCTCGCTGAAGACCTTCATTCCCATGGCACCCGCAGAGGGCGATCAGCACGAAAAGCTCCTGCCTCTTGCCGACCTGCTGGAGAAGGGAAGGGCTACAGCCGCCGATTACGCCTTCCCGGAGCGCGATCCCGAAAGCCTTGCCGTCATGCTGTTTACCTCCGGCACCACCGGCACCAGCAAGTGCGTCATGCTTTGCGAGAAAAATCTCTGCTCCTGCGTCAACTCCGCCTGCGCCACGGTGAATTTTAACCCCAACGACGTGACCGTTTCCGTGCTGCCGCTGCACCACACCTATGAGCTTGCCATTATGCTAGCCAGCCTCACCTACAGCCTCACGATCTGCATCAACGATTCTCTCCGCCATCTGATGCGTAATTTTGCCAACTACAAGCCCACGGGTCTCGTGCTGGTTCCGCTGTTTGTCAACACCATGCACAAAAAGATCTGGGACGAGGTGCGCAAAAAGGGCAAGGAAAAGCTGCTACGCCGCACCATCAAGATCTCCGAGGGCCTGCGCCGGGTTGGCATTGATATGCGCCGCGTGCTCTTTAAGGATATTGTGGGCGCCTTTGGTGGGCGTCTCGAAAAGATCATCTGCGGCGGTGCGCCCCTGAACCCCGAAATGGTCAAGAATTTTGACGCCTTTGGCATCCAGATCTGCGAGGGCTACGGCATTACCGAATGCTCGCCGCTGATCTCGGTCACCCCCTACTACGCGCCCCGTCCTGGCTCGGTCGGTCCCGCCGTTCCTTGCTGTGAGGTGAGAATCGCCGCCGACGGCAATCTGACCGATGGCGGCTTTGAGGAGGGCGAGATCCAGGTGAAGGGCGACAACGTGATGCTGGGCTACTACAACAGCCCCGAGGAGAACGCCAAGGCCTTTACTGAGGACGGTTGGTATCGCACCGGCGACGTGGGCTTCATTGACGCCGACGGCTATATCCACATCACCGGCCGTCTGAAGTCGGTCATCGTGCTGGAAAATGGCAAAAATGTGTTCCCGGAGGAGATCGAGGAATATCTCGAAAACATTGAGGAGATCGGCGAGGTGGTTGTGGTCGGCCGCAAGGGCGAGGACGGCGAAACCATCAATCTGACTGCCATCGTGTATCCCAACAAGGAGATCTTCCCGGAGGGATGTGAGCAGCAGGCGATTTACGATGCCATTTACGCCAAAATTGCAGAAATGAACAAGAAGCTGCCTTCCTTTAAGAAGGTCAAAGCGCTGGAGCTGCGCGAGTGTGAGTTTGAAAAGACCACCTCCCGTAAGATCAAGCGCCATCTGGTGAAATAAAAGAAGTGGCCGCTGCACGGATGTGCAGCGGCCACTTCTGCTTATGCGATTGCCGGCAGAGGCAAAAAAACGCATTACAAGGCTCCTCGACCGCAAGACGGCCAATTTGCCATGGCACGGGCAACGGCAGTCAGCCGGCCTGTTTTTTCGCTCCGTGAGCGCATCTTCACGTCATCCATAGACCTCTCGGAGCGCAAGCAAGCGCGCATAGCGCGCCTTGGTCTCCTCCTCGGCTTTTTTCCATAGCGTCTCGGCGCGTTCCGGTTCCGCCTCAGCCAAACGGGCGTAGCGCGTTTCTCCCGCCAGAAAAGCGGCAAAATCGCCGCTTGGCGGGGTGCTATCGATGGTGAGCTTTTGGGACTTAGCCGCAGGATGGTAGCGGAAAAGCGGGAAATAGCCTGCGGCCACCGCCTTTTGCATTTCCAACTGACAGTTCTGCATCCCACCACCGCGAATGCCGTGCATTTCGCAAGGGGAATAGGCCACGATCAGTGCGGGGCCGGGATAGGCCTCCGCCTCCCGCAGCGCCTTCACCAGCTGATTGCGATCCGCGCCCATGGCCACCTGCGCCACGTACACGTAGCCATAGGTGAGCATCATCTCGGAAAGGCTCTTTTTCCCCACCGTTTTGCCGCTAAATGCAAATTGCGCCACCTGTCCGAGGCCCGCCGCCTTGGAGCTTTGCCCGCCGGTGTTGGAATAGAGCTCGGTATCAAAAACCAACAGATTGACGTCCGCGCCGGAGGCCAGCACGTGATCCACACCCCCAAAGCCGATATCGTAAGCCCAGCCGTCACCGCCAAAGATCCACACCGTTTGCCTTGTAAGGTGCTCCTTTTCTGCCAAGATCTGACGTGCCAGCGGATGATCTGTCTGCTTCAGCCCTTCGATCAGCGCCGTCACCTGCTCCCTGGCAGGATGCCCCTTTGCCTGCAAATAGGCACGGACGATCTCCTGCATACCGGTATCACAATCCGGCAACAGCAGCTGCAGCCGCCCCTCCTGCCGCTTGCGTGCCGCCTCACCGGCAAGGAAGAAGCCATAGCCGTGCTCGGCGTTATCCTCAAACAGGGAATTGGCCCACGCGGGGCCGCAGCCGCTGCCGCGATGATAGGTGTAGGCGGTGGAGGGTGCCGAGCAGCCCCAGATAGAAGAGCAACCCGTGGCGTTGGAGATATACGCCCCCTCGCCAAAGAGCTGGGTCACCAATCGCGCGTAGGAGGTCTCTGCGCAGCCGGCACAAGCACCGGAAAATTCCAGCAGCGGCTGCTTGAACTGACTTCCCCGCACGGTAAAGGAAAAGAGCTCCGGCTTTTCCGAAACCTCCTCCACAAGAAAATCAAATACCGTTTGCTGGTCAATTTGCGTTTTTTGCGGCTTCATATCGATGGCAAAGCGACTCTTATCCGGCGCTTTGCCGTTCTTTTCCGCCTCCTCCACCACGCGGCAGTTCACGGGGCAGGCCTTGACGCAGAGCGTGCAGCCCATGCAGTCAAGAGGTGAGATGCCGATGGCGAAGGTATAGTCAGTTTTTGCCACCCGTTTGGGGGCTTTTTTCAGTGCAGCGGGGGCTTTTTCCAGCTCTGTGTCATCCAGAGCAAAAGCGCGCACCGTGGCGTGGGGACAAACGAAGGCACAGGTGTTGCATTGGATGCAATTCTCCGGGATCCAGCAGGAAACGAAGGGCGCCACGCCCCGTTTTTCCAGCGCTGTGGTACCGGGAGGATAGATCCCACGCTCCAGCTCCCGAAAGGCGGAAACCGGTACCCGGTCACCGCGCAGAGTTGCCACCGGCTGCATGATCTGCGTCACAAAATCCCGGTCGTGATAGCTGCAGCGAGGTCTCTTTTCTTCCTTTTTCCCGATTTCTCCGTTTTCCCGCACCGTTTCCGGGCAAATTTGCGAAAAACTCGTTTTTCCAAGGGCGGCAGCCTCCAGATTCTGCGCCACCACCGCGTCGCCGTGCTTGCCGTAGGCCTCCCGTATGGCATCCGCCATATAGCGCTCCGCATCGCTGCTGTCCATGATGCCCGTCAGAGCAAAAAACGCCCCAGCCAGAATCATATTCTTCACCTTGCCGTTGCCGATTCTGTCGCGTGCAAGCCCCGCCGCGTCGATCACGTAGCAGGAAATTCGCTTTTCCTGCACCGTTTGCCGGGTTTTTGCGGAAAATCCCGCCCATGCGGCCGCCGGTGACAGAGAAGTGTCCACCAGCAGCGTGCCCCCCTCCTTGATCTCCTCCAGCAAGGGAAAATCCTTTTCAAGGAACGTCGGGTGCAAGGCCGCTACAAAGTCCGCCCGATCCACGTCGTAGGGGGCGTGAATGGGCAGATCGCCAAAGCGCAAGTGCGACACCGTCACACCGCCCGTTTTTTTGGAATCGTATTGAAAATAAGCCTGCACGTATTTGTCCGTGTGGTCTCCCGCGATCTTGACGATGCTTTTGGAGGCGCCCACCGTGCCGTCGCCGCCAATGCCCCACAGCTTGCAGGAAAAGGTGCCTGCGGGGAGCGTTTCCGGTGCCGGCAACAGGGGCAGAGAACGGTAGGTGACGTCGTCGGTGATGCCCAGGGTAAAATCGTGTCGCGGCACGTCCGCCTTCAGATGCTCAAACACGGCAAAGGCCTGTGCGGGTGGCGTGTTTTTGGAGGCAAGGCCGTAACGGCCACCCACCACGCAAATTTCTCTGCCACTATCCTGCAGCGCGGTCACCACGTCAAGATACAGCGGCTCCCCCGGCGCTCCCGGCTCCTTGGTGCGGTCGAGCACCGCGATTTTCCGCACCGTTTGGGGGATAACTGCCAAAAATCGCTCTTTTACAAAGGGGCGGTAAAGGCGCACCCGCACAAGACCCACCTTCTCTCCCTTTGCAACGAGATAGCGTACCACCTCGCTTGTTACGTCGCAAAAGGAGCCCATGGCCACCACTACACGCTCGGCATCCGGCGCACCCTCGTATTCAAATAAACCGTAGGAGGTGCCAAGCAAGCGATTGACCTCGCCCATATAGTGCTCCACCACGCGCGGCAGGGCTTCATATCGGCCATTGGCTACCTCACGGTGCTGAAAATAGATATCTCCGTTCTCGGCAGCACCCCGTGAGCCGGGGCGCGTGGGGTGCAGGGCCGAGCGGCGAAAGACCTCCAGCGCCTCCCGCTTCAGTAGCGGCGCCAGCTGCTCGTTTGACCACACCTCGATCTTTTCTAATTGATGTGAGGTGCGAAAGCCGTCAAAAAAGTTGAGAATGGGCACGCTCCCCTCAAGGGCGGAAAGATGCGCCACCGGGGCAAGATCCATCACCTCCTGGGGGTTACACTCGGCCAGCATGGCAAAGCCGCTCTGCCTGCAGGCGTAAACGTCGGAGTGATCGCCAAAAATGCTGAGGGCGTGGGTGGCCACGGTTCTGGCCGAGGCGTGGATCACCAAAGGCAGCGCCTCCCCCGCGATCTTGTACATATCGGGCAGCATCAGCAGCAGACCCTGGGAGGCGGTATAGGTGGTGGTCAGCGCACCGGCGGAAAGGGAGCCGTGCACCGCGCCCGCCACGCCTGCCTCGGACTGCATTTCCACCACCGTGGGCACACCCCCAAGCAGATTCTGTGCCGGCTCACCCAGGAGATTTTTCCCCGATGCGGCCCACACGTCGGTGCGTTCCGCCATGGGCGTGGAGGGCGTGATGGGATAGATGGCAGCCACCTCCGTAAAGGCAAATGCCGCGTGTGCCGCAGCGGTATTGCCGTCTATGGTCTTTTTGATTCTTTTGATAGGCATAAAAAAAGCTCCTCTCTACGTTTCTGAAAATAGAGTGGGAGCTTTTTTCTTTATTTATGCAGAAAAGGTGCGTTTCAAATCAAAAACGCATCATTCGGCTTCACCCTCCTCGGTGGGAAGATAGGCGGAAATGTCGTATCCGTTCAGCTTTTGCCGATCCATTTTGCCCTTGGCGCGCTCAAAATAGCCGACGCTGTTGCGCAGCAGCATCAAAATCTGATTCTGAGGCGTGCGGCGCTCGGCCTCGCAGAGATATAGCACCTGGCGGAGCAGATCCTCGGGGATACGAACGGTAACGGTGGGCTGTTGCTTCATTTTTTTATTCTCCTTCCGAAAAAGTAGGGAAACGGTATGGGTTTTCAGTAGGTAGGGGAGTCAAGGAGCCAGGTGCCGTTCACCAGGGAAAGGGAAATGCGCACGGTGACGATCTTATCCTCCTCACCCTCCAGATGGGTCTCCATTTCAATGTAAACGTATGTGCCGGAGCTGCGCTTTTCCTCACTATAGCGCATGGTGTCGTAGTGATAGACCCGATTGGTGTTCAGCCCCTCGTAGGTGTTCAGCTTCAGCAGCATTGGGCGTCCATCCTTATCCTTACCCTCCATATAACGGGCGTAAAGCGTGCCGTTCTCGTTTTCCGAAATGCTGATGCCCACAAAAAGGCTGTCGTAGATGGAATTCAGATAACTCTTGGCATAAACGCCCTCTGCCTTCCTTGATGTCGGAAATGGAGACGTAGGCCTCGTTTGGCTTTACGAAATCGTAGTACAGGTACTGGACACCCTGGTAGTCGTCGTAGTAAAAGACGTCCTCCACGTAATCGGTGAGGCGGTAATAGCGGTATTCACCGCTGGTGTAGACCGGAGCCTCCTCCCTCGTTTCCTTGGTTTTCAGCACGTAGCGCAGCTTTCCCACGTCCCAGCTGGTACGGGGAATGTTTTCCTCCACGTCGGTGTAGAGATAATCCTCCTCACCAATGGTTTCCCGCAGGCAATACTGATAGGCGATCACGGTGCCGAGGGTCTCGTCCGGAATCTCACGGTAATAGAGCCGGTAAGAGGTGCTTTCCGCCGAAAAAACGAACCCGTCCTCGGTCTTATTGAGATAAAAGGGCTGATCCTGCGGGCGATTGACTCTGGGATAGGTGGGGAGTCCCTCACCAAAAAGGATCTCGTTGACCTCGCCGGAGGCCTCTACCAGAGCGATCACGCGCTCTCGTATAGTAGAAAGCTCCGGAGGCGGTGATTTGCGCACCTCACGCACGATCAGAACAGAGATCAGCGTCACCAGCACCACGGCCACGGCCACGATGGCGGCAATCAGTCGGTTTTTCATTGCGTTCTCCTGTTTTTTGAAAATTTCACCCCGTTTGGGGGCTTTTGGGTGCAAAAGCTCCGGATACGCGCGTACCCGGAGCTTTTTTAGCTTACTTCTCAGCCCCTTCGGTGGAGGGTGCTGTCACGGCTTGCTCGTTTTCAGATACCGTTTCGGGGGATTCCTCCTCATGAGGCACCTTGGAGAAGCCTGCAAGGCTCTGTCCCTCGCCAAGTCGCATCACAATGACGCCGGAGGCGGTGCGGGAATAGGTGTTGATCTGAGAAACGGGGGTGCGGATCACCGTTCCGAGGTTGGTGATCATCATCAAGTCGTCGTTGTCGTCCACCGCGGCAATGCCGG
>JAFTQT010000066.1 GCA_017462615.1 Clostridia bacterium | reverse complement strand
TATCCGCCATGAGCGGAGGCATATCTCGGGCGCGGGATGTCGAGGCGCCATCCCCTGCCGCACATTGTGCGCTATTTCCCCTTTTTTGAAGGTTTTCGGTGAGGAGGGTGAATGTCTTTTCGCGGCGGCGAAAAGACAGAGGGAGGAGCCGCCCTTTTGCAAAAGGGGGCTCCTCCCTCAGAACCATTTCAAAAGCAAAAGGAGCCCCTTTGCAGGGGCTCCTTTTTTTACGCTTTCCATTCCTCACGGAGGATCCCATCAGAAGGGCGCATCCGGCACGATGGTCTCGCCGGTGTAGAGGCGATTCAGATCGCTGATGACCTTATCGATGCGAGAGCGCACGATATAGAAATCACCGATGCCGTTCTGCGTGGTATAGACCTCGCGGGGATAGCGGGCGGATTTGTAGAAGCAGTATTCCTTCACGATCACCTCGCCCGTGGGGATGTAATCCTTTTTGTCATAATCGTACTCAAAGAGCTCGTAGGTCATTTTGATGCTCATATACGCACCCTCGGCGCCGGAAGCCCGATAGGCCTCCTTTTCCGCCTCAGAAAGGGAGGAATAGTCCGCCAGGCCCGTATAAAGCAGGGTGAGGTAGAAGCTTCTGAACTGCTCGGTATCCACCACGATGCCGTTGTTATCCCGCACCACCAGCTTGTTGGTGGGCACGCCCGCGGTGTTGGAGGGCTCCTTCACCAGGGATTCGCTGTTATCGAGGTACAGCACCTTGTTAAGGCCCGTGGGGAAAATGCTGTCACCGGGCTTGATGCTGATAGCCACCTCCTTGATATAGGAGATATGACCGGAGAAGATGGTGGTATTGATCCATTGGTCGAAATCCCAGGTAAGGAACTGGATCTGCTTGGCGGTCACGGCCACCACCATATCGTAGCCCACCGCCATCTTGGAGAAGGAGGAGGTTTCGGGATCCCAGTTGTAGCAGATGTTATACATGTAGTAAAAACCGTTATCCTGCTTTTTGCTGATAAGGATCTCGTGGTATTCCTGGCCGGTCTCCTTGGAGATCACGTCCTTGCCGGTGGTGCTGTCGTAGGTGCGGGCAAGGTTGAGGGTATAGCAGATGCGATAGGCGTAGGAATCCACGTCAAGGCCGTAGGGCTTCAGCCACTCGTTGAGGGACTCGGTGCGGTCGTTATCGCCCAGCGCCACCACGTGGTCGGGCTTGAGCTCGTAGAGTGAGTAGAGGCAATCGTCCACGGTGATGGAGTTGATGGTATAGCCCTTCATGCCGCCGTCTGCCACGTAGGGGATGTTGGAGTAGTAGGTGTTGCGGCGCTTGTCGATGGAGCCGCTGTAGGAGAACTCCACAAAGGGCTTGCCGCGATTCTCGGAGTTGTAGATCTTAAAGCCGGTCACGTCCACGTAGTTACTGCTGGTCACATTGTGGGAGGAGCCGGGAGCAACCACGTAGTCCTCCTCCGTGGAGGTGAGCAGGCACTTTTCAAAGGTGCTGTTATACTCGGTCTCTCCGCTGAATTCCCGCAGCACGTAAACCGCGTTACGGCCGTTGTATCTGGCGTAATAGCCGGCGCCGGAGGGGATCTCGTCACCGATGATGACCTTGTGGCTCTTGCCCTTCATATCGGTGATGACGAAATACACGTCCTCCTTGTCCAGGCCGTACTCGGCGTAGCCCAGCTGGTCCACCTTTTCCTGATCCAGGCGCATCAGGGTCTGGGTGTAGCCCGTGCAGTTGATGAGGGTGGCAAAGAGGAGCGAGCTGCCGATCTCAAGGTCGGGGCGGTTCTTCAGAACGAAGCACTCCACGCCGTCCTTGGAGACGATCTTGCCGATGGAGATGGTGCCGGACTTGTTGACGATCTCAATGCCCGAAATATCCGCCCTCTCCAGAATGGGAAACAGCAGTACGTCGTAGGTGTTGGAGCCGGAGTTGAACTTGGAGGTCTCCTCGCCCTCGACAAGCACCTTGGCCACCACGGTACATTCGCCGGTCTTCTTATCCACGTTGACGATGGTGCCTGCAGCGGTCACGAAGTTGGCCCCCTCGGTCTTGCGCAGCAGCTCGCCGTCCTTGTCGATCATCACGAAGGCGCCGTCACGCTGCACCACGTAGTACTTGGTGTCGTCAGCGGGGTCGTAAAAGGGCTCTCTACCGGTGAAAAAGGTGGTCAGCGCAAGGCCGACGGCCAGCGCCACCGTAACGATCACGGCGATAAGCAAAATGCGTCGCTGACGCCGCAGGGAGGACTGGATCCTTGCGGCCGCGGGTCGTTTGTTCTGTTGTTGGGTCATGCGTATTTTCTCCTTACCATAACGTAAATGCCGGCAATGAAAACAAGCGCGGTGGGCACGATGGTGAAGACGGCGGTAAACTGATTGGCCGCCTTGGAGGTGATGGTGCTGATCTCAGAGTTGGCGTAGTATTTGCAATCGATATCCACGGGGATCACAAGGCTGCCCATGGAGTTGCAGGCGTAGGACATGACGGCGCTGTTGCCGTAGGTGGTGGCCATGGCGCCCTCGGTGGCGTATTTGGTGGAGGACACGGCCATCACGAAGGAGTGGTACATTACGCCGGTGTCCGCGTCGTTCTTGGTCTGGCAGGACAGCAGCATGTAGGAGAAGGGATCGTCAGCCGTTGCCCGCTTCACCTCCTCGCCGCCGGCGGTGGCAACGGCTGTGTCGTAGGAGCTGAACACCTTATAGCAGTTGCGGTAGGTGTTGCCGGCGGAGCCGTAGTAGCCGTACTTGTAGCCGTAATCCTGGCGAACGGTGTAAAGAGAAGAGAACTCCAGGGCCGTTGCCTCGGGGAAGATGACCTTCTTGGGGTAGCGATCCTCCCGCAGCTGGGCGGTGATATCCGCACCGGTGCCGCCGGTCTCGTAGGCGCCCTCGGTGGTGTAGCCGTTGGCGGTGAGGGAGTTGGAGAGATCCTGAATGATGTAGTTATCCTTGCCCTCGCGGGAGATGGCAATGCCCCACTCGGCCAGCAGCTGCTCCAGATTGGGCATCACGGGCGTGTCGGGGTCAAAGAAAACAAGGAGGGAGTTGCTGTTATCAAGGAACTTCTCCAGCTTGTCGATCTCAGAAACGTCGGAGATGCCCTCCTGCTTTTCGAGGAAGTCGCTTTGGGGGTCGAAAATGAGAATGAGGCGGCAATCGGCGGGGATCTCCTCCTTCGAAAGGTCGATGGTCTTGATCTCAAAGCCCAGACCCTCCATCAGATTGAGCAGAGAGGGGTCGGGCAGCTCCTCGCCGTGGTTGTTGGTCACGCAAAGCACGGGGGCCTCGGCGCGGGTCACGGCCAGGATGGAGGAAACGAACAGATGCTCACCGTCGTAGCCGGTGACGGCGGAGGTGTTGGTATCGATCATGAAGAACTCGTCGATATTGTGCACCCGCACCTCCTCCCCGCTGGTGATGATCACGGTGCTCGGCGTAATATCCTTGCCGGTGCGCACCTTGTAATCGTTGACTGCGGAGGGGTTGGTGAAGATATCCACGTACTGGACGGTCACGTTGTCAAAGTCGCCCTCGATGTCAAGGGCGGTCTTCAGCACCTCCATCTGGGCGTTGGAGGCCATCCAGGCGTCCTTATCGTCACAGAAGGTGATGGTGACCTCGCGGGCGGCATCCACCTGCCGCAGGAAGCTCTTGGCGTTCTCGCTAAGGGTAAAGACGGGCTCCGGCGTCATATCCAGATACCACTGATTCTTTTCGGCAAGGGCGGAGAAAATGGCGTTAAACAGGATCACCGCCGCAATAATGACCACCGTCAGCGCCAGCGAAACGCTGCCGTGGCGGAATTTTTTCGTATGCAGGAAATTCATATTTGGCACCTCCCTTAACCCCAACGGCGCTTGTCGTAAATACGCACGGTGAGGAAGATAAATACGCCGGCAATGGACACGTAATACAGCACGGCGGAGAAGTCGAACATGCCCAGCGCAAAGCGATCAAACCGGGCAAGGATGGAGATCCAGTTCAGCACGGTGCGCACGGCCGCGGAATTGATGATGGAGTTAAAGAAATTGGTCAGCATCATCACCATCAGCACCGCAATGGTAACAACGGCGGCGGAGAGCTGGCTCTCGGTGAGGGAGGAGATGAAAAGGCCGATGGCAATGAAGGCAGCGCCCACCATCAGCACGCCGCAGAGGCACCCGATCACCTGGCCGCCCACCAGACCCACGTGCACGTCGGAGGTGGCGGTGCTTTGCTCAATGATGGAGTAGGACACCAGCGGGAAAAGGTTGATGCAGGAGACCAACACCGAGGCACCGAACAGCGCCAGCGCGGCGAAATACTTACCCAGCACCATGCCCGTGATGGAAACGGGGGCGGTGAGCAGCAGCTGCTCGGTGCGGGTCTTGCGCTCCTCGGAAAACAGGCGCATGGTGAGAAGCGGGATCAGCACGCCCATCATCAGCAGCAGAAACTGGAAGTAGCCGGAGGCATCGTAGGAGGCCTGCTGATAGGTGGTAAAGGCACAGATCAAGGCGGAAGCGGCAAGGAAAATGCCAACGTACACGTAACCAACGGGATTGATGAAATACGCGCGCAGCTCCTTTTTGAATATGGCGAACATAGCGTAACAGTCGGCTGAGGCCGACGCTCCTTTCGTTTTCTTGATGGTGAGGGTAGATCAATCCTCGTCGCCCGCGTAGGGGGCAATGCTCTCCTGCTTTTCGGCAGTGGCGTCCAGAATGGATTGGGCGATATCCTTCTCCAGGGACTTGCCGCGGGGCTTTTTGCCGCCCTTGGCACCGCGCTCGGCAGCGTCGGCGCTGGTCTTGTCCACCACGGAGATGAAGATATCCTCCAGGCTCATGCCGAGAGGCTCCAGACCCACCATGGCCCAGCCGCGCTCGGCAACGGCGTAGAAGAGAGATTTGCGGATATCCACGCCACGGTTGCTCTCCACCTGGTAGATGTAGGCGTCGCCGTCACGGGCGGCCATCACCTCCGCGTACACCACGTCGGGACGGTTCTTCAGCATGCTGAGAACCTCCTTCTGGGGGCCGCAGATCTTCACCTGATAGCGGAAGCTGTTGGCGGCCACGCGGTTGATGTTCTCGGTCAGCTCGTCCGCCACCACGCGACCCTTGTTGATGATGATGATACGGTCGCACACCGCCTGCACCTCCTGCAGAATGTGGGTGGAGAGGATGACGGTGTGATCCTTGCCGAGGTTGCGGATCAGATTGCGGATCTCGATGATCTGCTTGGGGTCAAGGCCCACCGTGGGCTCGTCAAAAATGATGACGGGCGGGTTGCCCACCAGCGCCTGGGCAATGCCCACACGCTGCTTGTAGCCCTTGGAAAGGTTGCGGATCAGCCGCCCCTTCACGTCGGTCAGCTTCACCACCTCACAGATCTCCTGCAGGTGCTTGGTGCGGTTGAGGGTGCAGCCCTTCAGATTGTACACGAAAATGAGGTATTCCTCCACGGTCATATCCGGGTAAAGGGGGGGCTGCTCCGGCAGGTAGCCGATGCGGCGCTTGACCTCCAGGGGCGCGTCCAGCACGTTGAGCCCGTCCACCATCACGCGTCCGGAGGTGGAGGAGAGGTAGCCCGTGAGAATGTTCATCGTAGTGGATTTGCCGGCACCGTTGGGGCCAAGAAAGCCGACGATCTCGCCGGGGGCGATCTCAAAGCTGATATCGTCCACCGCGCAATTGGCGCCGTAGTTCTTGACCAAGTGATCGATCTTAATCATAAGTACGTCCTTTCAACCAATGCGGCTTGCCGCATCGGATAATAATTATGATAATGCAAGAATATTTATATTATAACATAAACGCGCGGGATAATCAACCGTCAAAACGCATCTTTTCGCCATTCTTTGTGACGTTTTATTGAATTTTTGCCAAAAAGTCGCAAAAAGGCGGCGCTCAGATCTGCTTGTGCACGCTCTTGTATTCGTCGTAATAGCGATAATAGGGGCAAGAGGCGGTCTGACCACCGAGAAAGCGCAGCATCTCGTCCTCGTCCAGCCGCATGGTGCAGTAATAGCACTCGTCGTATTCGTCGTAATCGTAAAATTCGCAGCTCTCACAGCTGGTGGGCTGCTTTCTGGCGGTATCCTTCATATCGTGCCTCCCTTTTGCCGTCCGGCGTGGTACGTTGCCCCCATTATAACATATCCGC
>JAFTQT010000065.1 GCA_017462615.1 Clostridia bacterium | reverse complement strand
TTCCCTCACAGCTCTTGGCAAGAAAAAGAGCCTACAAAATATCCTGCGCGCCTACACGGGCCTTGCCCCCGAGGTGCGGGAGATGCTCTCCCAAACCGTCTCCAAGCTGAACCAGGTGCGCCGTGCCGTGACGAAGGAGCAGAAGGGCGACGCCGAAGACAGCGATGCCTGACAACACATCAAAGAAGCCGCGGCTTTTCATAAGCCGCGGCTTCTTTGATGTGTATATTTTATCTTCTTCCGCTCTTCCCCAGCAGGAGCAATGCGCCGGACACCACCAGAAACGCGCCGGACAGCAGAAACGCCCATTCCATCACACCTTGATGATTGAAGAAAAGACAAAGCCCCGCCAAAATGCCGATCACGGACGGCATTACGCCCGCGAGGAAGGACGAGCGACGATGTCGAGGACACCGGGCGTATTCCGAAAGCTGCAGCACACTGTATACCACCAGCAACGCGCCCAGCACGTAAAACGCCACTTTGACCAGCACCCAGCCGAAGCAAAGTGCCACCACTCCCAGCACCAGCTTGACAAAGCCCGCCACCGTTTGCCTCTGTAACAAAGACAGCACGCCCAGCACCAGAAAGGTGATGCCGAATGCAGAAAGCAGAATGCCCGTCATATCGTCCTTACAAACCATCAGAGCCACGCCCAGCAGGATGGATAAAATACCCGATACCGTTTTGTTCAATCTCATAAAATGTTACCTCCACTCAAAAACAACATCTTGCACGCCGTGCATAAGCTTAAATAATTCCAATTCTTTATACTCGATTTTCCAATTCTATAATTCATTTTTCCAAAAGCGAGCTTAAAACCGCCGTTTATTGCTTGAATCGCCCGAAAACCTCATTCACCTTGGAGAAGTTAGCAAAGGTGCCGGGGTAGCGCTTGATGATCTTCATCATTTTACCGATCTGCCTTTTGCGGATGATGCACACCAGCATAAACTTCTCGGTGTGGGAGTACATGCCCATCGCCCGAAGCTCCGTCACGCCGTGGCCAAGATCCTCGATCAGCTCCCGGGAGAGCTCCTCCGGCTGGTCGGTGATGATCTCAAATTTATAGCCGTTGCGCAGACCCGTCAGCAGATTATCCACCACCACGTTGGCAATAAACAGGTTCAGCAGCGTACAGATAACGGGCGTGATCTTCATGCCGTACACGAAAAACGCAATGAACACCACGCTGCCATCCAGCCAGAAGGCCAGGTTGGCAATGTTCTTTTCCGGCCGCCAATGCTTGATCAGCGCCGAAATGGCGTAGGTGCCGCCGCTGGCGCCAAAGCGCCGCAGCATGATGGAAAAGCCAAGGCCGGAAATGACGCCCGTGGCAATGCAGGCAAACACGATCTCAAAATCCTCGCTGTTGTTGGCAAGGCAATAAGCGGGCAGGCCGCTTTGCTCCAAGAGCTCCACGGCGATGGACTGCACCGCCATGTACAGCACCAGCATCAGTCCCAGCTTGCGGTTGACAAACACGCTGACCAGCACGAAAATGGGAATATTAAAGGCCAGCATGAGCACCGCCCACTTGACCCGATAGCCCAAAAGGTGGTAGGTAATGGTGGCAAGACCGCCCACGCCGCCGGGGGCAAAGCCGTTGCTGTTCTGAAAAAAATAGTAGGCCACGGCTACCACCAGCCCCGCCAACACCGCGGTACCGAGATCCCCTGCCCATTGCTTCAATCCTTGCTTCATATTTCCCTCCTTGCCGCCCGCAAGCGACAAAGCTATTGTAGCATGCCCCCTGTGGCGTTGTCAATACACAATCTTCATCTCGACACAAAACCGTACCTTTTCTGCACGAATTTGGCACTGCGCTCTTTTCATATGTCCAAAATCCAATTTTGTATGTCCAAAAACGGCTTTACTTCGAAATTTGAGTCTGCTATAATAAAGAGGAAGATTCCCATTACATCACAAAGGAGAATTGCTATGTCGAACAAGAAAACCGTTATCCTCGTCGGCGCAGGTCTGCGCGGCGTGGTTTACACCAACTACATTCTCAAGCGCCAGGAGGACTACCAGGTGGTTGCCGTGGCCGAGCCCCTTGCCGACCGCCGCACCTTCCTGCAAAAGACCCACAATATCCCCGAGGATATGGTCTTTGAGGATTGGAAGGATCTGCTGGCAAAGCCCAAGATGGCCGACGCCTGCATCATCTGCACCATGGACCGTGACCACACCGAGCCCACTCTTGCCGCTATCGAAAAGGGCTACGAGATCCTGCTGGAGAAGCCCGCTGCCGAGAATCCCGAAGACTGCATGAAGATGGTGCTGGCCTCCGAGGAAAAGAACGTCAACGTGCTGGTCTGCCACGTGCTGCGCTACACCCCCTTCTTCACCACGCTGAAAAACCTCATTGACGACGGCGCCATCGGCAAGGTGATGCAGATCCGCCACACTGAGGACGTGGGACACCTCCACCAAAGCCACAGCTTCGTGCGCGGCAACTGGGGCAACTCCGACGAGTCTACCCCTATGATCCTGCAGAAGTGCTGCCACGACCTGGATATTCTCCAGTGGCTGGTGGGCACCCGCTGCACCCGCATCCAGAGCTTTGGCAAGCTCTCTCATTTCACCAAGGAAAACTGCCCCGAGGGCGCACCGCTGCGCTGCATCGACGGCTGCCCTGTCGGCGACACCTGCTACTACAACGCCGCCAAGATCTATAACGACCCCAACAGCCCCGAGTGGTTCAAGACCGCCGCCACCAAGAAGCACGATCCCACCCCTGCGGACATCGACCGTGCGCTGCGCACCACCAACTACGGCAAGTGCGTTTACCAGAGCAACAACAACGTGGTGGATCACCAGGTGGTGAATATGGAGTTTGAGGGCGACGTATACGCCAGCCTCTCCATGGCCGCCTTCAACCAGGGCGGACGCGACATCTACATCATGGGCACCGGCGGCACGCTTTACGCCAAGATGAAGGATGACCACATCACGCACTTCGACTTCAAGACCGGCGAGACCAAGGAGATCCCCGTGGTCAACGCCATCACCGGTGAGCACTTCCACGGCGGTCACGGCGGCGGTGACATCGGCATCATGCAGGCCTTCTTTGAGCGCATGAAGGGTGAGTACACCGGCAAGTCCATCTGCTCCCTCAGACAGTCCTGCGAGAACCATCTGATGGCCTTCGCCGCAGAGAAATCTCGCCTCGAGGGCACCGTGGTGGACATGAACGAGTACGTAGCAGAGGTAGAAAATTCCATTAAGGGCTGATATACCGATCAAGCAGAGCCGACACGCCACACGTGTCGGCTCTGCCCGGTTACAATTTTAGTAACGATATATCGCAAGGTGGTGAAGCTGTGCTGATCAAGGAAGCCGTTGAAAAAAGAATTTTAGCACTCTGCGATGAGCGGGGCATCGCCATCAACGAGCTGGCCAATATTGCCGGTGTTCCGCCCTCAACCGTTTACAGCATGCTGAACACCAAAAGCCAGAACCCCGGCATCGTTTCCATCAAAAAGCTCTGCGACGGACTGGAGATCAGTATCAGAGAATTTTTTGACAGCGACCTGTTCGACCACCTGGAGCAAGAGATCAAATAAGAGAGCTGCAGTATCATTGCTGCCGCTCTTTTTCTTTTCCCCGCTTGCATTTTGCACACACTTGTGCTATACTGATAGCAACATTTACCGCGAGGGGAGGAGTTTTCTTGAACGAACAAAGCACCGGCGTATTTATCAGCCATCACTCCAATTCTACCATCAATCTGGTACTGGAGCTTTCCGGCGTGCTGCAGGCGCTGGATATCCGCCACTGGTACGCCGAGCGGGATATTCAGCCCATGGACAATTACACCGAGATCATTCCCCTTGTCATTGAGAAATGCGAGCTGATGCTCCTTTTGCTCAATAAGGAATCCAACGTCTCGCGCCAGGTGCTGCGAGAGGTGCAGTGCGCCCTGCGCTGGCGGATCCCCGTTATGATCGCCCGACTGGACGACTGCGAGGAATCCCAGGCCATCGCCTACATCGGCAGCACGGCACAGCACGTGGATCTGCGCGGGCTGAACAAGGTGGTTGCCGCGCAAAGGCTGGGCGAGATCATCGCAGCCTGGAAAAACGGTCACACGCTGCATCAGCCCGAAAAAAACGTGTTTCAGCTGGAGCGGGCTGAAAATCTTCTGAATTTCTACGGCGACGAGGGTGAGCGCCACCGCCTGGCCACCCAGCGCAGCTTCGTTTACGATTTCGCCGCTGAGTCCTACGACGGCTTCATTTCGCCGCTGCGGGACGCCACCTTCCTTGACGTAGGCTGCAGCACCGGCGAGCAGGCCATGATGTTCGTCAAGGGCAGGACCGAGATCGCCCGCTACGTGGGCATCGACCGGGAGAGTGAGGCGCTGGAGCGGGCGCGGGAGCTCTATCCGGAGGGGCATTTTTATCAAGGCAACTGCGAGGCAGACGATTTCGACGCGCTGCTCTCCCAAATCGAGGAGGAGCTGGATATCGACGGCTTTGACCTCATCAATCTCTCCATGGTGCTGCTGCACATGAAGGAGCCCCAGATCCTCCTGGACGTCCTCGCAGAGCATCTTGCGGAGGACGGCAGGATCGTGATCCTGGATATCGACGACGGCCTCAGCATCGCCTACCCCGACCCGGAGGAGTGCTTCCGCAAGGCGGTGGAGATCTGCGCGGAAACCGGCTACTCCGGCTATCGCAAAAGCGGCAGACAGATCTGCCAGCTGCTTTCCGACGTGGATATGAGCAACGTGCAGCTTCATCGGCAGGGTCTCTCCACCGTGGGCATGAGCCGGGAGCAGCGGTCGGATTTTTACGAGCTGTATTTCTGGTTCATTCTGGATGATCTGCGCAAAATGCACGAGGCCGCCCCCGAGGACAAGATCGTGCAGGCAGAGCTTGCGTGGTTTGAGGAGCATTACAAGGAAATGAAGTCCAAATTCAAGAAAAAGGGCTTCTACTTCAATTTGGGCTTCATGCTGTTTTCCGCCACGCGATAGATCAAAGCCCGAAGCACGCGGGGAAAAAGCCGCAGGCAAAATGTGCCACGGCGCAGCCCCAAACCGAGCGTTCTCTTTGAAAAACCCACCCCGTTACCAGGGATAATGCCATGGCAAGCAGCATCATGCGGATGCCGTACACCACGTGAAAGGCCCCAAAGGTGAGGGCGGTCATCAGATTGGCCAGGTGGGGATGGCGCTCCTCAAGCACCAGCTCAAAGCTATAATACATCACGCTTTTGGCCAGTATTTCCTGAAAGGGTGCCACCAAAAAATAGGTCGTTCTGGAAATATCCCCCCAAAGGGTAAGAGAAAACCGCACTTCTCCGTATCGCAAGGCCGTGTAGCCGGCAAGGGCGCACACAAACGAAAGCCCAAGCCCCATGCCCCACGCGAGAGAGCGGAGCAGCACGCCCGGCGGCGTGCAGATGCCCATTTTTTCAAATTTCATGGGCGTTACCACGGCCAGCGCCACGAAAAGCAGCAGCCCCAAAAGCTCGATCAGCCGCCCATAGTAATAAACCGGCAGCGTTACGTATCGCGCCAGCAGCTGCCATAGTAAAAGATACGTGGCCAGCGTCACCACCAAAAGGCTGAGCGTTCTTGCCGCCACGTTCCGTTCTCCGCGTTCCATATGCTATCCCCCTTTTCATACTGTCTTCATTGTGTCCAAAGCGCTGACAATTATTCCCTGTTTGCTATAAAACTCATACCAATGGGAGGTTAATGGATGAAAAACATATTTGTGGAGGGCCACCGGGGCTACTGCGCCAAGTACCCGGAAAACACCCTCATCTCCTTTGAGGGCGCCATGGATCTGGGCGTGGATGGCTTTGAATTTGACATCTGGCTCACCAAGGACAAGGTGCCCGTGCTGATGCACGACGGCAACTGCTACCGCACCTGCGGCGTGGATCGCCACCTGCGGGATATGACCCTTGCCGAGGTGAGGGAGCTGGATGCCGGATACGCCAAAAAGTTCGGCGAGCAGTACGTGGGCAAGGGCATCGGTGTCCCTACGCTCCGCGAGATGTGTGAGCTGACGGTCAGCAAGCGGCCGGATATAGCGCTTGGCGTGGAGATCAAGGAGTATACCGAGGAAACGGTGGATATTTCCGTAGCGATGCTGAAGGAATACGGCCTCTTTGACAAGGCCTGCTTTTACGCCTTCGACGCGCCCACCATCCGGTATCTGAAAGAAAAATACAACGCCCGCACCATGGGCTATCCGGATTTTCAGATGAAGCGCTGCACGCCGGACGTATACGAGTATTACGACGAGCTGGGGCTCGGCATGCAATTTGTGCGTTCCGAAATTTATGAGATCTACCCCAAAAAGGGCTTCCCCATCCACCTGTACTGCGCCGACACCGAGGCCGACGTGGAGCTGTGCCTTTCGAAGGAGGCGTGCGTGCTCGTCACCGCCAACGACCCGGTTCCACTGATGAAAAAGCTGGGACGTGTGCCCGGCAAAACAAAAGATTTCTGATTTTTCAAAAAATTTTCGCCAACCCTCTTGACAAACGCCGCCGCGCGTGCTATAATACACGGGTACACAAAACGTGTATATGCGGCACTAGCTCAGTTGGATAGAGTGCCTGGCTACGAACCAGTAGGTCGAGGGTTCGAGTCCCCCGTGCCGCGCCAAACAAAGGGCCCACCCCCATTCGGGGGTGGGCCCTTTGTTTGATATGGAACCGAGGGTGCGAGAAGCCTTCTTCAAGCCGCCTTGACATACTTGAAATTCAGCAAAGCGAAACGCGGCTTGATAGTTCGCGAAGCGAAGCGCCGCGAAATGGTGGTTCAGAGTCCCCCGTGCCGCGCCAAACAAGAAACCCACCCCC
>JAFTQT010000064.1 GCA_017462615.1 Clostridia bacterium | reverse complement strand
GTGAGAAATTTCACAATACCGAGGGCAAGGCCAATGGTGATCAGAATTTTGATGGCGGCACCGATCACCTTGAAGATCCGCACGCAGACGTTGGGGATCTTTAAAAGTCCCACTGCCAGCAGCGCGGAAAGCAGCGTCAGCGGCAGAAGGTTGATCAGCAAAGACACCATAGAAATACCGTCCACCAGGCCGCCCAAAAAGCAGCCTACGGGGATGGTGACGATGCCGCACAGCAGTCCCAGCACCAACTCGCGCTGCTGCTCCTTGGCGGTGATCTCCAACGCATAGGGGATGGTGAAGGAAATGGTACAGCCCATGATGGCGGAAACCACCAGCGCATTGAAGCGGCCGATTTCCGGATCAATGGCCAGCTGCGTGGCCAGGGGTGCGCCGCCCATGTCGTTGGCAAAAAGCGAGGCGGGGATGATGGAGGGGTCAATGGGCAGATATTTGCCCACAAAGTTGAAAAAGGGGTTCAGCATCTCGGCAATATAGGGGGCCAGCACGATCATACCGATCATGGAAAGCGCCATGCTGCTAAGGGTAGAAATGCCGCGCTCAAATTCACGGCCAAGGCCAAATTTGTTGCCAATGATGCGGTCGGCAGCACCCACCACCGCAAAAATGGCCATAATAACGGAAACCGGATTCATCTTATACCTCCAGCGGCACGGCCTCGAAGCCGCTTTTTTTCAATACGTACATTTCGCGGTAGCCGGCTTCGCGCATCAGCGCAACCGAGTCGTCAAAGCCGCAGGTGAGGTAGCGTCTGTCGTGGCAATCCGAGGAAAGGATCAGCCGTACGCCCGTCCGCTTCATTTCCTTCAGCACGGAAAGTGTGGGATAGGGTGCAGTGCGATAGCCCCGCGACATTGCGCCGGTGTTGACCTCAAAAATCGGGATCTCCTTCACCAGCGCGTGGATGGCACCGAAGGCGAGATCCAGGTATTCCTTGCTTTCGACATCCACAAAGGGATTTTGCTCCACGGTCTTGACGACGGTATCAAAATGCCCCACGATATCGAATTTGCCGTACTGCGGCAGCGCAGCCAGCTGCTCGTAATAGGCGCGAACCAGCTTCATGCCGTCGCCCTCGAAATGCTCGTCGATCAGCTTCTGTACTGTGGCGGCGTCACGGTCAAAGCCCAGAAATTGACCGTCCTTTTTGAGGTAATGCAGGCTGCCGATCACGTAGTCGTAGCCGACGAGAGGCGTCTCGCTGTAGGCGTCGAATTCAAGACCGAGGAAAATGTCAAGTCTGTCGCGGTAAAGCTCCTGCAGGCGGCGGATATCTCGCTTGTATTCCTCGGTGGTTTCCAGCGTCATGCGGTAGCAGCGGGGGGAGTAGCTGTTGTAGGAGTGGGCCGAAAAGCCGAGGCCTGTAAAGCCCAGCGAGAGGGCGGTCTCGATCATCTCCTCCGGCGTGTCCTTGCCGTCGCAATGGGTGCAGTGAGTGTGTAAATTTTGTGTGTAGATCATATTTTACTCCAAGGGAACGGCCTCAAAGCCGCTTTTTTTCAGTACGTACGTTTCGCGGTAGCCGGCCTCGCGCATCAGCGCAACGGCGGGATCAAAACCCGCAGTGAGCGCGTCACCGTCGTGGGCATCCGAGGCAAGGATCAGGTTCAGCCCCAGCCGCTTCATCTCCTTCAGAATGGGCAGAGCGGGGTAGGGGGCGGTGCGAAAGCCGCGGGCCAGCGCTCCGGTATTGACCTCGAAAAAGGGGATCTTGCCCGCGATGGCGTGGAGCGCCGTGAAGGCCGCGTCAAGGTATTCCTTGCTTTCCATATCGAACAGGGGCTTCATCTCTACGTGGCGGGTCACGGAATCAAAGTGCGCCACGATGTCAAATTTGCCCTCCTCGGGGAGTTTGGCCATGGTTTCGTAGTAGCATTTCACGTAGGCCATTCCGTCGCCGCCGAACTGCTCGTCGACCAGCTTTTCCACCACATCCAGTGCGCGGTGAAAGGGGTAATATTTGCCGTCTATTTTCAGCGCGTGTACGCCGGCGATCACGTAATCGTAGCCGCTTGAAACGTCCACACCGCAGTACATATCGTACTCAATGCCGAGAAAAATGTCGATACGGTCGCGGTAGGCCTCCTTGAGGCGGCGAACCTCCCGGCGGTAGGCCTCGGTCTTTTCGGCGGAGCAGACCTTGCTGTAGGTTGTGTGGATATGACCGGAAAATCCGATCTCGGTGAAGCCCTGCGCAAGAGCCTTCTGCACGATCTCCTCGGGCGTATGCTTGCCATCGCAAAAGCTGGTATGGGTATGCAGATTCTGGGTATATTTCATTGGCATCTCCCCCCTTCGGCAAAGTCCATGGTGTATTGTACCGCATGGGGTCGTTTTTGTCAATGGTAAAAAGATATAATATTTAATTTTAAAATAAAAATAATTAGAGCATTTATATGATGACGGCACGCGCTCCGGCAGTCGGCGTAAGCAACGCGCCCTTTAATTTTGCGCAAAAATTGGCGTCAAATCACTGCAAATCCCTTGTAATTTCAGAAAAGCTGTGTTATAACCGAAGCAATTTGAGGATAAGGGGAGCAAAAACCATGGCATTTTCCAATTTTCACACCCATACCGTTTTTTCTGACGGTAAAAATACCGTTCGCGAGGTGGTGGACGCGGCCTTCGGCGCCGACATGACCGCCCTTGGCATCAGCGACCACAGCTGCACCACCTTCGACCTGCGCTACTGCATGACGCCCGAAAAGCACATGGAGCTGTACGAGCCCACCGTGCGCGAGGAGATCCGCCGCGCTCGGGAGGAGCTGGACTTTCC
>JAFTQT010000063.1 GCA_017462615.1 Clostridia bacterium | reverse complement strand
GCCTACTGCAAGGCTGGAGGCGGAAATGTTGGTGGTGGCATAAGATTTATTGCCGCCGGTCAGCTTGGCACTCGTTACAATGAGGGTGCCGTCCAGCGTGACGGAATAGGTGATGTCGCTTTGGGAGTAGTTATCCAAAAAATCGTAATTCCGCACCGTAAAGGCGAAACCGTCGCCGGCCGGGATCAGGTACAGGCCGCCGTCCTCATAATCACACTCAAAAAACATCTCCTGTGCCTCGGCAATGCCGGGCTCACCGGTGATTTTTGTGGTATAGCGCGCAAGCACGCCGCAAACCGCCGCAACGGAAAGCAGCGTGCCCAGCAGCAACGCGGTCAAGGTCAATCTATATAACAGATGCTTTTTCACGTAAACCTCCCGTTAATCCACCTGCGTGCAGGTCAGTGTGACGGTGACGATATCGATTTCGCCCGCAAGGGAAACGTCCTTTGCGCTGCTCGGCCAGGTGACGGTCAAGGTATGCACGGCCTCCGCAGCGCCCGGAGCCAGCGTACCGGCTCCGCTGCTGGTGATCTCAAACTTCAAGGGCAGATTGCCGAGGCAGCTGGCCTCAAAACGGTAGAATACGCTGACCTCGCTGTCGTTCTTCACCTCTAATTTATAGGTTTTGGAGGCGCCCGGCGTCAAGTCCTCCAGGCCGGAAAGCACCAGCGGCGTCGCACCGTTGAGATTACTGGAAACGGCAAACTTGGCCACGCGGGCGCTATCCTTGCCGGATGCAACGGCGACGTAGCGCGCGTAAAGTCCACCCGTATAATGAGAGGTGACCAGCAGCAGGCAAAGCAGAGCCAGAGCGATCCGGAACAGGAGCGGTGCTCTATTATGCAATTTTTTCATAAAGCCCCCTCCTTTCCCGGGTTATTGCTTCAGCTTTTCAATTTCCTCCCGCAGCGCATCCAGCTCTGCTTGCTCTGCCGATCTTTCTGTGCGATAGGAGCGGATCAGCAGCCAAAGCGCCACGCCCAGTACACCGAAGGTGAACAGGGGAGATTTGACGATATTGACGAAGGCGCCGGCGCCCTCAAAAACGTGCACCACGCGGCCCTTGATATATTTCACGTGAATGGGATCGTCCAGCGTGTTGTTGGCGCGTCCCTGGGTGGTGACCATGTCACCGTCCTTGTGAATGATCTCGTGCACCACCATATCGCCCCCTTGCTGGAAGACGACCACGTCACCGAGATCGTAGCTGTCGGCGGCGCGGACGATGATGACGTCATCCACCGAGAGCTCCGGCTCCATGCTGCCGGAAAGCACCACCGCCACGCCCACGCCAAAGGGCATGGGCAGGGTGTTGCCGTTGAGGCTTTTGGCGTTTACGGTATAGATACCGACGCCCAGCACCAGGCTGATGACCAGCGCCAGCGCAATGCGGGTGACGGTACGATTGGTTTGCGTTGCTTTCTTCATCGTGGGGTCATGCCTCGGTGGCGGTGTCGTCGGATTCCTCGTCGTTGGAATCGGGATCCTTCTGATCCTGATCACGCCGCCGGAAGACCGAGATCAGCAGAATGACGATGGCCGCGATCAAGGCAAGAATGAAGATCAGCAGAGCCACGTTTTCGAATCTGCCGGAGCCAAAGAAGCCGCCGTTATCCTCTATGCTGGTATTGGCCTCGGCATGGAGCGTAAAGGTGACCGTCAGTCCGACGTCGCCAGTACCTGCCAGGATGCCGAGATTGGTGTCGGTCTGATCGTCACCGGATTCAAAGGGCCATTTCCATTGGAATACGTATTCTACCGATTCCCCCCGACCAAGGGTGTTGACGTCGGTGAGCGTGTTCAGCTGCTCTACGGGAACCCAGGTCTTGGCGTCGCCCAGCAGATAATTGCCGTCGCAGCCAATGAGCCGCACCAGGAGCGGAATTTTATGCTCGGAGGTAAAGAGAATGCCGGGGGCGAGGGTGTAGTCCAGGGCGATCTTGTCCGTGTTGCGCAGGCGCACCGTGTATTCCGCGCTGGTGCCGGGGGCAATGACCTTTTGGCCATCCGCGCCGGAGACCGTGATCTCGCCGGAGGCGTTGGTGTACTGCACGGAGAAGATGTGGAGCACGTCGTCCATATTGGATTTCAGCTGTACCACGCGCTCGTCGGTTTTGGCGTATTCATACAGCCGTGAGGAAAGCAGAATAACGGAAAGGATCAAAAGACAGAAGAGGATGGCAATGGCCGCCCAAAAGATCTTTTTGGCGGTCAGCATCAAGGCGCCGCGGTCGTTTTCGTTTTCCCGGGGCTGTTGTACGGTGGAATTGTTCACAAGTGACCTCCTTTTGGTCATACAGAAGCGGAAGGGGTGAGCGGGTGATCTTTCACCTTTCGGCGGATCGGAGGCGGCTCCGGTACACGGAAAGAGGAAAGAGGGGGAAGTGGGGTGTGAAATGCAGAGTGCGAAATGAAGAATGAATATCAAACCGATAGGGCAGGGGCTTGCTCCCGCCGTCAGTCAATGCAGAGCGCAGATGTGGAAAACCTTCGCCTCCCCACCACCGCCACGTGGCGGTGGGGAGGCGGTTGATAAAAAATCAACGGGACAGGTAGGGATTAGCCGACCTGCTCGACAGTTACTTCGGCGGAAATGGTTACGTTCGGAACACCATCATAGTCCTGGCCCAAATCGGTGTCGATATGGTCGGGACCTTCAAATGCCCATTTCCAATGAATGGTTACTGTAGTGGTGCCGCCATTCATAGCAAGTGTTGTTGCAGCGACATCGATTCCGTCAATGGTGCTTACCCAAGTACCATCTGCGCCAGTAAGAGAGTACTGCATGGGAATGACATTACCGTTATCAGAAGCGTTTCTAATTTCGGTAAAGTTGATAGAGAACTGTGCGGTTACTTCGGAATTGTTGGTAAGCACAAGAGCAAACTCGCCAGTGGTACCAGGAGCAATAACCTTTTCAGAACCGGTTCCGTCTACATCTACGTTAGAATCGCTATAGGAAAAGGGATCGAATACGAAAGTGTTTGACTGTGCAATGTTAGAATCGCCTACATTGAAGGCCCATTTTGCCACACGAGCAGTATCGCTGTTGGAAGCGGTGCTCACATATTTCGCAAACGTGCCGGAAATGGCGCAGGTGGTCAGGAGAACTGCTACCAGAAGAGCGGAAGCAACTCTCATCATCTTGTTTTTCTTCATTGTGTTTCTCCTTTGTTGTATTTACCTTTCGGTATGGAATTCTTCCCTTGCGGGGAAAGAATGGTTGCCCGGCAGTGCCGGAGTTTTGTTGGGCTTTTGCCTTTCAAAAGTCCATTGCGGCAGGTGCCGCGGCAATTTATATTCCATCCCCGGACGTGGCTTCCGAGGGAAGAATAACAAAATCAATGCAGAGTGCAGAATGCAGAGTGCAGAATTATTTGGTTAACTCGGCAGTTTTGCATATAGAGACGAGGAGACGGATCAGCTCGTTCGCATCCCCGCTTATGCTTTCGAACTCTGCTTGGGTCAGATAGTCGCTTGCATATAGCAAACGAAGCCAATAGTCGGTTTCGTTTGCTTCATTGAGCGCGATGGCCATTTTGGCAACAAAATCCGCCCTTGATTGCCCACGCTCTGCTTCGCATACGTTTGCACCGATGCTTGTACCGCTGCGAAGAAATTGCTTTGATATAATGTATTCGTGTTTTTCGTTTGTCAAATGCTTGTATAAACGCACCGCTCTGACAGCGAACGCAAAGCTTTTATCCTCAATCAGGTTTTTCTTCATTGTTAGGATCATTCTGCATTTTGCATTCTGCATTCTGCATTTTTTCTGCTCTCAGCGCGGCCAACTCGGCCTTCAAGGCGTCGATATCAGCGCCCTCCTTCTTCTCGTGCTTCTTGCGGCGCAGCACGTCATAGGCCACAAAGGCACCCAGCGGCACCACAACGCACAGAATGAGTCCCCAGGTGGATTGCATGAACATGGCAACGTGGCCCACCAGAGGAATGCGGAAATCGACGTAAATACCTACCAAATTATCAATGGGAACGGTGGAGGGGTCCTCTGAGTTGTTATTGATACCCTTGGTGCGGAAGGCGGTGATCTCGCCAGCGTCGTTGTAGATCAGCTTGACCACCTCGTGAGTGACCACGGCAGAGCCGCTGCTGGCCGGGTCGAAGAAGGCAACGTAGTCACCCACCTCGATCTCCTGGCCATCGATCACCTTGCAGAAGATGATATCACCGGTCATGATCTCCGGCTCCATAGAAGGCGAAAGAACGATCAAGGGCATCACGCCGCCGATGCTTGGCACCTCGTCCTTGTTGACAAAGCTCTTGATGATCAGCGTGCAGTTGATGATCAGCATCGGGATCAGTATGATACAAAGCACAAGACCCGTGATGGTCAGTATCTTGTCTTTTTTGGTTTCAAAGCTAAAAAATTGCTTGATGTTCACGATCGCTACCTCTTATATGATAATAGGGGATGCAGTTTCCTTCAGATACGGTTGCAGGGAGGCGTATATGACGTTGAAGATGTGTTCGGTGTTTGTTTCGCTGTTTTCAAGGTCGCCGTTATAGACACGCACCGCAAAATCCAGCATCACCGTAAGGGTGTGGTGCAGGAGAGAGACGACGTCTGCCTTGGGCTTGAAGGCGCCGCTCACCGCCTCGGCGATCTCGCCATAGGCGCGCATGTGGGCATCATGGGAATATTTGGTGAAGTAAGCGGAGTAGTAATAGCGCACGTAGCAGCGGCATTTCCTCTCGTCGGAGAGCAGGAAATCCCACACGGAACGGAACAACTGCTCCGCCCGCTCCCGGAAGGGGGTGCCTGCTTCCCGAAATACGGTCAGGTTGCACCGCACCAAGGAGGTCAGCTCTTGATCCAGCTGCTCGAAGACGGCGGCAAACAGATGATCCTTGCCACCGAATAGGCGGTAGATATACGCCTCGTTCAGCTTCACCTCGGCCAGTGCCGCTCTTTCGTGCACGATTGCTCTCGTGGTGGCCATTTCAAAACCGCCCAGGGCAATCAAATGAATGGTGTTTTCGATAAAAACCTCGCGAATCAATGCCTCGTGTTTCATCAGGCACCTCCATTGCAAGCTGCAATTTTTGTAATATTGTAGCGAACACTACAACATGGAGTAAATGAAGGCGGAGAGCCTACCTCCGCATTTAGTGGAACAATTATAGCACAGAGAAGGGTGGTTTGCAATAGGTTTTGCTCAATTTTGTGTACATGGTTGCTAAAAAGTCCTGTTTTTTTTTTTTTTTTTGTGCAGATTAAACAAAAAGAGCGGCAAAAACCGCTCTCAAACCTATTTTCGCGTTGATTGGTCCCCGCGTTGCCGCCTCGCGCCTTTTGCGTGTGGTGAGCAAGTAAATAAGAAATGACCCTTGGTTGCTTTCTTTACAACAACCAAGGGTCATTTCTGTTCGCTCTTAGTATCTAACATCTTTTGTAATCCTCTCTTTCCTAAGCTACCCTGCTTTTTGTACCCATCACCGGAAAACGATCTTCATTTTTTCTTCTTCTCTAACGAGAACCCGTTGATTTTCGCGTGATGCCAAAGTTGAGGGTGCGATCTCTGACTGCCCATGCTGGCGCTTTTGGTATCGAGCTTGGTTGGCTACATCTCCGCTAGCGATCCTTGCGGGTGGGGTTACACACATTTATCTCTCATTCACAGTGTGCTCGATCCGGTTCCGCTGGCCTTGGATGGGGAGTCGGTTTTTTACTTGTACATTGGACCTTCCTCCTGTACGGTGGTGCAGCATCTTTTGGATGCTACAAGGGGCAAAGAACTTACCTTCTGGCTGCCCGGGCTGTTGATGGAGGTTGTGCCTTGCCGGGGAGCCGATGCTTACTTGTTCATTGGCCTATCCTCCTTTGCACTTGTAGTATAGCATATTTTTTCGGCCTTTGCAATAGGCAAACTGTAAGAACTAAACAATATTTTTTTGTTTAATAGGGAGAAAGTGGCAAAGTTGACCAAGTTTTGCTTGACAAGCGCATTTAACTATGCTATAATAATATTGTTGTGTGGCACACGCCGCACCGAAAAACGTCAAAAAAGCCGCTCCGCCGTGCAAGCGCGGAGCGGCTTTGGCGTTTTTATACACCGAATACAAGCCAAAGGTAGATATAAGCAGGAACGATGGCCGCAATGGTGAAGGGAATACCGATCTTGAAGAAATCGCTGTTCTTCACCTCATAGCCCTGGCGGCGCAGGATACCGATGCCGGTAATGTTGGCAGAGGCACCGATGGGGGTCATGTTGCCACCCAGCGTGGCACCGGAGAGCAGACCGAAATAGAGAGGAGTGGCGATCAGCGTCGCATCCACACCGGTGGTGGCGCCCAGCTGTAGGGCGAGGCCCCCGATGACGGGGATCATTGTCGCTACGTAGGGGATGTTGTCAATAAAGGCGGAGATCAGAACGGAGGCCCAGACGATGACGGTATAGAGCAGGAAGACGTTGCCGCCGCCTAGCTTGGCCAGCAGCTCAGCCAGCTTGCCGATCACGCCCGTGTGATCGAGACCGCCGATCATCAGGAAGAGACCCAGCAGCAGTCCCAGCGTTTCAAAGTCGATCTGCTTGAGGGGCTCGGTAATGGCGGTGAGGGTTCTTTTTTGGGCAAAGTGAATGGCAATCCCCACTACCATCAGCGCGCAGCAGATGATACCGTTGATCTCGGCGGGGAGATGCCAGCTGTCGGGGGCGAAGGAAACGGCAATCAGCAGCACCAGCAGCAGGCAAAGCAGCACGGTAGGCACGGGGTCGGTGACCTTGGTGCGCTCACCGGTCTTGGGGATGGGAGTCTTTTCCTTGCGGAAAAGGAAGGCGAGGATCAGGGCGGAAAGCGCGGCACCCAGCTCCACGGCAAAGAACATGGAGGGCTTACCCTGGTAGAAGAAAAATTCCATAAAGTTCAGATCCAGCGCCGAGCCCAGCATAATAGCGGTGGTATCGCCCACCAGCGTAGCCGCGCCCTGCAGGTTGCTGGAAACGGCAATGGCGATGATGAAGGGAACGGGATTGGTCTTTAGCTTTTTGCAGATCTCCAGCGCCACGGGGGCGATCATCAGGACGGTAGCCACGTTATCCACAAAGGCGGAAATAATACCGGCAAACAGCGCCAGCGACACGGCAGCCATCTGCACGTTGGGCACGCGCTCCATCACGAGATCCGCAAGGAGGGCGGGCATTTTACTTTCAATAAAGAGTGCGATCAGCCCCATGGTACCGGCAATCATCAGCAGCACGTTGAAGTCGATCTCTGAGAGCACTTGATTGAGGGGCAGCAGACCAAAAATGACGAAGATCAGACCGGAGCCCAACGCAAAGAAGGGGCGGTACTTGCTGAAGGCCAGCATCAGCACGTAGGTGACGGCAAAGAGAATAATAGCAGGAATCATAGTGTTGAGAACCTTTCGTTAAAATAATAGGAAGGCTTGCGCTGCGATTGAATGCAGTTTCATTTTACTGGGAAAACAAAAAAATGTCAATAGATATCTATTATTTCAAAATAATAATAAATGATCTTTTAATAACAAAAAAATATATTCAGATCTGCGTAGACGGGGCACAAAAGAAAAAATGGGCAATTTTTCGAGGAAACTTGACGGCGTGGGCTTTTTGTGGTATGATAAAATAGATGTATTATGTGAAGAAGGGGGCTTTACTATGTCCTTAAAGAACAGAAAGCTGTTGCACTTGAGCTGCAGCATCGTGCTGTCGGTTCTGCTGGTGGTCACGGGCGTGCTGCTGATCGTCTCCTGCGTGGGAATCTACCGTGAGGGGGATTCGCCTTTCACGCGGGAGAGCGTGGGCGCGGCGTTGTCCCGCATAGCGGTGCCCGGCTGTCTTACGCTTTTCGGTATTGTGGCAACGGCCGTGCTGCGCGCGGTATTTCCCGTGGAGGAGGTGGCTCCTCGCACCGATCCCTATGATGAAATGACCCTTGCCCGCTTGAAGCGAAAGGGCACCACGTCGGAGGTCGAGGCGTTGGCACATCGCCGCCGCGTGCTGCGGATAGAGTACGTTATCGCGCTGATAGCCGTCACGGTCGCCTCACTCCTCTTCTTGCTGAAAGTCAAAAATTATCCCGCCGACGCCTCCTATAACGACGTGGTCATTGCCTGCACGCTGTGGACGGTGCTGTGGTTTGGCCTGGTCTTTCTCCACGGCTTGGTTACCGATTTTATTTGCCGCGCCTTCATCAAGCAGGAGGTGCGTCTGCTGCGGGAGACGGTAGAAAAAACGCCCGTACCCGCCGCTGCTTGCCCTCTGCGTCTCTGGCTGAAAAAGCATAAAAAGCAGGTGCTGCTTTCTCTGCGCTGCGCGCTTCTCGTGGTGGCCGTGGTGCTGATCGCGTTCGGCATTCTCCACGGTGGCATGGCTGACGTGCTGGGCAAGGCCATCAATATTTGTACCGAATGTATCGGACTCGGATGAGGTGAAACGGTATGGGAAAAGTGAAAAATTGGATCCTTTCGCATCTGCCTACCAAGCGCAGACTCATTCAGCTCTACGCGGCGTTGCTCTTCAATGCCAATCTGAAGGGCTTCGGTAAGGGACGCATCTACCAGGGACCTATCAAAAATATCTGTGCCCCCGGCCTCAACTGCTACTCCTGTCCCGGCGCCTCTGCTGCTTGCCCCCTCGGTGCGCTGCAGAATGCGCTGACCGCCTCCAATGCCAAGGCGGCTACCTATATGTTTGGCATTATTCTGCTGTACGGTATGCTTTTTGGCCGTTGGATCTGCGGTTTTCTCTGCCCGTTTGGGCTGATCCAGGATCTGCTACATAAGATCAAGACCCCCAAGCTGAAGAAAAACCGCGTCACGCGGATGCTTTCTTATCTCAAATACGTAGTTCTCGGGCTGTTTGTAATCGTGTTGCCCTTGATGTTCGCGGCAAGGGACGTGATCCTGCCCGCCTTCTGCAAGTATATCTGCCCCTCCGGCACCCTGCTGGGAGGCATCGGCCTGCTTGGCCATCCCGATAACGCGGAGCAGCTGGGCATGCTGGGGCCGCTGTTTACCTGGAAGTTTGTGCTGCTGATCATATTTGTGGTGGCCTCCATCTTCATTTATCGCTTCTTCTGCCGCTTTTTCTGCCCCCTTGGAGCACTTTACGGCCTGTTCAACAAGATTGCCCTTTTCGGCATTAAGCTGGAAAAGCCCAAGTGCATTGATTGCGGCCGCTGCCTTGCGAAATGCGAAATGGACATCCGCCACGTGGGTGACCACGAGTGCATCAACTGTGGCGCCTGCATTCCCGTTTGCCCCACCAAGGCCATTTCCTGGAAGGGCTCTCAGGTGTTTATCGCGCCCAACGAGATTGCCGTGGTGAAGGCCGCCGCCGAGAAGGACGCTGCCGAGGAGACCCAAAAAGCCGCCGAACGGGTGGAGAAAACCGTAGAAAAACGGAAATTTGTCACCAAGATCGTGGCTGTGGTGCTGATGCTCTCCCTGCTTGCGGGTGCGCTGGTTTACTATAACGTATTGGATAAGGGTGCGGCTGCAGCACCGCCTGTGGAGACGCCCGTGGGCGATACCTTCAATCCGGCAAAGAACCAGGGCAAGGTGACGGTGATCAACTTCTGGGGCACCTGGTGCCAGCCCTGTAAGGACGAGCTGCCCCATTTCGACGAGCTTGCCACCGAGTTTGACGGTCGCGCTACCTTCCTCATTCTCAACACCGAATTTGAAAAGGAGAAGGCTCCCGACTATATCGCTACCCATTTCCCGGAAAGCAAGATGCTCTTTGGCTACGATGCCGGGGACGCCTACTTTCAGACGCTGGGCGGCCTTCCCGGCGCCTACCCCATGACCGTTGTGCTGGACGTGAACGGCGTGATCATTGCCCGCCATCCCGGCGCTGTCAGCTACGAGGAGCTGAAGGCCGATATTGAAAAAGGACTTTCCGCAGGCCCTACCACGGGGCTGGTGCTGCCCGGCAAAAACGTGGGTAACCTGTGCTATGGTCAAGAATTCGCGTTGCATAATGCCAAATCGGAGGATTGAGATTTTTATGAAAACAAAAAGAATACTTTGCATTTTGCTGGCAGGCGTGCTGCTGCTTTGTCTTGCCGCCTGTCAGAAGCCGGAGGAGCCGCCGATCGGTGGTGAGCTACCTTCTCCCGATAAGGTGACCGCCGTGCCCGGTAATAACGTGGGCAATCTTGCCTATGGCGCGGATATTCCGCTGCTTCTCTCGGAGGGCACCTTTAACGTAGCCAGCAATCGCGGCAAGGTAACGGTGCTGAATTTCTGGGGCACGTGGTGTGGCCCCTGCCGAAACGAGCTGCCGGATTTTGACCGGATCGCCACGGAATATGCCGAAACGGTCACGGTTTTCGCGGTGCACAGCTATCCCGCCGATACCGATCCTTATGAGCCGGAGGCCTACGTGAACGAGCGGTTTCCCGACTCCAAGATCGTCTTTGGCGTGAACGACGCGGGCAATCCCTTCTATACCCTTTACGGCGGTGACGGCTACTATCCTTACACCGTGATCATTGACGGCGACGGTGTGATCACCTACAGCAAGTCCAGTGCTATTTCCTACGAGCAGCTGAAGGCTTTGGTGGATGCCGCGCTGAAATGAACGCAACAAAAAACGCGAGCGGATGCTCGCGTTTTTTTGTTTTACCCACCAAACGGTGCGGGATTTTTCAAATTACGCTACGGAAAGCGTAACGGTCAGGGTCACATCGCTCTGGCCCGCGGCCGCCACGGTGCCGATGATGATCTGCACTGTATCACCAACGTTCACGTTCATGGTGGTGGAGGCAGCGCCGTCGGAGGTGTCGCCGTACTGGGAGGTGGTCAGATTATTGAGGGTGATATTGCTACGGGTGTCGGTGCAGGATGCGGTCAGCGTGCCTGCGGCGGAAGCGGTATAGGTATAGTAGATGGCGGCGCCCTTCTTCACCTCAACGGTGAGGGGAGGGGTAAGATCGGTGAGGGCAATAGGATTGCCGGAGGTGCCAGGCTTGGATTGGATATGAAAGGTCACGGTTGCAGCGGTGCTGCCGGTGTTCTCCAGCACGAATTGCACCGGTGTGTTGCCGGCAGCGTTGGGATCGGGCATGGGCATGGTAGCGGTAAGGGAACCGTTTGCCTCAGCGGTTGCGGCAAGGGAGCCGCAGGTCAGCTTGCCACCCACAAAGCCGGTGGCGGTGAAGTCACAGTTATAAATGCCAAAGCCAATGAAATAAGTAGAGGAGCCGGCGGGGAGCGTCACGGTATAGGGCTCACCGGCGAAGACGAAGGGGCGTTCGGCGGTACCGTCGGGGGTGTTGTTGGGGTAGAGGGTGATCTCGATGGTCTGGGCGCCCTCCTCAAAGTAATACTTTTCGTCAAAAAGATACTGTTTTGAAAATGCGGCGGAATTGGGGAAGGTCACATAGTAGCTGTCTACGGCGGGAACCGTCACCTTGGAGGTGCCGGTGGCATCGGTGGTGGGGCCGAGAACGCAGTTGCCCTCGGGCACACACATCTGTACATCCAGGCCGGGAACAGGATCGCCGTACATATCCTTGACGGTAACGGTGTAAACGGGGCGGGTATCAGCCTTCTGCAGAGTAACGGTCATGACCGTGGTGCCGGCGGGCAGCGCGTAGCTTGCCTCGGCGGTGTAGCCGGTGGGGGCATCCACCACGATGTTGTAAGATACAGCCTCCAGCTCGATCATCACAATGCCGGCGGCGTTGGTGACAGCGGTGCCCTTTTCGGTAACAGCGGCGTCATAGAAATGAATTTTGGCGCCCTCAACGGGGTCACCGTTCTGGTCGACCACGGTGATGGCAAAGTTCTTCTTTTCGGCGGGGGCCTCCGGCTCCTCGGGCGTTTCGGGCTTGGTACAGGCGGCCAGCAGCAGCGTGCCGAGGCACAGGCAGAGCGCCAGCGCCAGAGGCAGGATTCTTTTCAGGGTTTTCATAAAATTCTCCTTTTTGATTTGAATTACCAGTCGTATGCAGTGATGATATAGTGATGATCCGGTTGGATATCGGCCGTGTATTTCTCGTCGAGGTAGATTTTCTCCAGCAGCTCTTTGCCGCTCAGCTCCACCTCGTAGGTCAGAGCGCCGACTTGCTTCCCCAGCTCCATCACGCGGCAAATCAAGCCCACGCTGCCGTAAATCGTGATGTTTACTTGATCCTGCGTGCCCACGATCGTTGTATAACGCATCCGTATCACCTACCGTTCATCGTATGATTTCGACGTATGACGTATTATTATAGCACATTTTTTGCATAATTGCAACATTGTTTTGAAAAGAACTTGTGAAATGTGGGTGAACATGGTGCTTTTTGAAGAGAAAATCCCCCGGAACGGCGAAAAACGCACACCGTTCAAGGGGATTTTGAAAATTTAAGCCAGCGTCAGCGTCAGCTCGATCTCTGCGGTACCCGCGTGGGTGATGGAGAAGGATTTGTCGCCGGTCTGTGGAACGGAAACGATTACGGTGCCGTTTGCGGGCTGATAGGTGGTGCCTGCAAAGGTAACAGTGTCGCTCTCGCCGAGCCCAGTCACGGTCAGCGTGGCGCTCTCCATAGCGTTGGCGGTGAAATGCAGGGTGGTGTCACCGGCGATCAGCACGCGCTCCGTGCCTTCCGTTCCCAGTGCGGCGGGAGCTTCAAGTGTCGCTCCGTTTTTCTCTACGGTGTAGTAGCCGCAGGCGAAGAGCCAGGCGGTGTCAGCCTCCACGATATCCTCGCCAAAGATGTGCAGACCCTTGCCGAAATCCCACCAGAACTTGTAGTCACCGCAGGTCTTCATCACGTATTCCAGCTGCTTCGTGAGGGGGCAGACGCCGTCCTTGTTGCAAATGGCAGCGTAAGCGTTTATGAGGTGGAGGTAGCCCTCCTTGCGTACAAAGTTTCCTTCTTCATCGTATATATACGCGCGCAACGGGTCACTTTCGCAGATCTCGGTGAAGGAGGGGAGGTAGGGGCTCGGTGAGGTGATGCGGATCATCACCACGGGGCCGTCTGCGGTACCGTAATGATAAAAGCCGTCATCTTCATTGAATACGACCGTCAGGTTCGGATCGGTAACGGGGAGATTGTGGAAGGTGGGCTTCCAGTTGAGGTAGTGCACAAAATCGGCGGGCTTGATGCCGGCCTCTGGCTGCAGATCGTTCCAGGGCAGATCCTCCGGCGTCAATGCGGGCATGCCCGTATGCTCGATATTGAGAATGCAGGTGGAAAGGCCGGTGGTGCCGGTGTGTATGCCGAAGAGATAATGGGTGGTCTGTTGGGGTGTTTCGCCTACATTATAATTGTGAACCTCAAATTTTATTGTGCCATCCTCGCTTGGATCGATCTTCTCGCTCCAGATATACGTGGGTGCGCCGTAATTGCCGAGATCCAGGGGCTTGTCGGCGGTGGCGCTGATCTTATAAACGCCTGCACGGGAGGGGATGAAAACGAAGTAGGTCATATCGTTTTGTGCCAGAACGGGGCGGAAAACGCCCTCGTCTACCACGTAAGCAGTATAATCGTTGTAAAGCTCCATTTTTGTGGCGAGCGGCGTGTACAAAACCGCGTTTAGTGCCGTAACGGTAGCGGAAAGCACACATTTTTCGCTCTCGTAATCATAGCTGACGTCGGGGGCGGTGAAGGTGATGCTGTAATCGCCCCGGGGGAGGGTGGCCTTCACGGTACCGTCGGCACCGGTCAGCGCCATCTTTACCACGGCACCGTTCTGATTGAAGTTCACTACCACGCCGGAGAGTACAGTTCCTTTGCTGTCCTGTACCGTTACCGTATACTCTGCATCGGCGGAGGAGGCGGGGGGGATGGGATCCTCCCGGGGAGGGGTGGGGTCCTTGCAGGCGGCAAGCGCCAGCAGCAGTGTGGCAAGCAGCGTCAGTAGGGCGCCGCGCAGGATAAGATGTTTCATAAATACGTTTCCTTTTCACTTGATAAAATTTTACTCAGCGCGGGGCGCTGAGTAAAATTTTGGATTGGATCAGTCGGCAGCGGGGCCAAAGTGCTGATAGTAGTAGCAGAGCTTGGTGAAGGAATTTTCTACGCCCTCGAAGGTGTATTTATCCATCAGCTTCTGCAGAATGGCGGCGAGCTCAGCGTTTACCGCAAGGCATCCTACCAGCTCAGCGGAGGGGGCATTCTCTACGGTATAAGCACCGGCCAGCAGCGTGCGCATTTGCTCGGTATAGTCGGAATTGGGCGTGCCGTGGTAAATGCCTGCCACAACCTCGTCTACCTTGTAGATGGCGTAATTTTCCTCATAATCCTCGCCCCAGTAGACCTTCAGCTTATCAAGCCATTCGGCACCGTAGGTGTTCTTGAAGGTGATGATGAACTGATCGTTCTCAGAATAGCCGAAGTTGAAGGAGCCGGCGGCCAGCAGCTCGTTCATATCCTTGTCGCCAAAGATGTTGCTGTAGCCGATCACGTCCAGATACAGGATGGAGCCGAAGCTGCCGTCGGGGAGCTTGTGGTGGTAGTAGCCGGTCTCGGGGTTCAGCGCCACCTCTATGCCGCCGGCCAGGATCTCGTTGATTTCACCCTCGATCACGCTTTCCTCATAGGTGAAGAAGCCCTGAGAGGCAAGAGTAAACAGGTCATAGCTCTCGCCCATAAATTCTAATGCGAAGTAGATATCACCGTACTGGTACACATCATAGAAGGCGATGTTGATATAATAAGCCTTGCCGGCCTCCATATAGTAGACCATGGAGAGGTCTCCGGTGCCGTCCTCGTCGCGCCACAGTCGCTCGCCACCCTCGTGAGTGTAGATGATTTCGTTGTTTTCGTTGAAGATCCAGCCGTTGACCTCCCATTGGCTCTTGGAGGTGATGCGGTAGGCGCCGGACTTGGTGGGAACAAACTCGTAGAGCAGGCCGCGGGGCATGATCACGCGGTTGTAGGTGATCTTGTTGGGGAAGGGGATGTCTGCGGTGGATTCCACGGTGGGGAAGGCGCTGAAAACAGAAAGGCCGCGAATGGGATCGGAAAGCTGCTGAGTGGTGCCGTAGGCGTCGTAATATTCACACAGCTCAAGCCAGGTGTTCTCGGTGGGGAGCACGCCCTTGACCTTGGCAACGATCTTCAGAAGCTCGGCAAGCTCTGCATTGACGGTGCACATGCCGTACAGTTCGGAGTTAGAGGCAAAGGAACAATATTTTACGATCTGATCGTAATAATTCACACCGTTATAGGTGATCTCGCCGTTATAGGCCATATTGTAGATAGAATCCTTGGGGGCAAAGAGGGTGGTGCCCATCAGATCTACCAGCAGCAGGGGACCGTTCACGCTGCCTACGTGGTAGTAGCCGTCCTCGGTGTTGAAATAAACGTCGGCGTAATTTTCATAGCCGCCGCCGCCCTCGATCATGTTGGTAGCAGCGTAGCGAGGAATATAGGTGGCAGAGGTGATGTCGCTTTCGGTCAGCACGCGGAGATTGGAGAGGTAAACGGTATCGTCACCTACGTGGGTGGAGCCGTCCTTCACGTAGCAAAGGGCTACCTCGTAGTCGCCCTCCGTGGTGGCAACAAAGGCGTAGCAGGTCTTCCAGGACTCACTCACGCCGGAGATCTGATAGATATCCTTGCCATCTACCAGCACGATGAGGGTATCGCCGCCACTCTCGCAGGAGGAGAAATAGTCAAGGGCCAGCACGTCGCCTGCATTCAGATGGATGGTGGCGTACAGCGTAGCATAGGAGTTGTGGAAGGACATGCCATTGTTGTGCAGCACGGAGGAATTGGCGGGGCGAATGCAGTCCACGCCCTGCACCTTCTCGCCATTGATGACGAACGGCCAAGAGAATTCCGCATCCTTGGGATCGGTTTCGGGGGAGTAGGTTGCCTCCACGCGGCCGCCATCCAGAACGGCACCAATCTCATCGGAGGAGGGCATCTGTACATCGGGCTTTTCCTCGGGCAGCAGCTCATTGATGTCGTAGAAAAGCTTCTGTTGATAGGGCTCTGCCGTTACGTGCTGAAACATCAGGCTGAAGGGCTGCTCGGCGGGGAGGCTGCCCTCCTCGATGAGGCAGATCGCGCCGTAGCGGTCAATCAACACGGAGGTGGGGTAGGCATCCACGCCAAAGGCCATCTTTACCGCGTTGGTTTCGGCAACGTTGGCAGCGGGCATCGTAAGTCCCAGGCTGCTCAGACCCATGCCGAAGGTGGTGGCATCGTCTCGAGGGTTGATGGCCAGGATCTCGATGTCGCCCTTGAATTTTTCGTAGGCAGACATCATAAAGGGGAACTCGATGCGGCAGGGATCGCAGGAGGCGAACCAGAAGTTCAGCAGCACGGCGTCCTTCTCCTTCAGCACCTCGGAGAGGGTAAAGGTCTTGCCGTCGGCGGTGAGCATGGAAAAGTCGTGCATGATATCGCCTACCTTGTAGGAGGAGGGCTGCTTGTTATCCATGATGAGAGAGGAGGTGAGGGTGATGTCCAGGCTGTTGCCGGTGATGGCGTAGCTGGCCTCCTTATTGTAGCCCTGGGGAACACCGGAGCTGAGCACAGCGTGGTAGCCGGTGGCAGCAGGCAGGGCAACGGTGGCAACGCCGTTCTCGTCGGTGGTGCCGTAGCCCTTCAGATCGGACAGAGCGCTGTCTGCGTAAATGAAGACGTTGACGCCCTTCATCAAAATGCCGCCCTGGGACTTGACCCGGATGGTGTAGGATTGTGTCTGGGAAGTGCCGGGGTTATCGCTACCGCCGGGGGTGTTGCCACCGGGAGTGTCACCGCTGGGGGGATTCTCGGGGTCGTCGGGGGTGTCGGGCGTCTGGCAGGAGGTGAGGGCGGGCAAAAGCATCGCCATCAGCATCAGGCACGCCAGCAGCAGGACAAGAGCGCGTTTGAAGTTGTTCATGGGCTTTCTCCTATGTGTTTTTTTGTGAAGCTTACCGTCATTGCTTGAAGGGCATAATTAGGCATCATAAATTAGAATAACATATTTTGCACCAAAAATCAAGAGGAAAAATGAAATCCAAATGAAAACAAAGTTTGTACAAATTATAAATTTATCAAATATTTTATATATATATTAAAAATTAGACTTGAAATTTTCTTCTGTTTGTGATATAATCGAACAATGATATACTGGGTACGTATGGCCTTGTATGTCGCACGCAATAAAAACCAGAAAGGTACGAACACTGACGACCAAAACCAAATTTGCCAGATCGCTGATTGGTGGTGTGTCCCTCCTGATGGCACTTGTGCTGCTCCTGGGCGCGCTGATCACGGCGGTGGGCGGAACTGAAAGCGCCGGGTCGACCATAAGGCTGCTGGAGGAAACGCTCATTACCAATCGAAACCAGTTTTTTGACAACTCTGTGGTTTACGAGCTCCCCGATACGGTCAAGGATACGGATATCATTTCCCTCATCCTGAAGACCGATGAGGAGAGCTTGCTTGACGCCTATGAAAAGTCCGGCAGCAAGCTCTCCTTTACGGAGTACGTGCTGACCGACGAAGCCGCTGCCGTCAAGGCAAAGATCGCGGAGGAAAACGCGGCACTGCTGGCGCTGCTGGATGCCGCCGCGGTGAAATACGGCACGGGTGTGGATTACGACACCGTGCTCTCCGGCCTTGAGATCACCGTGCAGGCTGCCGACTTCAAGGCCGTATGCACCGCCCTTGGCGACCGTGCCACCACCATCGTCAGCGAGGTGTATAACGTGGCCGAGACCCAGCTGGTGGAAAATAAGGTCAACGTGTACGACACGGGTATCTTCAACAGCTCCTCCTTTGCCTACGACGGCACCGGAATGGTGGTGGCTGTGCTGGATACCGGTCTTGACTACTACCACACCGCCTTTTCTCTCGGCAACTTTACCGCCGACAGAAGCAAGCTGGGCCTGACCTTTGCCGAGGTGAGCGCTCTGGTGGGCGGCACCCGCGCCAACGGCATGCAGAGTGGCCTTACCGCCTCTGACGTATACGTCAGCGACAAGGTGCCCTTTGGCTTTGACTATGCCGACGGCGATTCCGACGTGTTCCCCATCAACAGCGACCACGGCACCCACGTGGCGGGTATCATCGCCGGCAAGGATGACACCATCACGGGTGTAGCGCCCAACGCGCAGCTGGTGATCATGAAGACCTTCTCCGACGTGAAGCAGACGGCGCTGGCCTCCTGGATTCTGGCGGCGCTGGAGGACTGTGTGGTGCTGGGCGTGGACGTGATCAACATGTCCCTCGGTACCGGCTGCGGCTTCAGCCGTCCTACCGACCGTGAGGCGCTTTCCGGCGTTTACGACCGCATTAAGGAAAGTGGCATCAGCCTGATCGTGGCTGCCTCCAACAGCTACAACTCTACCTACGGCTCTGAGAAGAATGGTAATCTGGGTCTGACCTCCAACCCCGACAGTGCCACCGTCGGCTCTCCCGGCACCTACGCCGGTGCGCTTTCGGTTGCCTCTATCAACGGCGTAAAAACTCCTTACATTTTATACAATAACACCATCATTTACTTCCAGGAGTCCAACAACCGCGTATCGGACGAGAAACATTTCGTGGACGAGCTGCTGGCTGCCGGAAGCAATGAGATAGAGATCGAATACATCACCATCCCCGGTGCCGGACGCTCTGCCGACTACACAGGTATTGACGTAACGAATAAGATCGTGTTGGTCAGCCGTGGCTCCACCACCTTCGAGGAAAAGGCCAACGTGGCACAGCAGAAGGGTGCGGCCGGTATCATTATTTATAATAACGTATCCGGTGACATCAAAATGAACGTGGGTGATACCACCATTCCCGTTTGCTCCATTTCTCAGGATCACGGCGAGCTGCTGGCTGCTGCCGGCACGGGCAAGATCAAGGTGAGCCGCAGCCAGACCTCCGGTCCCTTCATGTCCGACTTCTCCTCCTGGGGACCCACCCCCGATCTGCAGCTGAAGCCCGAGATCACCGCGCACGGCGGCTACATTCTCTCCTCCGTGCCCGGCCAGGATTACGACCGTATCTCCGGCACCTCCATGGCAACGCCCAACGTATCCGGCCTTACCGCGCTACTGCGTCAGTACGTGAAGTCCAACTTCCCGGATATTGCGGATAACAACATCGCCGTGACCAATCTGGTCAATCAGCTGATGATGTCCACCGCCGATATTATTCTGAACAAGAACGGTCTGCCCTATTCCGTGCGCAAGCAGGGTGCGGGTCTGGCCAACCTGGATAGCTGCGCGCTGACCCCCGCTTACATCATTACGTATAACCGCGTGACCGGCGAAGCGATGGATAAGACCAAGATCGAGCTTGGCGACGATCCTCAGAAGACCGGTAAATACACGCTGAAATTCTCTATCAAGAACTTTGGAAATTCGACCCTTTCCTACGACCTTTCTGCAATCGTAATGACCGAGGGGGTCAGCGACACCAAGACCCATCAGGGTGAGACCACCGTCACCGAGGAGGGCTATATCCTCGATGGTGCCGTGGTGAAGATCGAAAGCGGCTCTGCCGACGGCAAGATCGTGACCGTGGCGGCAGGTGCTACTGCCGACGTGACCGTGACCATCACGCTCAGTGATGCGGACAAGGCTTATCTGGATGCTTCCTTTGAAAACGGCATGTATGTGGAGGGCTTCCTCAAGCTGACTGCCAAGAGCGGCACCACCGTGAACCTGAACGTGCCTTATCTTGGCTTCTACGGCGACTGGACCGAGTCTCCGCTCTTCGACCTGGATTATTTCGAGACCAACAAGGACGAGCTGGACGACGCCATTGACGTGCTGGACAAGACTCTGCCCGATGCCTACGCCTCTCGCCCCGTGGGTGGCCTCTCTGACGACTACGTCAGCTTCCTTGGCTCCTACTACTTCGAGCAGGCGCCCGGCTCCACCAAGATCGCCGCGGATCGCAAGTACATTTCTCTTTCCAACCAGGCGGATACCGTCAATTCTCTGCGCTTTGTGTGGATGGGTCTCCTTCGTAACGCTGCGAAGATCGAGATCACCATCACGGAGGATGCCACCGGCGAGGTGGTGTTCAGCAAAATCGAGGATGACGTACGCAAGTCCTACGGCGACGGCGGCACCATCTATCCCGCCAACGTAGAGGTGGAGTTCTCCGCCATTGAGGAAAATCTGAAGAACAACACCGCCTATACTGTGAAGCTCCAGGGCTACGTGGATTACGGCAACGGCGGTCTTGAAACCAATGACAACAACGTCTTTGAGTTCCCCTTCCGCACCGACTTCTCCGCTCCCACCGTCACCGGCTGTGATTTCTACACCGAGTATGACCGTGCTGAGAAGAAGACGCGTCTGTTTGCTCGCGTGGCAGTTTACGATAACCACTACGCCATGTCCATGCAGATGGGCTACGTAGGTATGGCATCGGACGGCAGCGGCTATATGCTCAACACCTTCGGCGAGTATATGACCCCCGTTTACTCCGAGTTCAATGGCACCTCCTACGTGACCTACGAGCTGACCGATTACGTGGATATCATCCGTAGCAGCACCATCAACCGCAACACCTTCACCGTGGTCTGCTACGACTACGCGCTGAACCAGGCGGCTTATGAAATTCCGCTGCCCGATGATTTTGCCGATTTCTACTTTGAAGAGGCTGCCGAGGGTCTCACTCTCAGCCCCAATCAGGTCTACACTCTTGCCCCCAAGGTCTATCCCGGCGGCGAGTGGCCGGAGCTTTTGGAGTTTTCCTCTCTGAATCCCGCCGTTGCAACGGTTGTCAACAACAAGCTGGTGGCTGTCGCCCCCGGTAAGGCGCGCATCGCCGCCCGAGATCCCGTGTCGCTTACGACCACCACCTTTATGCTGACGGTGCTGGCCGAGGGCGAGGAAGGATTCGTGCGCTACGATAAGCCCGTGCTTGACGCCTTTACCATTACCGGCTATCATACGGACAAGGCCTTCTTTATGCTCTCCTCTCCCGACAGAGAATTGGGCGAGACCGGAGACGAGCGTAAGTTCAACAATGATGCCAGCTGCGCGCTGACCATGTATCCCTCCGAGGCTGTGACGTTGCGCTATCGCCTGGATGCCTACTTCCCGGATGCTACCGAGGTGACCTTCGAGAGCAGTAATAATAAGGTAGCTACGGTGGATGAAAACGGCAGTATCGTGGCGGTGGGCGAGGGCTTTGCCTCCATCTCCATCCGCGTGCTGATGGACGGTAAGAGCACCTTCTACAGCAAATCCGTTTCCATTGAGGTCAAGGATCCCTACGTGACCACCGGTCCCTCCATTACCCACTACTACGGTAACGGCGGCGTGGTACAGATCCCCGCAAGCCTTGCCGTCACCGATATCGGTCAGTTCGCCTTCTCCAACTTCAATTACATTCCCAAGGAGCCTTGGGAGATCACCGAGGAGGAAAAGGACGCTACCAAGATCTGGTTCATCGGTGAGGATACCATCGAAGAGGTCATCGTGCCCGAGGGCGTGGAGACCATCGGCCCGTACGCCTTTGCAGGACTGACGTCCCTGAAGAAGATCACCCTCCCCTCCACCATCATTAAGGTGGATTACGGCGCTTTCTACGGTTGTACCGCTCTTGAGACCGTGCAGGGTCTTGAGAACGCCAAGTTCATCAACCAGCACGCCTTCTACAACTGTGATCTGCGCGGCACGCTGACGCTGAAGCGCACCGTGGCCGTGGCGGATTACGCCTTCTTTGGCAATGAAAATCTTGCCGGTATTGCCCTGCCGGAAAACACCCAGTCCGTGGGTGCTTACGCCTTTGCCGGCTGCACCTCGGTTTCCACTCTCACCATGGGTGCGGAAAAGATCAAGCTGGGTCAGTACGCCTTCAGCGGCTGCGCGGGCCTCACCGAGGTGACCGTTAACGCTGCGGTGGTGCCCACCGGTACCTTCAGCGGCTGCAGCAAGCTTGCAAGCGTGACCTTCGGTCGCGACGTCGCCGTCATTGGCGAGTATGCCTTCCGTGGCACCAAGGTGGAGCGCTTCACCGTGGATGCTGCCAATACCGATCTGAAGCTGCATACCTCCGGCCATTACCTGACCAACGGGGCAGGGGATATGCTGGTGCTGGCACTGCCCGCCTTCCGTGGCGAGCTTATGCTGGGCAGTGAGATCACTGCTATCGGCAACGGTGCCTTCTCCGGCCATAACGGTATTACCGCCATCACGGCGCCCGCCGTGACGAAGATCGGCAGCTACGCCTTTGCGGATGCAGAGCGTCTTGCTACCGTCAATATGCCCGCGCTCAACGCCATTGGTGAATACGGCTTCTGCAATACGGCCGTGACCGCGTTCGTGCTGAAGAATGGCATGAGCCTTGGCAAGTATGCCTTTGCAGGCAGCAAGCTCACCACCGTTAACGTGCCCGAGGGCTTTAACGTCAGCGAGGGTGCCTTCTGCGAGTGCGAGGAGCTCACCACCGTTATCATTGGCAACGGCGCCACCATTGGTGATTACGCCTTCCACATGAACCGGGACGAGTTCTGGCGTGTGGATAACTTCAAGGATGAAAACGGTGTACGCCACTATTACTACGTATATCTTTCCAATCTGAAGAGCTTGACCGTGGGCAGCAACGTGACCATCGGTGACAGCGCCTTCTTCGGTGCTTGCGCGCTGGAGAGCGTGACTCTCGGTGACGGTGCCGTTATTGGTGACCAGGCCTTCTATAACGCCGGTGCGCTGCGGAATATCGACCTCTCCAAGGTTGTTTCCGTCGGCAACAGCGCCTTCTCCGGCGACGTGCTTTATCTCTTTGCCAATAGCGGCTGCACCGTGCCCTCCGTGGTGGATGGCAACTACGTGTACCGTTACTACGCCCCTGTCTTTACCTCCGTGGATCTCTCCGCTGCCACCGGCATCGGTGAGGATGCCTTCGCCTACTGCCGAGAGCTTACCACCGTGCAGCTGGGCGCCGACATCAAGGAGATTCCCGATCGCGCCTTCGGCGGTGCCGACAAGCTCTCCACCATCAATACCGAAAACGTGGAGGCCATCGGTGACAACGCCTTCAGCGAGACTGCGCTGACTGAGATCGATCTGTCCTCTGCCGTTTCCATTGGCGAGTATGCCTTTGTGTACGTGGAGGAGCTTGCCCGCGTGATCTTTGGCGAGCATGCCTTTACCGTTGGTGAGGGCGCCTTCTCCTACTGCAAGGCTTTGGCTGAGACCACCAATCTCGCCCTTGCTACCCAGATCGCGGATTACGCCTTTGCCTATACCGCGCTCACCGAGGCGGATCTCTCCGGCGCTACCCACATCGGTACCAACGCCTTCATGAAGGAGACGGTGACCGACTTCACCGTGAAGCTTGGCAAGGGGCTTGTCAGCATCGGCGACAATCCCTTCGCCATGTGCCGCCTTGCTCCCTTCAGCAGCGTGGTCGTGGAGAGCTTCAACGGTACCGATTACGAGATCCCCACCCACACCTACGATATCAGCGATACCGTTAAGGTGGTAGACGGCTCCCTCTATCGCGTAGTGCCCAACGGACTTGTGCTGATCACCTACGCCGGCGATGCCGAGAGCGTGCAGGTGGCAGCGGGAACCGTACGCATCGGCGCCATGGCCTTTGCGGGTGCCGACGTGGTCAAGGTGATGCTGCCCTACACGGTGGAATCCATCGGTCATAAGGCATTCTTCGGCTGCGAGAGCCTGTCTATGGTTTCCTTTGCCAGCTTTGATGCCCCCATCCTCGAGGAGGAGTACGACTATTACTACTACGTCAGCGGTGATAACGTGCCCGCCACCGGTAATTACACCTTTATGGATACTGACGGCATCACGGTGCTGGAAAAGCCCGGTCTTGGCATCGTGCCTTACTTTATGTGGAACGCTGCCGATCTTGCCACCAACATCTACTACGGTGCCAACTTTGTGGACTACATTGGCCACATTGAGCAGAACCTGGTGATGGTGCGCCCTGCCAACGGTAAGAATTACGAGTCTTTCATCTTCGGACAGTATTTCAACGTGGTGGTGGATGGTGCCAATGCCGCAGATGACGTGACCCTTGCCGCTATTGCGGCCATCAACAAGCTACCCGAGCGTGTGTCCCTTTCCGATAAGGCGCTGGTGCAGCTGGCCCGTGCCGCCTACGATAAGGTGGCAAGCCTGGAGCAGCGTGCGCTGGTGACAGAGTACGCCAAGCTGACGCAGGCCGAAAAGCGTATCGCGGATCTCGAATACCTCCAGAGCGAGGAGCAGCCCGCCCCCGAGGAGCCCCCTGTGGATACTCCCATGGAGGAGGAAAAGCTGCCCACCGCCGTGGTGGTAGCCATCGTCCTTGGCGTGTGCTTCGGTCTTGCTGCAGGTGCTGCTGCTGTCTTTGCCTTCCTTTACTTCAAGGGAGGCAAGGGCGGCCCCAAGACTCCTTCCCCCTGTCAAGTTGAAAAATGCCCCGCCGCCGCAGCGGAGGAGGCAACGTCGGAGGCGCCTGCCGATCCGGCCACGGAATCCGAGACCAACGGGGAAGACCCTTCCGATAAAGCATAAGCTTTTGGAGCGTTTTTGAGAATGAAAAGAAAATGGATTGTAACAGTATGGCTGGCGGCGCTGCTTCTGGCAGTAGCTCTGCTTTGTGGCTGCAGTCAATGGGAGACCCCTTACGGCTCCCTTGATAAGGACGGCCACACCGTCAGCGTGCGCTTTGATGCCAACGGCGGCGTATTTGCCGGGACCAAGGACGTTTTCGTGGTGGACGTGTTCAACCCCGAGAACGGCAAGACCGGTACCGATGGTATGAAGGAGATTGCCTTGATCGCCCCCGACGACGAGCGTCGGGGCGACGGCGCCTTCGAGGTCTCCCGTACCAAGTGCTTCCTGGCCGGTTGGTATACCCAGCGCATTCCCCGCGTGAACGAGGCGGGTGAGCCCCTTGACGAATACGGCGTGCCCACCGCCGTGTCCGGCAGACCCCAGGGGTATGAATATGCGGGCAAATGGGATTTTGCCACGGATCGGGTAAAGGTTGACCCCAACGGCAGCTACACCGCCGAGGAAAATGTGCTTGTCCTGTACGCCGCGTGGGTGCCCTACTTCTCCTTCGAATTTTATAAAGAAGAGGCCGACGGCAGCTTTTCTCCCCTTGGCACGGTGGAGGCTCTGGAGCTGACGCTTCCCGATTGGGACGAAAAGACCGGCGGTATGAATATGCAGCGCTTTCCCAAGGTGGAGGGCATGACCTTCGTTTCCGCTTATGCGGATGCCGAAAAGACCACTCCCATCACCGATAAGCTTGGTGGCGTGGTGGATTATGAGAAGGGCATTGCCAGCGCGGAGAAGATCTCCGTGTACACCACCTGGAGAGAGGGTGAGTGGTATCGCATCCAGACCGTGAAGCAATTTCAGCAAAGTGCGGTGCGCCCCGGCGCTTGCCTGGAGCTGATGGCTGACCTTGATTTTGCCGGTGAGATCTGGCCGCCGAGCCTTACGTACACCCGCTTTTCGGGTACCATTGAGGGCAACGGTCACAAGATCACCAACGTAACGGTGACCCAGGCGGATAACTCCAAGATGATGGGCGGCATATTCGGTGCTCTGGAGGCAAAGGCCGTTTTGCGGGATGTGCGCTTTGAGAACGTGACCTATACCATCAGCGCCGGCTCCCGTTTGAACGGTGCCACCTTCGGCCTTCTGGCCGGTAGCGCTGCAGAGGGTGCCACCCTCTCAGGTGTTACCGTCAGCGGCAGTATGCTGATCGACAGAGCCTGCCATCCCCTGACGGCTGCCGCCACTATCGGCGTGCTCTTTGGCAACGGTGTGGATATGGGCGTATCGGCAAAGGACGTGACCGTAGCATTGACCGGTACGGACGTCGTGAATCAGACGGCGATCATCACCGTGGATACTGCGGGACGCGTGACCCTCAGCTTTTCTTGAACGTATTTAATTAAATGAAAGATATTATGGAGGCAAATATGAAAAAGATCATTTCACTCATCCTTTGCTTGACCATGCTGCTTGGTACTGTGACGCTGCTTGCATCCTGCAAAAAGAATCAGCAGAAGCAGAATCCCGATGCACTGGTCATCATGTCCGAGGAGCTGGACGGCCTGTTCAACCCCTTCTATTCCACTACCGGTGCAGACGTTACCATCGTGTCCATGACGCAGATCGGTATGCTGACCACCGACTACAAGAACAACGAGGCCGTGGTGGCCTTCGGCGACAAGTACGCCGTTGTGACCAAGGACTATGCCAGCAGCTATGACGGCAAGTACACCACCTACACCTTCGTGTTGAAGAACGGTATCAAGTTCTCTGACGGCCATCCTCTCACGATGGAGGACGTGCTCTTTAATCTGTACGTGTACCTGGATCCGGTCTACACCGGCTCCTCCACCATGTACTCCACCGATATCGTGGGTCTGAAGGACTACCGTACCCAGACCTTCGGTGCCGATTCCGGCAACGTGGAGGATACCATCACCTCCGGTGCCAGCACCAGAGCCAAGAACCGTATCAATGAGCTGATCACCCTGTTTATGCAGACTGGTAAGACTCCCACGGCCGGCAGCTACAGCGCCACTGTTGCCCAGATGAAGGATGCCATCAGCAAGCACTCCCTCAGCTCCGGCTACAAGGAGGCTGTCAGCGCCGATCCCAGCAAGGTGACCAACGCCCAGCTGCTTGCCGACTACAAGCAGGCGCTGAAGCTCTTCGAGGAAGAGCTTTATACCGACTACGCCAGCGCTAAGGACGCCTACACCGAGGAGCCCTACAAGTCCACTGGTGAGTTTGACGCCGTCACCTCCTTTATGTACGCCGAGGGTCTGGTTACCCTGGAGTACGGCAAGAAGCTGAACAGCGAGGGCAAGGAGGTCGAGGATAAGTCCAAGATCGTCAAGGTCAACCGTCAGTATAACTCCGCCGTTTGCAAGGATATGGATTCTGCCGTGCAGTACGTGTACGACACCAAGGTGGAGCAGAGCCTGCACGAGATCCTGACCTACTGGGCCACCGCCCAGAAGATGCTGACCGAGTTCACCGCCAAGGCGAAGGAGGTCATTCTGGACGAGAAGATGGAGGGCGGCGAGCTGAAGATCAAGAACATCTCCGGCATTGTGTCCCTCGGCCACAGCGCTACCGCAGCGGATAAGATCACCGTAAACGGTACCGAATACACCATTGCAAAGCAGCACAATGCTGACGGCACTCCTGCCGTTGACGGCACCTATGACGTGCTGCAGATCAAGATCAACGGCATTGACCCCAAGGCCGTTTGGAACTTTGCCTTTGCCGTAGCACCCCAGCATTACTATGCCGAGGGTCGCACCGTAGACATTGCTAACAACAAGTTCGGCGTGGAGTACAACAGCTTTGACTTCATGAAGAACGAGATCCAGTCCACCCGTAACATCAAGGTTCCCATGGGTGCCGGTGCTTATCAGGCAACCGACGCCAACAACAACAGCAACCCCGACGGCAACGCCTTCTACAGCAACAACGTGGTTTACTTCAAGAGAAACGACAATTTCCTCCTTGGCCAGCCCAAGATCGAGAAGGTGCGCTACCAGGTGGTCAGCGCCACCAACGCCATCAGCGTGCTGGAGAGCGGTGCTGTGCACTTCGTTACCCCTCAGTTCACCCAGAATAACATCGATAAGCTCAACTCTCTGAAGGGCAAGGGCATGGAGACCGATTGGACTGACCAGCTTGGTTACGGTTACATCGGCATCAACGCCCGTTTGGTCCCCGATATCAACCTCAGAAAGGCGATCATGGCTGCCATGGACACCAGCCTTGCGCTGTCCTATTACAGCACCGGTATGGCAGAGACCATCTACTGGCCTATGTCCATCGTCAGCTGGGCATACCCCAAGGACGAGCAGGGCAAGACCGACCGTGATAACCTCCACAGCGAGTATATTGCCGTGCGCTTTGACAGAGAGTTTGCAAAAAAGCAGATTCAAGACTATATGCTCGCTGCCGGCGTCAGCGAGGGTGACAGCGCTCTGTCTATCAAGTTTACCATTGCAGGCGCAAACCTCACCGACCACCCCACCTACCAGACCTTCCAGTCTGCCGCCAACCTTCTCAACGAGTGCGGCTGGGATATTGAGGTGGTACCGGATACCCAGGCGCTCACCAAGCTTTCCACCGGCTCTCTTGCCGTATGGGCTGCCGCTTGGGGCTCCACCATCGACCCTGATATGTACCAGGTCTACCACAAGAATTCTACCGCCACCAGCACGCTTGCCTGGGGCTACAACGCCTTCAAGCAGGAGCCCGGCAAGTACGTGTATGAGAACAGCATTCTGAACCAGCTTTCCGATAAGATCGACGCTGCCCGCGAGACCAACGACCAGAAGGAGCGCGCCGCTCTTTACAAGGAGGCTATGGGTTACGTGCTGGATCTGGCTGTGGAGATGCCTGTTTACCAGCGCAAGGTGCTGTATGCCTACAATGCCAACGTGATCAAGACCTCCACTCTTCCCGCTGATATCAATCCCTACAGCTCTCCTCTGGATCGCATCTGGGATATTGAGTTCGCCAACTGATCAGAACTGACGTCACCTGCCCGCCTGTAGGCGGGCAGGGAACCAATCTTTTATAAGATAGAGGAAATTATGTTAAAATATATTCTCAAGCGACTGGCTCTGTCATTGCTGATCCTGCTCGGTGTATCCCTTATTATCTACGTGCTCATTCGTTGCATGCCCGTGGATTTTATCGAGAACAAGATCGCGGCAATGAACCAGGGCGGCGCCACTATTCCCGAGGAAACGGTGGAGAATATGAAGAAGCTCTACGGTCTTGAGGACGATTCCTTTATGGGCATCCTCAAGGGGTACTTTAACTGGCTGGTGAAGCTATGTCAATTCGACTTCGGTACCAGCTTCAAGTACGGCGCCCCCGTCATTGACGTGATCGTCAGCAAAATGGGCGTTTCCTTTGCGGTTGCGGCCATTGCGACCATATTTGAGTTTCTCATTGCCATTCCCCTCGGCATCACGGCAGCCACCCATCAGTATTCCATCCGTGATTACCTTGTCACCGTGCTTGTGATGATCGGCATTTCGCTGCCCTCCTTCTTCTTCGGTCAGATCCTCAAGAACGTGCTGGCCATGAAGCTGGGGTGGTTCCCACCCTCAGGTCTCATTGACGCTACGCAGACGCTGTCGGGTATGGCACTTCTCGGCGACTACGTGCGCCATATGTTCATCCCCATTCTCACCGTTGTTATCCTCAGCATTGGCGGTCGTATGCGTATGACCCGTACCGAGATGCTGGAGGTGCTGAATTCTGACTACATCCGCACCGCCCGCGCCAAGGGTTTGAAGGAGCGGGTCGTTGTGTACAAGCACGCCTTCCGCAATACCCTCATTCCCCTGGTGACCTCTCTTGCAGGCCTTTTGCCCTCCCTTTTTTCGGGCGCTATCATCACCGAGCAGGTGTTTGACCTGCCCGGCATTGGTAACGTGGCCTTCAAGGCTATGATGGAGGCGGATATCCCCTTCATTATGGGTTATAACATGTTCCTTGCCATCCTCAGCGTGCTGGGCGTGCTGCTTGCCGACCTGATGTACGCCGTGGTGGACCCCCGCGTCAAGCTTGCGTAAAGGAGGGGTAACAATGGCAATTGAAGAACTGAAAAAAGAAAACGAGGCTCTGCCGGACGAGGTGGAGGCCGTAGCCGCTCCGGCGGCAGAGGAGACTGAGCCTCACGAGAAAAACGTGCGACTGATGTCTCCTACCCAGATGGTGCTGCGCCGCTTCTTCCGTTCCAAGCTCAGCGTGGTGGGCCTTGTGATGATCGTGTCCCTCTTTCTCTTCTGCTGGCTGGGTCCTGTGGTCTACAACCAGTGGGGACAGGGCGACGTGGACGAGACCGGCAAGGTGGAATACACCTACAGCGAGATCACCTATACCGACGAAAACGGCGAGACCCATACCTTTTACCAGGTGGTGGAGACCGGCAAGACCGTCAATTCCCTGGCCAAGCCCGATAAGAGCCACCCTCTTGGCACGGATAAGACCGGCAAGGACGTGTTTGCCCGTTTGATGTACGGCGGCCGCGTGTCTCTCGCGGTCAGCTTCCTTGCCGTCTTCATCATCACGTTTTTTGGCGTGGTATTCGGCGGCATTGCGGGCTATTTCGGCGGTTGGGTGGATACCGTTATCATGCGTATCTGCGATATCCTTATGTGTCTGCCCGGCTTCCCCATTTTGCTGATCGTGGGTACGCTCATCGACTCCTTCGGCATCAAGGGACAATATAAGATCTACTATCTGATGGCGTTTCTCACGCTGATTTCCTGGTCGGGTACGGCAAGACTGGTGCGCGGTCAGATCCTGTCGCTTCGCGAGCAGGAGTACATGGTAGCGGCAGAGGCCATGGGCTATTCCGCTGCCCGCAAGATCGCAAAGCATCTGATCCCCAACGTCATGCCTCAGCTCATTGTTTCTATGAGCCTGAGCCTTGGCAGCATGATCCTTTACGAGGCGTCCCTTTCCTATCTGGGGCTTGGCGCCCCCGAAAAGTACGCTGCCTGGGGTACGATGATCAATATCGTTGCGGAGGATCAGAACATTCTGCAAAATTACTTTAACGTATGGGGTCCTCCCGGCATCTGCATCATTCTGGCCGTGCTTGGCTTCAACTTTGTGGGTGACGGCTTGCGTGATGCCCTTGACCCCAAGATGAGGAGGTGAGTGCCGTGGCTTTGATATTGAAGGACAAAAACGAGAAGAAAAAGAACGGCCACTACCTTTCCGGCAAGGAGATTCGCGCCATTGCCAAGGAAAACCGCAAGGTGATGAACGCGCTCGAAAAGAAAAAGCACCGCAAGGCTGCTGAAAGCGAATTCACCACCCAGATGAAGGACGATGCCAACATTCTGGAGATCGAGGATCTGCACACCTATTTCTTTACCGACCAGGGTGTGGTCAAGGCCGTCAACGGCGTTTCCTTCGAGGTGCCGAAAAATGCCACCGTTGGCATCGTGGGCGAGTCCGGTTGTGGTAAATCCGTTACCAGTATGTCGGTGATGCGTCTGCTGCAGGGTCCCCAGGGTCAGATCTATTCCGGCTCGATCCGCTTCAAGGCCGCCGACTACAAGAGAGATGAAAAGGGCAACCCTGTTGTGGTGGCTACCGCCGCCGACGGCAAGCAGCAGTATGAGATTGAGGAAAAGGTCTACGATATTGCCGAAATGCCCATCCATGAGATCCACCGCATCCGCGGCAGACAGATCGCCATGATCTTCCAGGAGCCCATGACCTCCCTCAATCCGGTGTTCACCATCGGTGAGCAGCTGGACGAGGTGACCTTTATCCATACCCCCGGTGCTACCAAGGAGATGGCCAAGGCAAGATCCCTCGAAATGCTGAGCCTGGTGGGCATTGCAGCACCCGAGCGGGTATACGCCTCCTTCCCCCACGAGCTTTCCGGCGGTATGCGTCAGCGCGTGATGATCTCCATGGCACTGATTTGCAATCCCCGTCTGATCATCGCAGACGAGCCCACTACGGCGCTTGACGTGACCATTCAGGCGCAGATCCTGGAGCTTTTGCAGGATCTGAAAAAGAAGATGGACGGCTCCATTCTGCTCATTACCCACGACCTTGGCGTCATTGCCGAGATGGCGGATTACGTGGTGGTCATGTATGCCGGCCGTGTCATTGAGCGGGGAACGGTATCGGAAATCTTCCATGATCCCCGTCATCCTTACACCATCGGCCTGCAGAAATCCAAGCCCACCATGGACTCGGACAGCGACACGCTGTTCAATATTCCCGGCAACGTGCCGAACCCTGTGAATATGCCCAAGCATTGTTACTTTAAGGAGAGATGCTCCAAGTGCACCGCCAAGTGCAGCGGCGAGTATCCCGGCATGGTGCAGGTCAGCCCCACGCACTTTGTGGCGTGCCATCTGTACGATGAAACCAAGCAAGGAGGTGACCGGTAATGGATGAGCAGATCAAAAATTCCGCGGATGCGCCTCTGCTTGAGGTCAATCATCTCCGCAAAACCTTCCCCCTGAAAAAATCCATCACCGGCAAGGTGCTTTCGGAGCTGGTGGCGGTGGAGGACGTGTCCTTTACCCTCAGACCTGGTGAGACCCTCGGTATCGTGGGTGAATCGGGCTGCGGTAAAACCACTCTTGGCCGTACCATTCTGAAGCTTTACCCCGCAAACGGTGGTCAAATTCTCTTTGACGGCAAGGATATTACCAACTACACCAAGGCGCAGATGCGTCCCATCCGCACCGATATGCAGATCATCTTCCAGGATCCCTATTCCTCCCTCCCGCCCCGTAGCACGGTAGGTGATATCCTCTCCGAGCCGGTGCTGGTGCACGGCATTGTGCCCAAGAACGAGGTCAAGGATTACGTGATGGATCTGATGGAGAAGTGCGGCCTGCGCGACTATTACTACGAGCGCTATCCTCACGAGTTCTCCGGCGGTCAGCGTCAGCGCATCTGTATTGCCCGTGCGTTGTCGGTAAAGCCCCGCCTTGTGGTGTGTGACGAGCCTGTTTCGGCGCTGGACGTGTCCATTCAGGCGCAGATCATCAACCTTTTGAAGGATCTGCAGCGGTCGATGAATCTTTCTTATCTCTTCATTTCTCACGATCTTTCCGTGGTCAAGTTTATTTCGGATAAGATTGGCGTGATGTATCTGGGCGCTATGATGGAGTTCGGTACCAAGAAGGATATCTTCGACAATCCCCTGCATCCCTACACCAAGGCGCTGTTCTCAGCCATTCCCAACCCCAACCCCGACGTGAAGATGCAGCGCATCGTTCTGAAGGGCGATATTCCTTCCCCTGCCAATCCCCCCTCCGGCTGTCGCTTCCACACCCGTTGCCCCCACGCCACGGAGCTTTGTAAGCAGCAGAAGCCGGAATATCGGGAGTGTGAGCCCGGACATTTTGCCGCCTGCCATTATGCCGGCAAGGTTTGATGCCCGAAAGGAGCTTTTATGAGCAAAAAGAAGCAGAAAAAGGAGAAGATCCGCTATATCGACGATGGCAGAAGCCTCGCCGATATGTCGGCCTTTGGTAATCGGCGGCGTGAGCAGCGCGATGCGCGACCCCTCACGCCCCTGGATCCCACCGACCGCTTCAAGGCTTGCGCACGCACCTACTGGGAGAGCGTGAAGCTGATGTTTATTCCTTGCCTTGTGACCCTTGGCATCATCGCCGCTGCGTTCTTTATCTTCTGGTTGCTTGCAAGCTAAAAAGAAACGCGTGTTCCCGTCGGGAACACGCGTTTCTTTAATTTTCTCACCCCGTTTGGGGGCTTTTTTCATTTTTCTTCTTTTTTAGCGCTGGGACAGCAGCCGCAGGCACCGCAATTTCCACCGCAGGAGCAGGAATGCTTACCGAGGCGCCTGTTGCGGATGCCGACGGTCACAATGGCTACAAAAGCAGCACCAATGAGACCAATGAGGAGATAAGAGAGCCACATATGCCAGCCTCCTTATGCCTTGGCGACGTCCTTCACAGGACGTGCCACCATGTAGCCAAACAGGCAAAGGAACAGAAGTGCAATCACGGCACCGATGATGTTGGGCAGGGTAAAGCCCGTGATAAACAGCGCGCCAATACGGTAAATGATGAAGGAGATCATGTAGGCGAATACGCACATATAGGAAATGGCAAACGCCGTCCATTTGGGGTCGTTCATTTCCCGCTTGATGGCGCCCATGGCGGCAAAGCAGGGGGCACAGAGCAGGTTGAAGACCATAAAGGAGAAGCCCACAAGGCCGCTGCCGCCGAAGATTTGCGCAATGGCTTCCTCAGCGGAGCCCATACCAAGGGCACCGAACACGCCCACTACCTCCTCCTTGGCCACAAGGCCAAGAACGGTGGCAACGGCTGCTTGCCAGTAGCCGAACCCGAGGGGCTTGAAGAGCCAGGCCACGCCGGAGCCGATCATTTCCAAAATGGATCTGCCGCCTGCTGCCTCGGTGATATAATGGAAGCCACCCTCGAAGGAGAGGTTGTTGAGCATCCAGATGATCATGCTGGCAGCCATAATGACGGTGCCGGCACGCTTGATGAAGCTCCACCCGCGCTCCCAGGTGGTGCGCAGCACGTTTCCGGCTACGGGCGCGTGGTAGGCGGGCAGCTCCATCACAAAGGGGGCGGGCTCGCCGCGGAAGGGCCTTGTCTTTTTCAGCATCAGGCCGGAAAGGATCACCGCGCCAACGCCCAGAAAGTAGGCGCTGGTGGCCACCCACGCGCCGCCCATCGGAGAGTTACTGAAAAGGGCAGCGGCGATCAAGCCCACAATGGGCATTTTGGCGCCGCAGGGCATAAAGGCGGTGGTCATGACGGTCATTTTGCGGTCACGATCCTGCTCAATGGTGCGGGAGGCCATGATGCCGGGGACGCTGCAGCCGGTGCCCACCAGCATGGGGATAAAGGATTTGCCGGAGAGGCCGAATTTGCGGAACAGACGGTCCATAATAAAGGCGATACGGGACATATAGCCGCAATCCTCCAGAAGGGACAGCAGCAGGAACAGCACCAGCATCTGGGGCACGAAGCCAAGCACGGCACCAACGCCGCCCACGATGCCGTCCTGGATGAGGGAGTAGAGCCAAGGGAACACGGTGGGCTCACCGGCCGCATTCAACAGCACCCGATCCAAAAGCTCGGGGATGCTGATCCAGCTGCCCATAAAGGCAGGCAGGTCACCGGCAGCTGCCGTTTCGGCAAAGGAACCGAAGAGGCCGTTGTTCATGAAGATGACGGTAAAATCACCGATCGAGCCGATGGAAAGGAAGTAGACCAACCACATGATCACAGCGAAAATGGGCAGGGCGAGGATCCGATTGGTGGCGATGCGGTCGATCTTCTCGGAAACGGAGAGCGCGTTGGCGTTTTTCTTCTTGTAGCAGTCGCCGATGATGCTGGCAATAAAGCTGTAGCGCTCGTTGATGATCACCGCCTCAGCATCGTCATCCAGAGCCTTTTCTACCTTGAGAATGTCTTGCTCGATATGCATCTTGACCTTTTCGTCGATCTGCAGCTCGGAAAGCACACGGGTATCCCGCTCAAAGATCTTGATGGCGTACCAGCGCTGCTGCTCCTCGGGGAAGTGATGCACGGTGGCCTCCTCCACGTGGGCAATGGCGTGCTCCACCTTGCCGGAGAACATGATGGGCTGTGGGATCTTTTTTGCTTTGGCCGCTTCAATGGCCATCTCGGCCGCCACCAGCACGCCGTCGCTTTTCAGGGCTGAGATCTCCAAAACGGGACACCCCAGCTTTTCGGCCAGTGCGTCGGTTTTGATCTCGTCGCCGTTTTTGCGCACGATATCCATCATATTGATGGCCACCACCACGGGAATGCCGATCTCCATCAGCTGGGTGGTCAGATACAGGTTGCGCTCCAGATTGGTACCGTCCACAATATTGAGGATGGCGTCGGGGCGCTCCACGGTGAGATAATTGCGGGCTACTACCTCCTCCAGCGTATAGGGGGAAAGGGAATAAATGCCGGGCAGGTCGGTGATGATCACGCCGTCGTGCCTTTTCAGCTTGCCCTCCTTCTTTTCCACCGTAACGCCCGGCCAGTTGCCCACGTATTGGTTGGAGCCGGTCAATGCGTTAAACAGAGTGGTCTTGCCGCAATTGGGGTTACCGGCAAGAGCAATTTTCAGTTCCATTGATTGTATCCTTTCTGTTTGCATTTTTGTTAGTCTTCACTAACCTTGTAGAAAAAATAAAAGCGTTCATTCCACCTCAATCATTTCAGCGTCGGCCTTACGCAGCGACAGCTCATAGCCGCGCAGCGTCAACTCCATAGGATCACCCAGCGGGGCCAGCTTACGCACGCGGATCAAAACGCCCTTGGTGATGCCCATATCCATAATGCGGCGGCGGATGGCGCCCTCGCCGTGGAGCTTGATGACCTTGGCGGTGCTGCCCACGGGCACGTCCTTCAATGTTCGCATATTGATCTCCTTCCTCAAAAGGGGCAAGAAGTTAGCCTTGCCTAACTAATCATATTATAGGACTGCCGACGGCGTTTGTCAAGAGATTTTTGCAAGTTTTTTGCGTTTTGGGGGAGAAATCAAAGGACGGGGGAGCCGGAGAGGTGAAATTTGGCAAATTCCGACAAATCTCTTGACGGGGAGCCGACCTTGGGCGTATAATAAAAGCGGAATATCGCATGAGGAGGTCGTTATGATCTATACCGTTACCTTGAATCCTGCCGTGGACTACGTGATGCATCTGCCTGCCCTTGTGGAGGGCGCCACCAATCGGAGCGTGGGGGAGGAGATCTATTTCGGCGGCAAGGGCGTGAACGTGTCGCTGGTGCTGCGTGAGCTGGGAGTGGAAACCACCGCCCTGGGACTGGTGGCCGGCTTTACCGGTGCGGCGCTGGAGCAGCATCTGCGTGCCACCGGTGTCAGAACCGATTTTTTGCGGCTGCCGGAGGGCTTTACCCGCATCAACGTGAAGCTCAAGACGCCCACGGAGGAGAGCGAGATCAACGGCAAGGGACCTGCCGTACCACCGGAGGTGTTGAAGGTGTTTTATGAAAAATTGGACAGATTGGGTGAGGGTGATACGCTGGTGCTGGCGGGCAGCGTGCCCGGAAGTCTTCCATTTGATATATATGAGCGGATGCTTGTCCGTCTTTCGGGGCGAGGTGTGCGCTTTGTGGTGGATGCAGAGGGAGCGCTGCTGCGCTCCGTGTTGCCGTACCGTCCCTTCCTGATCAAACCAAACCGCGCGGAGCTTGCGGGTCTTGCGGGACGCGCACTCTGCACCGATGCAGAGATCGAGGAGGCAGCCCGGTCGCTGCAGACTGCCGGAGCACGTAACGTGCTGGTATCTCTTGGCGGAGAGGGAGCGCTGCTGCTGGACGAAGACGGTACGGTGCATCGGGCGCCGGCGATGGGTGGCCCCGCCGTCAACACCGTGGGGGCAGGCGATTCAATGGTGGCCGGCTTTCTCGCAGGCGTGGAACGAGGCTACGGCTACGCGCTACGGCTGGGGCTTGCTGCCGGTAGCGCTACGGCAGGGCTTCCCGGTCTTGCCAAACGAGCCGATATTTTGCGGCTTTTGGAGGCGTAATTTGAGATTTACCCCCTAAACGGTATGAGTTTTGCGAGAAAAGCGGCGTGCGTGAGCACGCCGCTTTTCTGCAATTGGGAAAAATGTAGAGAAAATAGGCAAAAATGTTAAAATTTTTGACAATCTTGACAACTGCGTGAATTATATGTATAATAGTACTATCTACCCTTATGCGCACGCACATGTGCGCGTGGGGGAATGGTCCTTGTGAAGGAGGAAGCTATGAAGAAAAAACAAAAGAAAACGCTGTCAAAGGCGCGTCTCATTTCCCTTGCTGCGGCATTTTGTCTGCTGGGGATCGGCGTGCTGCTGATCGCGCTGTACGTGACCTTCAAGCACCTGCCGCTGCTGCTGATCGCCATTACGCTGCAGACACCGGCAGTGATCAATTTGATTCTACTGTTACCCGCCGTATCGGAGCGGGAAAAGACCGCCCAGCCGGAGCATGAGGCGGAGCCTGAGGAGGAGCCGGAGCGCTTGCCGCTGCGGCAGCGCATCAAACGCGCTCTTGCAGGACTCTGGTGCCGTATGTGCAATGCCTGTCGGGATTACTATTGTGAAAAGCGTCATCGTGTGTTGACTACACTGATCCTTGTCGTCATCGGTGGTGCCGTGTTGCTGTTCTGGTATTATCGCAAGCGACCCGCAGCGGGCTACGTATCCGGCTTTCTTCTGCCGGTCATCATGGCGGTGCTCTTCGTGCTCTCCATCGTTTTTGATAAGTGGTGCAAGCACGCGGCCGAGGACGGGGATGACGTGGTGCCCTTTGACCTTGCGCTTTTACGGAACCTGCGTAGCGCCTTTTGCCTTGGTGAGGTGATCCTGGTGCTGGAGGCCGTGGTGCTGACCGTGCACGCCTTGGGCTTCATCAATTTGCAGAGCTACTTGCCCTTGGTGATCACCATACTGTTTATTTACGAGCTGCTTTCTCTTGTGGTGGCCCTGGTGGCACGCCTGGTGCGCAATGAGCTGCTGACGGCTCCCGATCTGGCTATTCCCATGCCGGGCTTGGGCGGCGGAGACTTTGGCATTTTGGTGTACCTGGAGAAAAACACCGGCATCAGCATGCGTTCCCTGTGGAGCATGCAGCTGATCCGTCTGGTGTTCCCCTACGCGCTGATGCTCTCGCTTTTGCTGATCTGGGCCTCGACGGGTCTGGTACAGATCGAGGCAAGCCAGCAGGGGGCCCTGTACCGCTTTGGCAAGCTGCAGCCGGAGGTTTTGGAGCCCGGCTTACATATGACCCTGCCCTGGCCCTTTGACCAGGTGGAGGTGGTGGACACCGAAACCGTACAGAAGGTGACCGTTGGCTACATTCCGGAGCGTGAGGGCGACAATATCTGGACAGAATCTCATGGCAGTGAGGAATACAAGCTGCTGCTGGGTGGCGGCAACGAGCTCATTTCCATCAATCTGCGTGTGGAATACTGCATTGACGATCTCCACGCTTATCTTACCAATTGCTCGGCGCCGGTGCAGCTGCTGGAGGCGGCAGCCTATGAAATGGTGCTGGATAATACCATCAGCACTGATCTTGATACCATGCTGTCCACCGACCGCGTGGCCTTTGCCGAGAGCATGAAGGCGGTGCTGACGGAGCGGATGGAGACCTATCACACGGGGCTTCGGATCGTGAGCGTGGTACTGGAGAGCATCCATCCGCCTGTGGAGGTAGCAACCGTTTATCAGGACTTCCTCAGCGCGGGCGTCATTGCCTCCACCACCATTCTGGATGCGGAGGCGAGAGCGGCCTATATGCTGGCCAGCGCCTATGCCAAATATGAAAGTGACGTCAACGGGCAGCGGGCAGAGAGCTATATGGCCATCGCCAATGCCAACGAGGCCGTTGCCTCCTTTATGGCCAGCGTAGAGGCCGACGAGACCTGGCCGGGCGAATATCGCTACTACAAATATCTGGAGGCGCTGAAGAGCGCCTATGCCGACGCCAGACTCGTTATCGTGGGCGATGGAGTGAATTCCTCCAACATTTATATCGGTAACCTGACCGATAGCACCGTTGAGAAATAAGGAGATTACAAGATGCGTAACCGTGAAAATAAAAAAATCGCAAAATCTGAGAAAAAGCACTCCGTTGCGGGGCTGATCGCCAAATATCTGACGGCAGCCGTGGTAATTTTGGTGCTGTTCTGGTTTGGCTTCACCACCCAGGTGAGGGAGGGGCAGTGTGCCGTGATCCTGCGCTTTGGCGCCGTCCGTGAGGAAATCACCGAGGCGGGTCTTTACCTCAAGCTTCCCTGGCCCTTTGAGACTGTGGTGAATTACGATGACAAGCTGCAGTACCTGGAGTCCAACAAGCTGGAGACCACCACCCGCGACAAGCGTAATATCATTATTCAATCCTACGTAGCGTGGGAGATCGAGGATACGGTGCTGTATCACAGCAGCGTAGGCTCTCAGGGCAAGGTCAGCTCTTATCTCAATGACCAGGTGTTCAGCGCTACCAACAGCATTATGGGTGGCTATGATCTGACGGCGCTGGTTTCCCTTGAAAAGGAGCAGATCCGTATCGATCAGATCCAGGATGAGATCTTTGCCCGCGTGCGGGACAACTGCCTCGCCAACTATGGCATTAAGGTGACCGACGTGCGCATCCTCCGGCTGTCTTTGCCGGATACGAACCTGGAAAGCGTTTTTGAGCAGATGCGGGCGGACAGTCAGAAGGAGATCGACATCATCCTTGCCAATGCGGACAAGGAGGCCAGCAAGATCGAGTCCAATGCTGCAGCAGATGCCTCTGAGATCGAGGCCGCAGGCAAGAACGAGGCCGCTGCCATCAAGGCGCAGACCGAGGCCGAGGTGGCCCGCATCTATGCCGAGGCACAGAAGGCCAACATCGAGCTTTACAAGTTCCTGCAGAACCTGGATACTATGGTGAACTCGGTGAACAGCTCCACCATTCTGGTGGTCAAGGCCAACGAGTATCCCTTTAATATCCTCACCGAGTATTCGAAGAATATGGAGATCGAGGGCAACGAGACCGTCGTCCATGATCTGACCTATATCCTGACCCAGCTGCCCGAGGCCGACAGAGAGGCGCTGATCACCGCTGTGGCCGCTCTCATTGAGGATGCCGCTGCTAAGAATGCCATCGGCGGATAAGAGGTGCTGTATGAGGACGAAAAAGCAAACGCTATTTGCGGATATTCTCGGCACCGTGACCAAGTATTTTCTCATACTGGTCATCGTGGTGCTGGTGGGTGTCTTCTTCTCCGGTATCCGAAGGGTGGAAAGCGGCAACGTGGCGTTGGTGCTGCGCTTCGGTAAGCTGGTGGGAGATACCTATGAGGAGCAGGTGCACGAGCCCGGTCTGCTCTTTGCCTTTCCCTACATTATCGACGAGGTGGTGATCGTGCCCACGGGCAATGTCATTGAGCAAAGCGTCACCACACACTTTACCGACCGCGATACCACCCTTTCCACCGCCGACGGCGGCTACGTGATCACGGGTGATCAGAGCATTGCCGTCATCTCCGCGTCGGTGAAATACGTGATTTCCGATCCCGTGGCCTATACGCTGCGAGTGAAGGATGCAGAATATCTCATCAACGCTGCGGTGAGTAACGCCATGCTGTGCGAGGCGGCGAATCTCGACGTAGACAACCTTCTCACCGACGGCAAGGATGCCTTTTCCGCCGCGGTGCTGGAGCGGGCAATGGAGCGGCTGGAGCCGATGGGCGTGGGCGTGACGCTGAACACCCTGGAGTTGACCAATGTGGCGATGCCCGAGGAGGTGCGCGAATATTACGACGACGTGAATGCCGCCACCGTCCAAGCTGAGACCATTGTGGAGCGGGCAAGACAGTACCGCGAAAACATCATTCCCCTGGCAGAGGCCATGGCCAATGCCTACGTCACCGACGCCCGCTCGGAGCTGGCCGCCAAGACCTCTGAGGCCAACAACAGCCTGGCCGAGTTCTGGGGCACGCTTGCCGAATATGAAAACAGCCCCGAGGTGGTGAGGACGCGGATCTACGCTGCCAAGGCCGCTTTGTTCATGCAAAGGATCGGCAAGGTGCGGGTGGTGCAGGACGGAGAAACGAATATCATCATCAAACCGTAAGGAGGGCGTATGGAAAATATCAATAATATGGGGCGCAACAGCCTTGAGGCCCTCTCCCGGGATAATCTGACCGAGCAGGGGCGCCGCAAGCTGACGAAGGACATCCTTTGCGGTGCGATTGCCCTTTCCTGCCTTGCGGTAGGTCTCATTTATACCTACGTGCTGAAGGGCTCCTACCCCGTGGTGGCACAGATCCTGTACCTCATCGGCGTGCTGATCGAGGGCGTACCTGTGATCGTAGCGGGCATCAAGGGCATCTTCACAAAGAACCTCACCAACGCCATGGAGATCCTGGTGGGCATTGCCATCATTGCGTGCGTGTTCAATCAGGAGCTGATCCTGGCGGTGCTCATTCCCTTCATCCTCAATATCGTACATATTCTGGAGGAGCGAAGCATCATGGGTGGCCGCGACGTCATCGAGGGCCTCAAAAATATGCAGCAGACCACCGCCGTGCTTTACGAGGACGGCAAGGAAACCGTGGTAGAGGTGAGCACGCTCCGCGTGGGGCAGCAGATCATCATCAAGCCCGGTGCCGGCATCCCCATTGACGGCGTGGTGAAAAGCGGCAAGAGTAACGTAGATCAGAAGTCCCTCACCGGTGAGCCCCAGCCTGCTGCCGTGGGAGAGGGCGATCCAGTCTATGCCGGCACCGTCAATCTGGACGGACTGATGGTGGTTGAGGTCAAGAAGGAGCACGTGGATACCTCCTTCTCTAAAATTCTGAAGTTGCTGGAGGAGTCCGAGGGTATTACCCTGGCGGAGTCCCGTCTCATTGACCGCTTCCTTGGCTATTACATTCCCTTCGTTCTGGCCGTAGCGGGCGCTGTGGCGCTGGTGACGGCGGATATCTCCAAGGCCATTGCCATTCTGGTGGTGTCCTGCCCCTGTGGGCAGATGCTGGTCAGCTCCGCGCCCATGATCGCGGCGCTGTCTGTGGCCACCAAGCGCGGTGTGCTGATCAAAAACTCCAAGTTCATTGAAGAATTGACCGATATTGATACTGTCGTGTTCGATAAGACCGGTACCGTTACTCGGGGCGAGCTGTCCCTCACGGAGGCTGTGCCCTTTGGTGACACCACAGAGGAGGCGCTGCTGGCAGCTGCCGCCTCTGTGGCCGTAGGCTCTAACCATCCCGTATCCCGCGCTGTGGCGGAGTATATGGGTGATCGCCCCTTTGACCACACCCTTGCCCTGCGGGAGATCTCTGGCGGTGGCGTGGAGGGCGAGGCCGCCGACGGACATATCTATCGCTTTGGTCGACGGGAGTGGCTGCTGGAGCTTGGCTGTGCCATTCCGGAGGGATTGGACGAGGGTGCCGCCGGTAGCGTCAGCTTTGTCAGCTGCGACGACACGCTGCTGGGATACCTGGCCTTTAACGATACGGTGCGCGAGAACGCCGCGGAATGCGTGGATGCCCTGCGTGAGCTGGGCGCCGAGCATACGGTGATGCTGACCGGCGACCGCGAGGCCCCTGCCCGCGCCATTTGCGACAAGGTGGGCATCGACGAGGTATATGCCCGACTGCTGCCGGAGGATAAGCTTTCCCGCCTGCGGGAGCTTTCCGGGGAGGAGCATAACGTGCTGGCCGTGGGCGATGGTATCAACGATGCCCTGGCGCTGCGCGAGGCCACCGTCGGCATCGCCATGGGTGCTATGGGCTCGGATCTGGCCATTGAGTCCGCTGATATTGCTTTGATGAACAATAATTTGATGAATATCCCCTTTGTCATCGACCTGGCGCGGCAGACCCGGCGCATCATCTATCAGAACCTGGTGCTTTCCATCGGCATCAGCGCAGGTATGATCGCCCTGTCCTCCTTTGGTGTCATTACGGCGTTGGCTGGCTCGGTGCTGCATAATCTCGGCGCCTTCGTGGTGCTGTATAACAGCTCCCGCATTTTGCGCCGCAAGGATATTTGACCCCCAAACGGATACGAAAAATCCCGGGAAAGGACTTGTCCTTTCCCGGGATTTTTTTATCGGAACGTGGATTTGAGTATTTTCAAGGCACACAATGCGGCGGGGATCACGCCCAAGCTGAAAGAGGCGATTAAGCAGAGGAGCGCCAATACAATGGCCAAGATCCTCCCCAGCCGCTCGAAGCTTTCATACAGCGCAATAAAGAAAACAAGCAGTACAAAAACCGCGCTGGGCAGAAGCCACCAGAGTTGCTTGGGGAGGAAAT
>JAFTQT010000062.1 GCA_017462615.1 Clostridia bacterium | reverse complement strand
CGCTCATCAGCTGTCCTTGCAGGCAGCAGAGGTGGTTTATCAATGCAGAGAAGCGCTCTCCGCCCTGTTGGGGCTGGATGCCCCCGAGGGTATTGTATTCACACAAAACACCACCTATGCGCTGAATATGCTCCTCAAGGGATTTTTCCAAAAGGGCGATCACGTGCTGATTTCAGAGCTGGAGCACAACGCCGTCCTGCGCCCGCTCCATCGCTTGCGTGAGGAGCGGGACGTTGCCTTTTCCGTTTTTCCTGTGGTGGGATTGGATACACCGCAGATCTTGGAGGGTATTACCGAGCGGATACGCCCTAACACCGTGGCAATCGTCACGACGCACGCCTCTAATATCTGTTCTCTGACCCTTCCCCTTCGGGAGATCGGCTCCCTTTGCCGTCAAAGGGGGCTGCGCTTCTTCGTAGATGCTGCCCAATCAGCAGGTCGGTTGCCCATTTCCATGAGCAAAATGGGCATTGACGCTCTGGCGGCGCCGGGTCACAAATCCCTCCTTGGTATTCAAGGTTGTGGCATCCTGGCCCTCTCACCGAGCATCCGCCTCGCCACGATGATAGAAGGCGGCAGCGGCGTGCACTCGCGACTCTACACCATGCCCGAGGAGGTGCCGGAGCGCCTTGAGGCGGGCACGCTGCCTGTGCCCGCTATTGCGGGCCTTGCGGCAGGCGTTGCCTTTTTGCGGGAAATGGGCTTGGAGGAGATCGAAAGACGCGAGAAGGAATTGTTTTGGGCCACAAAAGAACGTCTTTCCACGCTCCCAGATGTGGTGATCCATCAGCCGGACGCGGCAGGCGCGGTGCTGCTTTTTCAGCGCCGGGGGCAGGACGCCACGGCAGTCGCAGCAATGCTGGATCGGGCGGGAATTGCCGTGCGGGCGGGGCTGCATTGTGCCCCCCTCGCCCACACGGCCTTGGGAACGCCGCCGGAGGGTGCGGTGCGGGTGAGCTTTGGCCCCTTCAACACACTTTCCGACGTGGATGCACTCTGGCAAGCTCTCAAGGCATAAAATCGACCCCGTTTGCCATGCAAACGGGGTCTTTTTTCTTGATATTACAGCTGCTCGGTAGCAACGGGCTTGCTTTCCTGCTTGCGGAACATACCGCGGTTAAAGGCGCTGAAGGCCAGATACTGATCGAAATACCGCTCGATCTCAGCCTCGTAACGGCCGAATTCGCGATAGAAATTGACGTAAGCCTCCTTACCGCCCTCCACGTCGCCGTCGGCGCGAATGGCAAAGGCCTCAGAGAGCGCCTTACAGTACCATGCATGATAGCGCAAGAGACGCATGGATACGGTCTGCACGCGGTAGCGGCTGTAGGTCCACTCCTTCAGCTTGGGCTCCATCTCCTCCACAAAGGCGGGAATGGTGCGCAGCGTTACGGCGTGTGCGGGATCGGTGAAATCCTTGTTGGAGCGATGCTCCATCTCCAGATAATTCACGTCAAAGAGTTCACCGATCTTGGTGAGATACGCCACGATCTCCTGCCAATGCTCGCCGTAGGCGTGGGAGAAGTAATCCTCTACCAAATCCTCAAAGCTGCGGTCAGCGTCAAAAAGGGTCTCACCGTACACCCAGAAGGCAAAGCCGTTTGGCCAGAAGCTGCGTTGGCTGCCATCCTGAATGATGCCCTGATAGCCCGCCTTGCGATAGGCCTTGTTATCCTCGTAAATACGACGCGCAAACTGAATGCCGCCGATATCGCAATACTGATGCCACCAGAAGTGATACTCATAGGCAAGACGGGGCGCAGGGCAGGACTTCTGCCACTCCTCGCCATAGGCAAGATAAGCCCCCAGATCCTTGGGGAATACGTTGTGATTGAGGTTGAAGGTGGTAAGGCCGGAGGCGTCGGCTACCATTTCCGGCGTGGAGGTGTAGCTACGGGTAATGGCTGCCATCAGCATGGAGAAACGAGAGGGGTTATTCAACTTCTCAGTGGTAGGTGCCCAAGCGGTATCGTAGTAAACGATGTAGACAATACGGGTGGGCAGACCGCGCTCGGTGAGAATGGCATCCAGCTCGTTGAGCAGCATCACGTACCAATCGGAGGGGATCTTCTTGCGACACTCCTCGCACTCACAGTGATTGCTGTTGGAGTCGGCCAGCCACACGTGCAAAAAGTCTACGTTATGACTGCTTTCGGCGTAATCGGCAATAGCCTTGGCAACAATAGAACGCGCCTTGGGATTGGACATGCAGAAGTTGGTATTCAGTGCTACACCCTTATAAAGCGCACGCACGCCGTTCATCATCGCCACGAAATCCTTGCTTTCCTCGGGAATCTGGGCATCCTCCACAGCGGCCCATCCCTCGGTGGAATCCAGGCCGAAGGGATCAGCCGTCCAGCCGTGACCCATATCATTAAAGATCAGGCCGCGCTTGGCGATCTCCACCTCGCACTGACGCTTCCACTGCAGCACCTGCTCGTCAGAAACAGGCTCCGGCTCACGGTTCCACTCGTTGTTGGGATGATCGTAATAACGACCGTAATAGACCTTGGGGTTATCAAACTCGATCATATAGGAGTTCAGTCCCATCTTGGGCGAAAAATCAATGGTCTCCAGCACCGAGGTCTGACTCTCTGCGCCCTCGTTGCACTGGGCACGAACACGTGTATCCGCCATTTTATGGTATTTGGTGGGCTTGATATCGTTGATCGGAATATACTCACCGTCTACGCCGGGATAGAGCCAACGGCAACCGTTCTGCATCAGATAACGGTAAACTGCTTGCAGAATACTGCGGTAATTGCTGCCGGCAATAATACCTCCCTCTGCATCGGTATCCACGTGCAGGATATCGTCAAGAAAAATATCCTCTGCCTCGGAGGTATCAAGACCGAAATCCGACATCAAACCGAGGCGAAAGCCTTCGGTGGTCTTGGGATCGTACACGATCTCGATCTCGCCACAACGGGGCATCATCATGCGAAGATATTTTTTCAGCTCCTCGGCGGCAAAATCCACAACGGGGTGACTGGTAATTTTACAAATGCGATACATTGCTTTCTCCTTTATGTTTCGTTATTTTTTAACTCGGCAAGCTGTCGCAGCGCCTCCTTCACCAGCTTATCGGCGGTATCGGGGCCGGTGTAACCGTTGCCGCGGAAAATTTTGGCGGCATAGGTTTCGGGAGATGCCTGAATATGGGGCGGCGTAAAATAACCGCCGCAAACACCGTTGGCCAGCTCAAAGATCAGCGTGTGCGCAAAGGGAGACTGTTCCTTGATACTGCGCCCGATCACGGTATAGACCTCACCGGGCAGACCCACGATAGCCCACGGACCCAGACGCAGGGTATAAACCGGAATATCCAAAAAATCCTCCGTATACGGGATGACATACTCGGCAGCGTAGCCGCGATCCGAATAGGAATAGGCCTCGGGGTTCTTCATCACCTCATGCGCCCAGGCGATCTGCTCTGCAGTGGGCTTGCGGGCGGTCACGTGTACCGTACCGAAGCCTGCACCCGTGCGGTAATCCTCGGTGAGCGTGATGCTGCCGTTGATTTCTGCCACGGTGGAGGCGAGCCCCGCGCCAATGGCCTCGGGGGCATTCTTGGTACCGCCACAGTAGCCGAAATGGCGCTTGCCGATAAAGTCGTAGCAGTTGATATCTGCCGCCGAGCCGTTGAAAAACAGCACCTTCACATCCTCACCGTAGATCCGCTTCAAGGTGCGACGCAACGCGCCCGGGTAATCTGCACTGAAGCGATCCTTATTCTGTGAGCCGCCGTGGCAATCGGGATGATTGGCATAATTGACAATAAAGCCAACGATATTGCCTGCACCGTCCTCGGCGCGCAGCACGTTGACGCTGGAATCCGGCACGTCCGCAGGGCGTACGATGGGACGCTCAAAGCCGGGATTGGTCTTGATGTTACCGGTATCGGCCATGTAATAATCGCGGCAGAAGCCATACCGCGCATCCTCACCGACACCCACACCAAAGCCGCCCTCAGCGCGCTGCGCAAAGGCTTCCGTGGCCGCACCCACCATACCATCGGCGGTCAGTGCAGCCACCTCCGGGTCGGCCGGGCAATCCCAAATTGGATGATCCGTCGCACCCGCCGTATGGGAATGTGTGGCGCAGACCATAATGCGTTCCCGCCCCACACCCGTGGCAGCGGAAATACGGTCGCGGACGCCATCTGCAAAGACATCGCTCATGTGTAGCATGTCAGTGGACACCAAAATCACCGCCCCATCGTCGCTCTCAAAGGCGGCGGCAACGGCCAAAAGCTTGCCACGGGCGGGCTTGGTAGCAGTCAGCACGTGGGATCCGCCCGGCATTTGTTTACCAACGGCGGGCGTAATATCTCTCTCTGCAAACCCTATACGCATACTATGCCTCCTTTAGTCCGTCTTGCAGGACTTTTTATACTGGGTGGGGGTCATGCCCACGTATTTTTTGAAAATGGTAGAAAAGTAATGGGCGCTGGAAAAGCCAAGGCTATCAGAGATCTCTTGGAAGTTCTTTTCCGTCTCCCGAATCAGCCGCTTGGCCTCGCTGACCTTCATCATATTGAAATATTCCATCACAGAAACGCCGCAAACGCTGACAAAGCGTTTGGAAATATAAGATTTGGAAAAGGAAAGCTCATGGCAAAGATCGTCCATACTGAATTTTTCGTACAGAAATTGCTCCATAAAAGCAATGACGCGCAGACAAAAATCGTCCGTGACCAGCTCTTTACCATAAAAACGCCGGGGACTTTCCGCATAATAACGGTTGTTGCGCACCAGCTCGATCAGCATCAGCTCCAATCTCAAAAGGAGGGTCTGCTCACCGCCCCACAGCGCATTGTCACGCTTCAACTCCAGATTACCCTCGTAGGGTACGTGAAAGGGTTCTTCAAAGGTGTGAGTGGCCTCGTGCAGAATGGCGGCAATATGCTGCTTAGTGGAAAGCGATGCCTGCAGCTTGCGCCCCTCAAAATAGCACATGGCACGGGAGGCGGTGGAAAATGTCAGGATCAATACGTTGGGATAGCTGCCTCGGGACATTTCCAGCTTGTGCCGCTCATAGGGCTTATGGAAATACATTTCCCCCTGCGAAAGCAAAAAGCGCTCTCTGTCGGTAACGATATAGCATTCGCCACGATCAATGTACACCAACTCCCAGGGCTCATGGGATTCAAAATGATCCACAAAGCTGTCGTCAAACTCAAAATAATGAAAGGATGAAAGTGATTCAATATCAATATTCTTCGCAAAACGGTATTTTTGCATGATATCACCCCCTTTTGAATGACGCGTACGTCTTCCTCTTCATTATACACGAAAACTGCGAATTTTTGTACAGTTTTGTACACAATTTGTACGTTTTTCTCTTTTTTCGTTCAAATTAGCCCAAAAGTAGACAAGAGGGAGATATCTCCCTCTTGTCTACACAAAAAACCACCCACCCGTGTCGCGGCACGGGTGGGTGGTTTTGTAAAATTACTCCTCGTCGATCAGCTTGATCAGAGCCATCTCTGCGGCATCACCGCGGCGGGGACCCATCTTAAAGATCTGGGTGTAACCACCGTTACGGTTCTCATACTTGGGAGCGATCTCGTTGAACAGCTTGGTTACAACGTCCTCCGAAGTGATATATGCCAGAGCGGCACGACGGCTGGCAAGGGTGTTCTTTTTGCCGAGCGTGATCATCTTCTCTGCCATGGAGCGTACTTCTTTAGCTCTGGTGAGAGTGGTCTCAACGGAGCCCTTCTCCAGCAGATAGGTCACGAGACCGCGCAGCATCGCATTACGATGAGCGGTAGGTCTGCCGAGTTTTCTTCCGGGCATTCTGTTTCCCTCCTATATCAATGCATACGGTTGCGCACACTCATTCCTCTTCCTTCTTGAGGTCGAGGCCGAGAGAGTGCAGTTTCTGGATAACTTCTTCAAGCGATTTCTTGCCGAGGTTGCGGACCTTGATCATGTCCTCCTCAGTGCGGTTGGTCAGATCTTCCACCGTGTCAATGCCGGCACGCTTCAAGCAGTTGAAGCTACGAACCGACATGTCAAGCTCTTCAATGGTCATCTCAAGGACCTTCTCTTTGATGGTCTCTTCACGTTCAACCATGATTTCTGCCTTTCTGGCCTCATCGGTGAGGTTCACAAAAAGGTTGAGATGTTCGTTGAGGATCTTGGCGCCAAGAGAGATCGCTTCTTTGGCCGTGATGGTTCCGTTGGTCAGAACCTCAATGGTCAGCTTGTCAAGATCTGTGTTGTTGCCCACACGGGTATTTTCCACAGAATAATTCACCTTATAAACCGGGGTGTAGATGGAGTCGGTATAAATAGTACCGATGGGCGCAGAGGTGTTGGGGCCGTAAGAGAGGCTTGCCAACTGCTTGTTGCGCTCCTGGGAGATATAACCGCGGCCATGGTCGAAGCAAAGCTCCATGTAGAAGCGCTCGCCCTCAGCCAGGGTAGCAATGTGATGCTCGGGGTTGAGAATCTCAAGATCTGCATCCATCTGAATATCGCCAGCGGTAATATTGCGGGGACCGGTCACGTCGATCACAACGGTCTTGGGGGTCGTGCTAAAGAGCTTAGCAGTAATACCCTTCACGTTCAGAACGATCTCAGTCACATCCTCCTTTACACCGGGGATCGTGGAAAATTCATGGAGCACACCGTCGATTTTGATGCTGGTTACAGCCACGCCCTGGAGAGAGCTGAGCATAATTCTGCGCAGCGAGTTGCCAAGGGTGATACCGTATCCACGCTCCAGAGGATCCACCACGAAGGTACCGTGTGTGCCATCCTCACTCATCTCGGTGATGGTAATATTCGGCTTTTCAATTTCAAGCATTCCAATAAACCCTCCTTGTTAAATGTGTGGAGCCGCATAGGCGGCCTTGTACCTTTAAATTTGCCCCGAGCCGCGACCGTCGCGTCGCACCCCTCCGGGGCCGACGGATTACTTGGAATAAAGCTCGACGATCAGCTGCTCGTTGAAATCAAAGTCGATGTCTTCGCGGGCGGGCAGAGCCACAACCTTAGCGGAGCCATTCTCCTTGTTGACCTCAAGCCACTTGGGAGAAAGCTTGGAAGCTGCACCCTCGATAAGGCTCTTGATCTTTGCGTTGTCACGGCTACTCTCCTTCACAGCGATCACGTCACCGGCCTTCACGGAGATAGAGGGAATGGTTACCTTCTTACCGTTGAGGGTGAAGTGGCCATGCAGAACGAGCTGACGAGCCTCCTTGCGGCTCTCTGCCATGCCCATGCGATACACAGTGTTGTCAAGACGTCTTTCCAGCAGAACCAGCAGGTTCTCACCGGTCATGCCGCTCTTGCGCTCAGCCTCTGCATAGTAGTTGCGGAACTGAGTCTCCAGAACGCCGTAGTATCTTCTGGTCTTCTGCTTCTCGCGAAGCTGCATACCGTACTCACGAACCTTCTTGTTAGCAGCGCCGTGCTGACCGGGAGCAGTGCTTCTGCGGTCAAGTGCGCATTTGCCGGTCATGCAACGCTCGCCCTTGAGGAACAGCTTGGTGCCCTCACGACGGCAAAGACGGCACACAGTTCCAGTATATCTTGCCATTTTCGTTTTACCTCCTGTAAATAATCAAACGCGGCGACGCTTGGGGGGACGGCAGCCGTTGTGGGGGATGGGAGTTACGTCCTTGATCATGGTAACCTGAAGACCAACAGCCTCCAGTGCGCGGATCGCAGACTCACGTCCGGAACCGGGACCCTTTACATAAACCTCAACAGACTTGAGGCCATGCTCCATCGCAAGTCTTGCAGCCTGCTCTGCAGCGGACTGAGCAGCGAAGGGAGTGGATTTACGGGAGCCCTTGAAACCAAGCTCACCGGCAGATGCCCAGGAAATTGCGTTGCCTGCAACATCGGTAACGGTGATAATGGTATTGTTGAAAGTCGCACTGATGTGCACGGCGCCTTTTTCAATATTCTTGCGCTCGCGGCGTTTCTTTACGACTTTTTTAGAAACGTTAGCCATTTTATTGCCACTCCTTTATTACTTCTTCTTGTTTGCAATGGTCTTAGCGGGACCCTTGCGAGTTCTGGCGTTGGTCTTGGTTCTCTGACCGCGAACGGGCAGACCCTTTCTGTGACGGATGCCGCGATAGCAGTTGATCTCGACCAGACGCTTGATGTTCAGAGCAGTTTCACGACGGAGATCACCCTCTACGCTGTAGGAGTTCTCGATCTCGTCACGAAGCTTAGCAACCTCTTCCTCGGTAAGATCCTTAGCGCGGGTATCGGGATTGATACCGGTCTTTGCGAGGATGTCGTTTGCGCTCTTACGGCCGATGCCGTAGATATAGGTCAGTGCAATTTCCACTCTCTTTTGATTGGGAATATCAACACCTGCAATACGAGCCAT
>JAFTQT010000061.1 GCA_017462615.1 Clostridia bacterium | reverse complement strand
CTTGGTCACACCGCGGGCGAGGCGGCAAACTGCGGACACGCACAGACCTGTACCGTATGCGGCACCGAGCTTGCGCCCATTCAGGGCGAGCACGTGCCCGGCGCGGCGGCTACCTGCACCGAGGCGCAAAAATGTACCGTGTGCAACGCTGAGCTTGCCCCTGCCAAGGGTCACACCGCAGGCGTGGAATGGATGCAGGATGAGAACGGACACTGGCACATCTGCGCCGTATGTAACGGCGAGGCGGATCGCGCCGATCACGCGGATGCTGACGGCGACGAGCTGTGCGATGTATGCGGCTATGATATCTCAAAGGGCTTGCCCGGTTGGGGCGTTGCGCTGATCGTAGTCGGCGGTGTGGCGCTGCTTGGCGGCGGTGGATTCTGCCTGTATTGGTTCGTGATCAGAAAGAAGGCGCCCGAATTTGTGAAGGCAGCCGAGGGCGGGGCACCCACCGAGGAAAAGAAGGACGAGGAATAAATCAAAGAACGAAAGGGAGGCGGCGATATGTGTCTTAAAAATTGGTTCAAGCAGCGGCGCAGTCGCCGCCGCGCCAGGATCTATGAGGGGCCTTCGATGGAGATAGACGGCGGCACGCGCATCCGTCGTGATACAGATGCCCCCAAAGAGATCACATCCCGTGAGCTGATCCGCTTTTCCTGCCGTTTTTCGGGACTTTCCCTGATGGAAGAGGATACACAGCTGCCGCGCGGTGTCTATGATTTCGGTGCCGCGAGGGGAGAGCAGGGCGTGGAATGCACCGTTTCCTGCAGCAACCCCAAGGTGCTTGACGGCGAGCGGAAGGAGTGGCGCACCGACGGCATTCTGACCGAGATCGATGCGCTGCTGCGCAAACACAACGTGGCGCAGCACAACGGCAACTATTATAAGGTCAGCGGCCTGCCCGATTTTTACGGCGCGAAGGTCGATGCCGAGTACGCCTCGGGCGAAACGCTGTATTGCTATAATAATCAAGATCCTTTTCTGCCCGTTTCCTTCGTGCAGGAGCTTTGCCGCTTGTTCGGCATTGCTTGACGAAGATGCGTGATATGAATATCATTCCTCCGCACATCAAAAATCGTTTGGAGGCGGGTATGGATGCACCGTCGAGGAGGCAGCTGCGGTGCTGTCTGTGCGGCGAGATCACGGCAGAGGAGCAATGCCCCGGTTGCGGGCTTTCATTTCACAAAAAAGAGTCGATACACACCTGTTCCGCTTGTGGGTTATTGGTGTATGCAGCAGAGCTGCCATCCTTTTGCCCCGTGTGCGGTATGAAATTTTAGCTTTAAGGAGATAGCATATGGATATTTGGAGAACGATCACCAAAAAGGTGTCAAATCCTGTTTTGTACGTCAAAAACAAGCTACTTGCGGCGTTTTCCCGCAAAGAGAGCTTTACGTTTGAGACATTGCCCAAAAATTTAGAGGAGCTGAAGGCACTGCCCGAGGCCGTGATGGATGATCCCTTCAAGACCGCGGCGCTGACGCTTTGCGCGCTGTGCGCTTATTCCGAGGACCGCGAGACGGGCACCGAAATGCTGAACTTCCTGCGTGGACCGCGCCCGATGAGCCCTGCCGATATCGCGTTCCTGAACGACAGACTGATGGACGGCAAGACCTATGTGGCGCGCTCCTACTTCAACGGTGCCACCCCCGAAAATGAGTATACCCCCTCCACCCCCTATACGGTGAAGGTGATCTCTAACCAGTACTCCAAGCTGGAGAACGGCAACTATATGAAGCTGCTGCTGAGCAGCGGCGGTGCGGACAGCCCCCGTTCGGTGACTCTGCGCAAAACGGGCGGAGGCACGTGGTATCTGTGGGAGCAGAATCTGCTTTCCGACATCCGTATCCCCAAGTCGCAGGATGCTTGGGCATAAGGCGTTTATCTCATCTCATACAAATCACACAAAAAGTACGCAAATAAGCTCGATGAATGGCGCAATATCAAACGAAAGGCTCTCCCTTTGGGAGAGCTCCCGCAAAGCGGGTGAGAGGGTGGAAATGTCCCTCTCCGTCAGCCCTTGGCTGCCACCTCTCCCGAAGTGAGAGGCTTTATGGAAATTTCGTATATGGCGCTCTGCTTACAAAGCGATCGAGCACGGAGGAGAATTTATGGAACTGCTTGGAAATTGGAAGCTGAAGGCGATGCTTTCCGCCGATGAAGACGGCGTGAGGATGCTCGGCAGAGCCGAGCTGGAGGCGCTGGGCGATGAGGATCTTTTGAAGCTGCTTGCAGCCGATTTTATCATCAGCGACACCGCCATTGACGTGTACTATCAGCCCACCGAGGAGGAAATGCCTATGGTGAAAGAAGAAGGGCTGGAGCTGACCGACAAGGGTGTTCTGATCGACAGCTATCCCGCGAGGATCGAGAACGGCGTGCTGATGCTGGATTACGAGCGAGAGGGGGACTACGTCCCCGTTGAGACAGACGCAGAGGGTTGTCTCTTGATCGGTGGCATGACAGCCATCGAAAAGGTATAACACGAAAAGCCCCTCTGCCACGCAGAGGGGCTTTTTGCCACATGGAAAGGAACAGCTATGGATTTTTTGGGAACTTGGAAGCTAAAGGAAATGCTCTGGGTCGGAAAGGGCAAATTTTGCAGGGTGAGCGATACCGAAATCGCGGCCATGGAGCCGAGCGAGGAGAATAAAGAGCCGAAGCGCATGCTGGAAG
>JAFTQT010000060.1 GCA_017462615.1 Clostridia bacterium | reverse complement strand
TCCAGCGGTATCCACTCCAACGGCTTCTCGCTTTGCCGCAAGGTGTTTGATATCGACAATAACCCCGCCTCTCTTTACGAGACAAACGAGGCGCTGGGCGGTAAGAGCATTGCCGAGACGCTGCTGACCCCCACCCGCATTTACGTCAAGTCCGTGCTTGCCCTGCTTGAAAAGGTGAACGTGAAGGGTATTTCTCATATTACCGGCGGCGGCTTCTACGAGAACATTCCGAGAAGCATTCCCGACGGTCTCTCGGCCAAGATCGACAAGTCCGCCGTGAAGGTGCTGCCCATCTTCCAGCTGCTGGCCGAGACCGGCAACATTCCCGAGCGGGATATGTTCAATACCTACAACATGGGCGTTGGCATGAGCATCGTGGTGCCCGCCGCCGAGGCAGACGCTGCGCTGGAGATTCTGAAGGCCCACGGCGAGGATGCTTACCTCATTGGTGAGATCACCACCGGCGACGACAAGATCGTGCTGGCGTGAGGACGCAGATATGGCTGACGTAAAAAAGATCGCCGTTCTCGTTTCCGGGGGCGGTACCAATCTGCAGGCGCTGATCGACGCGGAAAAGAGAGGGGAACTGGGAAACGGTAAAATTTCTCTTGTTATCGCCTCAAAGCCCGGCGTGTATGCGTTGGAGCGCGCCGCGCAAAACGGCATCGAGGCCCGTGTGTTGGCGCGTCGGGATTATGCCGATATTGCGGCGTATTCCCTTGCCCTTGCCGATGTGCTGGAGGCGGCAGGCACCGATCTTGTGGTGTTGGCCGGGTTCCTTACCATTATCGACGAGCAGGTTTACGAGAGATTTCCTAATCGCATCCTGAACGTACACCCCGCCCTTATTCCTTCCTTCTGTGGCAAGGGCTTTTACGGTCTGCACGTGCACGAGGCCGCCCTTGAAAAGGGCGTGAAGGTCTCGGGTGCTACGGTGCACATTGTCACCCCCGAATGTGACGCAGGCCCCATCGTACTGCAAAAGGCGGTGGAGGTCAGGGAAGGGGATACCCCCGAGGTGCTGCAGAAGCGCATCATGGAAGAGGCTGAGTGGAAGATCCTTCCCCGTGCCGTACAGCTGTTTTGCGACGATCGGCTGACGGTGGAGGACGGTAAAGTCAAGATCAAAGAGGTGTAATATGAACGTATACGATATCAAGTCTATGAAGGAGCGCCTGGAGGGCAATAGCTATCCCGGCCGCGGCATTGTGATCGGTGTGACCGCCGACGGCAAAAAGGCCGCCGTTGCCTATTTCATTATGGGTCGCAGCGTCAACAGCCGCAACAGAGTTTTCCGTGAGGAGCCCGACGGCATCCGCACCGAGGCATACGATCCCTCGCTGATGGTGGACCCCCACCTTATCATCTATCACCCCGTCCGCGAGATCGGAGAGGGGCTGATCGTCACCAACGGTGATCAGACCGACACCATTTGGGAGTATCTCGCCAAGGGCGAGAGCTGGGAAGCAGCTTTGCGCACCCGTCAGTTTGAGGATGACCGTCCCAACTGGACGCCCCGCATTTCCGGTCTGCAGGCCATGGACGGCAGCTATAAGATGTCCATTCTGAAGGCCGCCGATCCCGAGGGCAACGCCTGTGCGCGGTTCTTCTACGAGTACCCCGCCACTCCCGGCCTCGGCCACTTCCTGCACACCTACGTGTGCGACGGCAATCCCGTGATCCCCACCTTCCAGGGTGAGCCGGAGCGGGTCACCATTCCCGATACGGCAGAGGAGCTTGTGGACGAGCTGTGGAAGTCCCTCAACGAGGACAACAAGATTTCCCTCTACGTGCGCTACACCGACCTTGAAACCCGTGACGTGGAGCAATTCATCATCAATAAGCATGAGTGAGGATTAAACATGAAAGAATTTGAACTGAAATACGGCTGTAACCCCAATCAGAAGCCGGCTAAAATTTATATGCACGACGGCTCGGAGCTGCCCATCAAAATTCTCTGTGGCAGACCCGGCTACATCAATTTCCTGGATGCCTTCAACTCCTGGCAGCTGGTGAAGGAGCTGAAGGAGGCGCTGGGGCTTCCCGCCGTTACCTCCTTCAAGCACGTTTCTCCCACCTCCGCCGCCGTTGGCATTAAGCTCTCCGAAAAGCTGAAAAAGGCTTGCTTTGTGGACGATATTGAAGGTCTCGATGACTCCCCCCTCGCTTGTGCTTACGCCCGTGCCCGCGGCACGGACCGTATGTGCTCCTTCGGCGACTGGGTAGCGCTTTCCGACGTGTGTGACGTGACCACCGCCTTGATGCTGAAGCGCGAGGTCTCCGACGGCATCATCGCCCCCGGCTACGAGCCCGAGGCGTTGGAGATCCTGAAGAGCAAGCGCAAGGTCAATTATAATATTGTAGAGATCGATCCCGATTACGTGCCCGACCCCGTGGAGCACAAGCAGGTATTCGGCATCACCTTTGAGCAGGGTAGAAATAATTTTGAGATCAAACGTGCTCTCCTTGAGAACGTGGTCACCGAAAACAAGGATCTGCCCGAGAGTGCTGTGCGCGATCTGATCGTGGCG
>JAFTQT010000059.1 GCA_017462615.1 Clostridia bacterium | reverse complement strand
TGAAGAGTGAAGAGTGAAGAGTGAAGAGGTGCGCCGGCTCCTTACCCCGTGCCCCAGAAGTCCGCTTTATCCTCGCCGTAGGTTCTTCGCAGGGCGGCATCCCAAAAGTCCTCTGTGTCAAAGGAGCCCTTCTGCTGCTCCCTCGGCGCTTCCCCTCGATAGGGGATGGTCTTGGGGCGATCCTGCCGCCACCAGTCAATGAGGCTTTGGGTGGCGGATCTCCCACACCGTCGCTCTATTTGCAGCGCGCGGGTCGCGCGCTCCTCGATGTAATCCTTCGGGATCCCCTTGTCCCGCAGGGCTTCTTTCTCCGGCTCGGAGAGTGCGCGGAGCGCTCCTTGCGGCTTTGCCGCCTCGGAGAGCGCGCAGAGCGCCTCCTGCGGCTTTGCCGCCTCGGAGTGCGCGCGGAGCGCCTCCTGCGGCTTTGCCGCCGCCTCCGTCACAGGCTCTGCCGGGGACGGAGTGGTATTCGCTCCGCTCAGCTCCGCTGTGATTGCGCTCTGCTTTGCTTCGCTCCTCTCTGCTTCGCTCCTCTCTGCTGTGCTGGGGGGTGTACCATGCTCCGTACCATGCTCCGTACCATGCTCCGCACCATTCTCGCTTTCCCGTTCCTGTTTTTTACCGTTGGCGGCGTCCAGTCTGCGGCGTATGGTGGGCTCAATGATGCGGGCAAAGCTGTCGGTCAAGGGGCTCTTGAAGGTAGGCAGCGCCTTGTTTTCCCGCTGTCGTTCGATCAGCGCCAAAAGCAGCGCCTTGAACTCCTTTGGCGGGAGCATATCCATCATCGGCAGCCAATCGTAAAGAAATAAAAATCCGCTATCTAAATTTGTTTTTCTTGCCATTATTTTTTCTCCTTTTCTTTCATTTTTCCTGATTTTTTCGGGATCTTGCGTTGTCGACACCTATAGTGTAGCACAAAAAAATCTGCCTGTCGTCAACTGCAAACGGCGTTTTTTTGAGAAAAATTTTTGCGGGAAAAGAGAAAAAACTTTACAAAAAAAGGAACGATCCCTATGGAAATTCTTTATCAGGACAGCGCCGTTGTGGTGGTCGTCAAGCCCGTGGGCGTGCTCTCCGAGGCGGGCGAGGGCGCAGGAGATTCCGTCCCCGCCCTTCTTGCGCCCACGGTGGGCGAGGTTTTTCCCGTCCATCGCCTTGACCGCGTGGTGGGGGGCGTGATGGTTTACGCCCGCACCAAAAAGGCGGCTGCCGCCCTTTCCCGCGCCGTGACGGAGCAGCAGCTCAAAAAGGAATATCTTGCTGTGGTGGAGGGGGTGCCCACCCCTGCCGAGGGCGAGCTGCGTGACCTCCTTTTCAAGGATGCCCGGCAAAACAAGAGCTTTGTGGTGACCACTCCCCGTCGTGGCGCGAGAGAGGCCGCCCTCACCTATCGGGTGGAGGAGAGCCTTGCCGTGGAGGGCGGCACGCTTTCCCGTGTGCGCGTTTGGCTGCGCACCGGTCGCAGTCATCAGATCCGGGTACAATTCGCCTCCCGCACCCATCCGCTGGTAGGGGATGGCAAATATGGCAGCCGCCGCAAGGCAGAGGTGCCGGCATTGTTTGCTGCTGCCCTCACCTTTCCCCATCCCACCACCGGCCGCTCTGTGACCTTCACCGCCAAGCCGCCGGCGGCCTATCCCTTCTCGCTCTTTGCCCATACCGCTATGGAGATCGAGCGGAAATTCCTCATTCGTATGCCCGACGTGAGCGTGCTGGCGGCGCAGCCCGACTGCCGCGTGCGCCATATGGTGCAGACCTATCTCCTGGCGTTGCCGGGGGAGACCCGACGGGTGCGCCGCGTAGAGGAGGAGGGAAGGGTCAGGTATATTGAGACCCGCAAGCGCCGGGTATCTGCGCTTTCCGCCGAGGAGACAGAGCGGGAGGTGACGGCTGAGAGCTACGCGGCGCTGACAGGGGAGGCCGATCCCACTCGCCGTGCCATCGAAAAGACGCGCTACGCCTTTCCCTTTGGGGGGCATATTTGCGAGGTGGATATTTACGCCTTCTGGCAGGATCGCGCCACTTTGGAGGTGGAGCTGCAGGATGAGGACGAGGCGCTGGAGCTGCCGGATTTCCTTCCTATTATAAAGGAGGTCACGAGCGACAAGCGCTACAAAAATGTGAACCTCGCCCGGGAATTGCCGGAGGAGGACGTATAGACGTATAAAAGAGAGGCTTGAGGGAGAGGAGACGCTTTTTGCAAAAAGCGCCTCCTCTTTCCTGTTGCCGTTTTCGCATCACGCATCGCAAATCGCGTTTTGCTCGCGTTCTGCGACGCGGCAATGTTTGCCACAGGCAAACTTGCAGTCTCGGCGCAGCCGAGGACAGGACACATCCTTAGC
>JAFTQT010000058.1 GCA_017462615.1 Clostridia bacterium | reverse complement strand
TGCTTCGGCACTACATTTTCTTTTTTGAGCTGGTTTCTCGGACGCGAACCCCTGCCGCCACGCATAATTTCAAAATCTGCAGTGAGCGATAAGGCGGCAGAGAAAAAGGTCGGTTTTTGCGAAGCAAAATGATGCCGTTCAGGCATCAAGGCCTTCTTCAAGCGTCTGCGGCAACGCCGCAGAAAGCGGGGCAACGTCCCGTCATCGGCGGCGTGCCGCCTAAGTGGTTCAACGTCCCGAGTTTTACCAATAGATGCAGGCAACGAACCCCAGAAGCCAAGCGGCTTCTGGGGTTTTCGTCTTACAAAAAAGCGTCTTGCTCTTTTCGGTGCAAGACGCTTTTTGCTTAGCCTTCGTAGCAGAACAGGATTCTGACGAGATTGTAGATGGGGCGTTTGATATTCAAGGGCCTGACAAATCCAATGTTGTAGAGAAACGAGGTGGCTTCGCTGCTTTCCTTTGCGTTCCACACGCGCTTTGCCGAAATGTCCTCAAATTCGCATTTTTCGGAATCGGCAATCTCGCCGAGAAGCTTGTTGATCTCTGCCACGGTGCTGTCGTTATCGTAATTTTTCAAGGCCACGATGACAATGCGGCACCCTTTGTTTTTTTCTCTGATCGTATCGATAAGAGCGCGGTAGTGTTCTTCAAATGCGTATTCTTTACCGCCAAAGTCGGACACATCTGCATCTCCGATATGTACGATGACGGTGTCGGGGCACAGCTCGGCAACGCATTCTCTGTAGATCTTTGCCGCATCGACTACCGACAGTTCAGGAAAGCTGCGGTTATAGATACTGTCGCTCAGTGCAAATGCTTGCTTCAATTCTCCAAGAGGGATATTGACGTCGCTGCTTGTGCCGAAAATAACCGTACCGTCAGCCTCGGCAAGCTGATTGAGGGATTTATATTTTGCGATTTTCTTTTCAAACATATTCGTAATCTCCTTTAATTTTTATTGATTTGTTTGTCAAACGTCACGTTTCTGAAATATACAATGAGGTTGAGAGAAACGATTGCAAGGTTTAGCAGATATGCTACCAATACATAGTTGATATTCCCCAGCACGATTTTTGCGGAAATGCCGGCTATGTAGCCTGTGATGATAAGCAGAATGAAAGGCAAGCTCGAGTTCTTTGCACTTCTTGCCTTGTATGCTTTGATCAGATTCATAGGCCAAGAAAATCCGAAGCATACAAGCATGATTGTTTCGAGAATAGGTGCAATTTCCATAAGTAAATCTCCTTTGTGATATTTGGTGACATCATCCTATCACTAGAAAGCGCATAAATCAATTTTACAAAAATAAGAAACATCTTTTTTTGTCATTTTCCGTTTGTTTTACTTTCAAAAGCTGTCTTTGAAAGTAAAATATGTTATAATAATGGAAAGAGCATAGAATGGGGGCGGCATATGTGAAAAAAAAGAATTTGGCGGTAAGCAATTCCATTCACCAAATACAAAAACGAATATTCTCAACGCAGTTTGTACTGATTTTATTGCTCGCAATCGTGCTTGGTGGCGCGGGAATTATCATCAACGTAACTTTTGAAACGCAAAAGCGAGACCGAAACCTACAAAATATTTCTCAAACGATCGCTACCTCCCCGTTGCTTGACGATATGGCAAGCGGAGTAAATACCGAATATTTAACTGAGTATTTCGATTCGCTGCAAAAATCTCTTGGAGATATTGATGCAATTTCCATTGTAAGCGCAGATAACGTGCGCTTGTATCACACTAATCACACCTTGATCGGCACGATCTATGATGGTACATTACATGTGTTTGAGGATAACGAGTTCTATGCCGAAGATAATAACGGCCCATCGGGAAAACAACGCCGTGCCTATGCCGCTATTTATGATGAGGACGGAAATTACGCCGGCTTTGTTATCACGGTAATGCTTCAAGAGAGCATCAAAAAAGAAACGCTTCAAACGCTGTTGATCTTCTCGCTGATTACCGTTGTTGCCGTTCTGATGGAGGTTATCATTTCGGCAGAACTTTCGGGGAATATCAAAAAGAAGCTTCACGGCTACGAGCCGGATGTCTTTTCCGCCATGTACCAAGTGCGAGATAATATCTTGGAATCACTTGCGGAGGGTGTGGTTGCCATTGATAAAAGCGGAACGGTGCAATTTATCAACACATCCGCGATGAAAATGCTTGGATGCCAGGAGCTTTCAGCGGAGAATGATGTTGTCGGTCTGCCCCTTCAAACGATTTGCGATCCTGCCGTGTTTGAAAGGACACTTTCAGTCGGCGAAAAGGAATTCGGCGTACACGAGTCACGTTTTGAAAACACCAATCTTCTCATCGACCGCATACCGATCAAGAAAGAAAATGAGATCATCGGTGCTGTTGGTATTCTGCATAACCGCGAGGAATATATCAAGCTAATGGAGGATCTTGCTGGAACGAGATACCTCGTGGACTCTATGAGAGCCAATAACCACGATTTCACCAACAAGCTTCACGTCATTCTCGGTCTTTTGCAAATGGAAATGTACGATAAGGCATCTGCTTATATCGAAAATATTACTATTGTGCAGAGAGAAACGATCAGCAAAATTATGTCAGCAATCTCCGAGCCTGCCATAGCAGCTCTGCTCATTGGTAAATCGGCAAGAGCATCCGAGCTGAATGTAAAGTTTGTTTTGGAGGAAGGCTCGGTGTTTTCAAAGAGTGATTATTCCATCCCCACAGAAACGTTGATCACCGTGATCGGCAATATCATTGATAACGCCTTTGACGCGATGAATGAAGCGAACGGAGATTATGGCAAACCAAAGGAACTGTTGTTTGGCATCTATTCAAAGCAGGGCTCACTTTTGATTACAGCCAAGGATACGGGTGTTGGTATCAAGCAAGAGGATATGGAAAAAGTATTTCAGAAGGGCTATTCTACCAAGGGTGAAGGCAGAGGAACGGGGCTATATCAGATCAAACGAATGGTGGAAAATCTCGGCGGCGAGATCACGCTGGAATCGCAATTCGGCAAGGGAACTGCAGTTACCGTAAGCCTCGGCAAATAAAGGAGCAAGGAAATGTATTATAAGGTTTTAATCGTTGAGGACGATCCAATGGTATCCATGATCAACGAGCAGTATGTCAATCGCAACAAAGCCTTTCGCGTTGTTGAAAAATGCAAGGACGGAAAAAGTGCGCTTGAATACCTTGAAAATAACGACGTTGATCTGATCGTTTTGGACGTATATATGCCACTGATGGACGGCTTTGAAACACTCCGTCAGATTCGAAAAAACAAAAAAACGGTGGATATTATTATGGTAACGGCGGCAAATGACCGCGCATCCTTGGAGGAAGCGTTGCATCTCGGCGTGGTCGATTACCTTGTCAAGCCTTTTACCTATGACCGTTTTCGTATTGCACTTGATAAATATGTTTCGCACCTTGCAGCGCTCAAAGACCTTGATACGCTCAATCAGAAAAACATCGATTTCATCATCGAAAACTCCCATAAAAAAAGCGAGGAACTCTATCCCAAGGGCATACAAGAAAAGACCATGCAGATCATTCTTGACGAAATGAAAAAGAACCCATCACGATGGACAACGGGCGACGAAATTGCCGAGCGCATCGGTCTTACGGGCGTTACGGTCAGAAAATACTTAAATTACCTTACCGAAAAAGGCATCTTGCTCTCCGAGATCGACTATGAAACAGGTGGCAGACCGTGTATGAGATATCGGCTTTCTAAATAGTGTTTAACTATAAACGCATTCAAAAATATTTCTATAAATGTGCATCTAAATTGACCACACTAGCCAACAAAGAAAAGGGAGTGCTTCGGCACTCCCTTTTCTTTGTTGACGAGGGTTCGCGGACGCGAACCCCTGCCGCCTTGCAGAACTTCAAAATTTGCGGTAGGCAAAGTAGCGGCAGAGAAGAAGGTCGGTTTTTGCGAAGCAAAATGATGCCGTTCAGCCGCCAAGGCATTCTTTAAGCGTCTGCGGCAACGCCGCAGAAAGCGGGGCAACGTCCCGTCTCTCGCTCCAATAACAAAGGAGCGCCGTAGCGCCCCTTTTGTTGTAAAATAACTTCCCACTTTCTTTTCAGAACCCCTCCGGCAGCTTGACGCTGTCGCGGGGGATTTTTTTGATATCAAAATAGGGGAGCAGCTCCGGGAGAGAGAGGGGCTGGGGCTCGGGCAGCAGACCGAGAGCCGCGGCCAGGGCGCCGATGACGACGCGGCCATCCTTATAGCGAGCGCGGACGGTCTCCATGCAGCCGTCGCCGTCCCGCTTGGAAAGGCGGCGGCCCTGTGCGTCGGTGAGCAGCGGGATGTGACAGTAATCCGGCGTATCAAAGCCGAGGGTGCGCTGCAAAAAGATCTGTCGCGGTGTGCTGAACACCAGATCGTTGCCTCGCAGCACCTCAGTGACGCCGGAGAGGCCGTCATCCACCACCACGGCCAACTGATAGGCGTGGACGCCATCAGAGCGACGCACCACGAAATCCGAGCAATCGCGGGGCAGATATTCCTCATAATACCCATAAACGGTATCGAAAAAGCCGATTTTTTCATCGGGCACCATCACCCGTAGAGCAGGGCGGCGACCGGCGGGCGGCGCCTCGCCTCTTTGGGCGCGCAGCAGACACCGACGGTCATAGATAGGCGTATTATCGGAGAGATGGGGAGCACTTGTGGCGTGGAGCTCCGCGCGGGAGCAGTAGCAGGGGTAGATCAGCCCCTTTTCCTCCAAAAGCTGCACATATTGGGCGTAAATGTGGCTGCGCTCCGACTGATACAGCACCTCGCCGTCGTAATCGATACCGAGAAAGGCCAGATCGTCCAACAAATAGGCGGTATTTTCCTTCATTCCCGCGCAGCGTGCTGCGTCCAGATCCTCCACGCGGAGCAAAAATTTGCCGCCGCGGCTACGGACGGAAAGCCACGCCAGCATAGCGCACATCAGGTTGCCCAGATGAAGCCTTCCGCTGGGCGTTGGTGCAAAACGGCCTACAACGGGGCGAGTTTTTGCGTCAATCTCGCTATTTTCCATCGTCACCTCTCCTCTCTTACGTAAACGGTATGACCATCGGAGGCAAAATGCAGCGTGCCCGCCTCGTCGGTGCGATATACGGCGGTCCCGGCTGCCGCCAGGCGCTCCAGCACACCGGTGTGCGGAAAGCCGTAGTCATTATCCTTGCCGCAGCTGATGGCAGCAATATCGGGTGTGGTAGCGGCAAGGAACGCGGCCGTTGTACCGGTATCCGAGCCGTGGTGCCCCACCTTCAAAAAATCACAATCCAAAAGCGCCGCATCGGTGACGGCAAGCAGGTGCTCCTCCGCCTCGGCCTCTGCATCGCCCATAAACAGCAGCACCGTATCGCCGCAGGTCACACGCAGCACCACACTGGCGTTATTGGGGTCCTGTCCACCGGCGGAAAGCACCGTCACCAGGCACTCTCCCAGCCGCAGCGTCACACCGACCACAGCCGTTACCGTTGGGATCTCCCTTTTAGCGGCCTCCGACAAGAAAAGCGCATAGGCGGCATCCTCGGTGGCGATCTCAGGCAGCAGCAGGCTACCCACGGGAAAGGATGCAATCAGCCCGCGGCCGTTGCCGTAATGATCCTCATGCGGATGCGTTACGCAGATCGTATTCAGCCGTCGGATGCCAAGACGTCGCAGTTCATTTGCCAGATCCAGCTCCGCTGTGGCGGTGCCGGTATCGATCAGCAGGCTCTCTTTGCCGCTCCGCAGCAAAATAGCGTCGCTTTGTCCCACGTCCAGCACGTCGATGAGAAGAAGCTCCGAGGCCGGCGTTGCCCAATGGTATACGGCAAGGGCGAAGCGCATCAACAGCAGGCAGATGAGAAGGAGAAGCAGCAGCGTCTGACTATATGACTTTACGGTATGCCAAATCTTCTTAAGCGACATTTCCCTTCCCCCTTTCTTCGCTCATTCTTAAAAAGTGCCTTAACGGTATGAGTTATGTGCATTTTAGATGCCGTTTTAGCATAGAATTGCCCGAGGTGATATCATGAAAATACGTATGACACCGGGGGCGGTGCTGATGCTGGCAGTGTTGGCCGCCGGGCGCTCCGTGTTGCTTCCGGCCACGCTACTGGCGGCAGCCTTTCACGAGGCAGGGCATCTTGCGGCAGCAAAGCTGCTGGATATCCGGCTACGACTGTTGGAGCTGGATACGTTTGGGGCTAAGCTCTATCCTGTGGGAACGCTCCCCTCTTATCGGGCGGAGGGGCTGCTGGCGGCGGCAGGCCCTGCGGCCTCGCTGCTGCTCTGGGTGCTGACGCTCCCCATTGGCGGCGTGTTTGCCGATTGTCTGCGCCTTTCGACCCTTTCCTTCGCTCTCTTTAATCTGATGCCCATTTCCGGCTTTGACGGCGGACGGGTGCTGGGCGCACTGGTGGCCGCGATCTGGGGAGCGCCAACGGCAGAACGGGTGCTGGAGATCAGCTCTTATCTCGCGCTGCTTTTTCTCTTTTCCCTCTCGGCCTGCATGCTGCTTTGTTACGGGCAGCAGCTGGCGCTGGGCGTGCTATCGGCCTCGCTGTTCGCACAGGTGTTTTTGCCGAAAAGGCGAAAAGCATAAAAACAGGGCGCGTGACGCGCCCTGTTTTTTAATCGTTCCAAAGCGCCTCTCGGATCCTTCTCTGCCGATAGCGACGAATGGCCCAGGAGGAGCCAAGGAACGCGCCCACGGCGAGGATCACGCAGGTCATCACGATAATGACGGTGCTGATGGGGCTTTCAATCTTCAGTTCCTCCCAGAGGCTGTTGAGCAACATCAGATTTTCCTCGGGCAAATTCTCGTAGAATTCCAGTTTCAAGCCCTCGGTGCCGTACAGGATCTCCATGGCGTCGGGGTGGATCTCCTCCATCGTGGCAATGTAGTCCTCGTTTTCGTAGACCTGGCGGTTGGGGGAGGCGTAGCAGATATACTCTGCGTTGGCAATGGCCGCTTCGGGGCTGAGCATAAAGTTGATATAGGCCTCAGCGATCTCGGGATTTTTGCTGGAGGCGGGAATGCACATGGCGTCCACAAAGACGTTGGTGCCCTCGCTGGGATAGGCAAAGGCGAGATTTTCGTTATCCTCATACATGGTGAAGAAATCGCCGGCATAGTAGGGGGCAATGAGGGCGGAGCCGTTCTCCATCTTATTGTAGACCTCGTCCATCACGTAGCCCTGCACGATGGGCTTTTGCTCCACCAGCTTGTCGAGAGCAGCGCGCCACTCGGCCTCGCTGTCGGTATTGACGCTGTAGCCAAGGTAAAACATGGCCGTAGCAAAGGCATCACGGGAATTATTGAACTGCAGAATGTTGCCGGTATATTTCTGGTTCCACATGACGCCCCACGTGCCAACGTCCGCAGCGTCCACTTGGGTGGCGTCGTAGATGATACCTACGGTGCCGTAGGTATAGGGCACAGAGTATGCCTTGGCGGGGTCGTAGTACACCTCGCCCTCACCAAACATCATTTCATAATTGATATACTGGCTGTTGGGGATATTTGCCATATTCAGCGGGCGGAGCAGACCCTCGTCGATCATACGGGCGATCATATAGTCCGAGGGCACCACGATATCGTAATCCGCAGCGCCGCTGCTTAATTTGGCATACATATCCTCGTTGGAGGAATAGGTGGAGTAATTGACCTTGACCTTGACGCCGTAGGTCTTCTCGTACCACTCCTCAAAGGCGCGGTTGGTGTCAAGCGATCCCTCGCTGCCGTCAGAGATATACTCGCCCCAGTTATACACGTACAGGGTCACGGCATCTCCGTCATTGCAGGATGCAAGGGAGGGCAAGAAAACAGCTAAAATAGCAAAAAGCAGGCAAACGGTAACGATTTTTTTCATTTTGCCGCCTCCTTTCTACGCTTGGTGCGATCTCCGATGCTGCCGGCGAAATTGACCACCAGAAGCAGCACCAGAATGGTAACGATGATGAGAGTACAAAGCGCGTACATGCTGTATTTGACGTTGTGCGCGGTCTGGTTATAGATATACAGGGGCAGGGTCTGGAAATCCGGGGAGCTGACGAAATGGCTGATGACGAAATCATCCAGCGACAGGGTAAAGGCCATCACGAGGCCGGAGAAAATGCCGGGCAGGATGGCAGGCAGCTCCACCTTGAAAAAGCTCTGCCACGGGGTACAGCCGAGATCCAATGCCGCCTCTCTGAGGCTCTTATCAAACTGCTTGAAGCGAGGCGAAACGGAAAGGATCACGTAGGGCAGGCTGAAGGTGGTGTGGGCGATGAGCATCGTCCACTTACCAAGGATATCCGAAATGCCGAGAATACCCGCCACCGCCACGAAAAGCAGCATCATGGAAACGCCGGTGACGATATCGGGGTTCATCATCGGGATATTGGTCAGCGAGGTGACGGCGCCCTTCACATAGCGGTTTCTCATACGGTCAAGACCCAGCGCGGCAAAGGTGCCGATCACGGTGGCAAGGGCCGAGGAGGACAGCGCCAGAAGAAGCGAATTCTTCAGCGAGGTCAGGGCCACCTGATCGCGGAACAGCTCCCCATACCAACGGAAGGAGGGGTAGGTATAATCCGACAGCGAGCCGCCATCATTGAAGGAAAAAATAACCAGCACAAGGATAGGAGCATACAGCAGGGCAAACACGACCCAAAGATAAACACGGGAGAGCGTTTTCATACCATCATCCCTCCCTCGTCACCGTCGGAGAAGCGGTTCATCACCGCAATGGAGATAAGAATGAGGATCATCATCACCAGGGAGATGGCCGCACCGATATGATAGGTGGAGGCGTATTTGAACTGACGCTCAATGGTATCACCAATGAGGTCAAAGTTGCCGCCGCCCAGCTTCTGGGAAATATAGAAGGTGGAAATGGAGGGCACGAACACCATCGTCACGCCCGACACGATACCGGGAGTGGTGAGGGGCAGGATCACCCGGAAGAGGGTCTGGATGCTGTTGCAGCCAAGGTCGGCTGCCGCCTCCAGGTAGCGTCTGTCCAGCTTGGTGATGGAGGTGTAGATGGGCAGCACCATATAGGGCAGAAAATCGTACACCATACCAAGGATGACCGCGCCGCCGGTGCCCACGATGGTGACGGGGGCAAAGCCGAGCTTGGTGAGCAGCGAATTGAGCAGGCCGCCGTTGTCAAGCAGGGTCATCAGCGAATAGGTGCGAATGAGCAGGCTGATCCACATGGGCAGCATCAAAAGCACCATCAGCAGCTTTTGCCGGGAGGGCTTGGCTCTGGCCATCACAAAGGCAAGAGGATAGCCAATGAGCAGGCAAAAGGCCGTTGCCACCAGGGCAAAGCAGATGGAAAGGAAAAAGATATGGGAATACGAGGAAAGGAGCTCGATGTTGGAGGTAGTGAAATCTCCGCTCGTATCCGTGAAGGCGAAATAAATGACGAAAAACAGGGGCGCCACGATAAACAGCACCACCCAAACCATGTGGGGGACCGCAGCGGCGCGTTCGAGAAGCGAGCGCTTTTGCTTCATTCCGCATCCTCCTCCACTTCGGTCTCTACCTCGGGGTCAGAGAGATGATCCATCTCCTCGGAGAAGGTAGAATAGTCGCCAAACATGCCGGAGTATTCGGATTTTTTCATGACGTGGATGGCGTCGGGCTCCACAAAGAGGCCGATCTTGGTTTCCGGAGCCACGTAGTCGGAGGTCTCGATCATCCATTTGAAGCCGCACACGTCCACGATGATCTCGTAATAATCACCCTTGAAGGTGACGGAGGTCACCGTACCGGAGAGCATGCCCTTCTCCACGGGCACCACGTCCACGTCCTCCGGGCGCACCACGATATCCACGGGCTCGTTTTTGGCAAAGCCGCCGTCCACGCAGGTGAAGGTATGACCGGAGAAGCGTGCCTGGTTATCCGCCAGCATCACGCCGTCAATAATGTTCGATTCGCCAATGAAATCCGCCACGAAGGCGTTGACGGGCTCATTATAAATATCCGTAGGAGAGCCGATCTGCTGAATTTTGCCGCCGGCCATGACCACCACGGTATCGGACATGGAGAGTGCCTCCTCCTGGTCGTGGGTCACGTAGATAAACGTAATACCGGTGGCGTGCTGGATACGCTTCAGCTCGTTTTGCATATCCTTGCGCAGCTTCAGGTCAAGGGCGCCGAGGGGCTCGTCCAAAAGCAGCACGCGGGGACGGTTAATGAGCGCGCGGGCAATGGCCACACGCTGCTGCTGACCGCCGGAAAGGGTGGCGGGCTTGCGGTTCTCAAATCCCTTGAGACCGGTCATCTGCAGCATTTCCTTTACCCGTTCGCGGATCTCCAGCTCCGGCACCTTGTGCAGGCGCAGGCCAAAGGCCACGTTGTCGTAGACGTTCAGGTGGGGAAAGAGAGCATATTTCTGAAACACGGTATTGACCTGGCGCTGATAGGGCGGCAGGTCGTTGATCTTTTTACCGTCAAAGATCACGTCGCCCTCGTCGGGGGTCTCAAAGCCGCCGATGATGCGCAGGGTGGTGGTTTTACCGCAGCCGGAGGGACCCAGCAGGGTAACGAATTCTTTGTCGTGAATGTCGAGATCGATGCTGCAAAGCACCTGCTCGCCATCAAAGGATTTACTGATGGACCTCAGTTCGATCAGCTTGTTTTTCATTCCGCATAAATACTCCTTTGAACCAATATTTTTGGGAATGGCTTGCGCGGGAAAAAGGGCTTCCGTAAGCAGAAAAACCATATCACAGCGCTATTATAACAGAAAGCGACTGAAAATGCAATAGTTTTTTGAAAAAAGCGGAAATAATCAAGACCTCGCGCCATTTACCCGAAAAATCTTTGGATTTTCCGCATTTTCCTCCCAAAATCTCCCGTTTCCTCGCAAATGCTCTCAAATCCTCGTTTTTTGACAAAAGCTCGGCAACGCCTCACGTGGCGTTTGGGCGGCGTAAGCAAAGAAATATCCCCCGACACGTCATCACGTGTCGGGGGAAGCGTTATCGTACGCCTACAGAGATACCGTCATCGATCCTTGATGGCGTCCACGGGCTTCTTGCGGGCAATACGCCAGACGGGCACGAAGCTGGCCGCCAGCGCCACCAAAAGGCTGACGCCGAGGAGCAGCAGGATCTGCCGCGGGCCGAAGGCCATCAGGGTGATATGAACGCCGCCGTCATACATATAGAGCCGGAAAAGTCCGACCGCCGCCCACGACAGCAGAGTGGCACCCATGAAATTGATCAGTGCCACCAGCAGCGCCTCGCTGCCAAAAATTTTGAACACGTCGATCGGACGGGCGCCAAGCGCACGGAGCACGCCGATCTCCCGCTTGTGGTAGGAAACAGAGGTCGCAATGAAATTGCCAAACAGCAGCGCCGAGAAGATGGCAAAGCCTAGCGCCACGAAGAACAGCAGCTGCTGGATCACGCCGATGACCTCGTCGTATTCCTCCAGCACCGTATAAATGCCGTTGTGGCCAGTGTAGGAGACCTCGCCGCCGGTTTGATGCGTCAGCTCCGCCACCAGCCGCACGGCTTCTCGGTCATTCTCGGCAAAGACCACGATGGCTCTGTTGTAGTCTCCAATGGAAAAAGAGCTGCCCATCACGATTCCTTCCTTTACGTACTCATTCTCCGAAGCGGCCTCGTCCCACGCCTTGGTGTAATCGTAATAGGCATCACAGATGAAGGTGCCCTCATAGAGCTTATACCACTGGCCGGCATCGTAGGTGCCTACCACGCGATAGGACGCCTTTTCCAACAATTGCGGCTCACCGCGAACCGTTTCATATTGCTCATAGCCCCATATGATCTCTCCGGTTTTCACGCGCTCATCGGTGCGCTGATAAATGCCGCAGTCAAGATCGGAGAGCAGCTTTTCCGCCGTCAGCCCCGTCATGGCCAGATACGCCTCGTTGCCCATATGCGTCAGCTCGTCCTTGCTGTAGGTGGCATAGGTATTCTTGCCCTCATCAACGTAGCCGGACAGATAAAAATCGATCATCATGTCCCGCTGCTCCTCTTCGGTCATTCTATTCCACTTGGTCAGATTCATAGAGGGGATATACATCAGCTCATTGATCATATTTTTATTTTTCCAGAGCTCATTCAAAAGCACGTCCGCCTCCGAGAACAGCGTCGTGGTATTGGACACAATATCCGCTATCGTAACCGTTACCGCCTCCTCGGCACCCTCATAGCAATCATCAAGGAAAAACGCCATCTGCTCACCGCAGCGCGGGGTAAGCTGTTCGGGGAAGGTATAGCCGTAGAGCGATTCCAGATAGGCAATCAGCGCGGAACTGGTGAAGATCTCCGCTCCGCTCGCGGCCTTCAATCTTTCCAGATAAGATTTCGTCGGATCAGTGGCATTCCACGCCGCCTCACCGCAGAGCTCGTGCATCAGCGCGTCCAGCGCATCCCGATCCAATACGATGTTAGCGCTTTCCGGTGCGTAGAGATACAGCTCTCTCTCGTTGATCAGCATTTCGTTGGTGCCAAGGCCGGTTTTGCCCTCCTCAAGCCAAGTGATATCCAGATACTCGGCTTTGGAAAACGGCAGTACGCTATAGGCTTCCACCAACACGTTGTCAATGGCGTCGGTCATATGCAGCAAAAGATGCGTGGTCTTATTGGCGCCGGATCGGTAAGACGCAGAGAAGGCACCCGACATACCATTGAGGTACGCAAACCTGATGTTGCGCATCTCCTCCTCCACCACAAAGCCCAGCGTGTGAAAGCCGTAATCCCGCTCCCCGTATGCCTCGTACCACCGGAATTCCAGCGCAAGCCCGCCCACAACGGAGTCCTTGAAGCCGGGCAGGAAGGGCGCATAATACTCGTAATCGAAATGGGTATCCAGCACGCCCACCACCTGAAACTGTATGGGATCTCCCGACATAAAAGAATCACCGAGGAAGGAGAAGTGCTTGCCGATGAGGGCGTTTTCGCCCTCATCAATGGTCAATGCGCCTGCCGCGACCTCCTCGCCCATTTTCTCGTTACAGAAGCCGTATTGATTCAGCTGTCGATAGACGAACTCCGTCACCACGATCTCGCAGGTCTTTTCCGGCAGTCGACCATACAGGGTGAAGCCCCCGACTTCGATCACCTCCGGCGTCAACACCGTAAAGCCGTTGAGCTTTGCGTTAAAGAGACTGTTAGACTTCGACTGATAGCTTTTCAGCATCGTTTGAAAGGAAAAATCTTCCGTATCACCCAGCACGGGCAGAAAATTCAACCCCGTTTGGGCACATAACGCTTCTACGTCCTCCTCGTCCATCCCGCCGGGATCATATTCGTACCTCGCGACGCCGTAGCCGTCGCGCACGAGCTGCTTGGTATTTTTCGAAACCGCGATGGAACGTCTGCCGGTATCCAGCATCGACTCGGTGACGATGGACATATTGTTTTGCGCGGAGATGGCATCTGTCACGCCAAACATCGCAAAGGACGTGATGGCAAAAAAAATCGACACCACCAGACGGAGCGTTTTGTGGCGCAGGCTATTGAGGCCCATGCGAGTGGCCTTTTTGAGAGGCAACCGAGAGCGGATAAGCGGGAGTGCTTTTTCCTCCCCCTTTCTCTTCTCTTCCCTTACCTCCTCAGTGGTTGCCGTATCCGCAATGATGCGACCGTCCTGCAGCTCGATGATGCGGTCGCCGTAGCGTTCGGCAAAATCCCGGTCATGGGAAACCACCAGCACCAGCTTTTCCTCGGATAGCTTCTTTAGGGTCTTGAACAGCGCCTCGCCGGTTTCGGAGTCCAGCGCGCCCGTAGGCTCGTCGGCCATCAGAATTTCCGGCTTTTTGATCAGCGCCCGGGCAATGGCCACACGCTGCTTCTGACCACCGGATAGCTCGTTGATACGGCGGTCACCGAAGCCCGGCAGATCCAACGCGGTCAAAACCGCCTCGATCTCGGCGGGATCGGCCGTCTTGCCCTGCAGCTCCAGCGCCAGCGCCACGTTCTCGGCCACCGAAAAATCCTCCAGCATATTGTACTCCTGGAAGATGAAGCCCACGTAGGTGTTGCGATAAGCGTCGAAATCCGCCGGCGAAAACGCCTTGGAGGATTTCCCGTTGATGATGAACTCGCCTTCGTCACAGCCGTCAAGGCCGCCGACGACGTTGAGCAGCGTGGACTTTCCGCTGCCCGATTTACCCAAGATAAACACCATCCCCGTGGATGGAAGAGATAGACTGATACTGTCGAGCGCTTTCACTGACGTGCCCTCTTTGGCGTGATAGATCTTCGTTAATTCCCGAATTTCAAGCATATCCTTCCTCCTGATTTGGGGCTGCCGATGCCGGCGCATGACAGTATCCCCTTTGCTGTTCATCTACATAATAGCATAGATTGAGCAAAATTGCAAGCCCCCCTGGTGGTTTTTACATTTTATTTATACATTGTTCACAAATCCCCTTTCTTGACAACAGGGGCGAAATGTGTTATAATAATACTATAAAATTTAGAAAGGAGAGCAAACGTCAAATGGAAAGTGACAGTAGCGACGAGGATACTTGTTGCACCTGCCTTATACATATTGTTGGAATGGCACACCTACGCCCCCGGCGGGAGAGGTGGGCTTTTTTGCGCTTTGGTGGCTTCCGCAGCTGATAGCGGACCACAGCAAATCAACATTCAACATCACGATACATAAGGAGTTTTATTTGAAATGGATATTGTAAAGCAGTTATTGCTACAGCTTGTTTTAATTTTATTGAACGCATTTTTCGCCGCCACCGAGATCGCCCTCATTTCTCTCAACGAGAAAAAGGTGGAGGCTCTGGCCGAGGAGGGTGACAAAAAGGCGCAAAAGATGCTGAAGATCATCAAGGATCCCACCAAGTTCCTCTCAGCCATTCAGGTGGGCATCACACTGGCAGGCTTTCTCGGCTCTGCCTTTGCCGCCGATAACTTCGCGGAGCGCCTCTCCGGATGGCTGACGCGCACCTTTGAGCTGCCCGCCACCGCCTACGGTGCCATTGAGACCATATCGGTCATCGTGATCACCCTCATCCTCTCCTACTTCACGCTGGTGCTGGGTGAGCTGGTGCCCAAGCGCCTGGCCATGAAATACAAGGAAAAGCTGGCAAACGGCGTTTGCGGCGTCATTTCCGTGCTGACCACCGTTCTTGGCCCCGTCATTTGGTTCCTCACCGTTTCCACCAACGGCGTGCTGCGCCTCTTTGGTATTGACCCCAAGGACAAGGAGGAGGCGGTCTCCGAGGAGGACATTGTGATCATGCTGGACGCCGGTGCCGACGAGGGCACCCTCGACGAGGACGACATCACTTATATCAAAAACGTATTCAAGCTAGACCGCCTCACTGCCGCCGAGATCATGACCCAGCGCAGCAGCATTGTGGCGCTGCCTGACACTGCGGGACGCGAGGAGATCCTCACTGCTATTCGCACCGAGGGCTATTCCCGCATTCCCGTTTACAAGGACACACTGGATAATGTGGTCGGCATTCTTCAGGTGCGGGAATATCTGCTGCATTTTGAGGAGCCGAATTTCCAGTTGACCGACGCACTGCTCCAGCCTATTTTCGTGCCGGAAAGCCTTGCCCTTGATCTGCTACTGAAGCAAATGCAGGAGGAGCGCGTGCACCTGGCCGTTGTGATCAGCGAATACGGCGTGGTTTCCGGTGTGGTCAGCATCGAAGATATTGTTGAGGAAATTCTCGGCGAGATCTGGGATGAACGAGATGAGGTGGTGGAGTTTTTCCGTCCCCAGGAGGACGGCTCCTGCCTGGTAGATGGCTCCGTGAGCCTGGCGGACGTAGCCGAGCATTTTGAAATCGAGCTGGAAACCGAGGCGCTTTCCTTCGGCGGTCTCTTTGCCGAGGTGCTTGGCAAGGTACCCGAAAAGGGCGACAGGCTGACCTTTGGCGGCCTTGACATGACCGTTACCGACACCGATCTGCACCGCATCACCGAGGTGCGGATCCTACCCGTTTCCGTTGAGGAAGAGCCCGAAGAATAAAGCAAAGAGGCCCGACGCCAAAGCGTCGGGCCTCTTTTTGATTCGGTGCCTTACAGCACGGATATCACCAACAGAACCAGAATGATGACGGGCAGCACAAAGGTCATATAGGGGCGGATCCAGCGGGGGAATTTCAGTCCGTTTCCGGTATTGACCTCGGCGTAAAAATTCTTCCAGCCCCAGCCGTAACGAGTCGTACAGAACACCACGTACAGAAGGCTACCAATGGGCAGGAACAAATTGGATACGGCAAAATCCTCCAGATCGATGATGGCAAGACCACCGATGGTAAAGCCGCTCCAGGGGCCAAGACTGAGAATGGCGGGCACAGTCAGTACCATCATCAGCCCCACGTTGATCAGGGCAATCACGGGGCGGGAAAGGTTGGTGCGCTCGATCCAGAAGGACATAATATTCTCAAATACGGCAATAACGGTGGAATAGGCGGCAAAGACCATGAAGAGGAAGAACAGAATACCGAAAATGCGACCGCCGGGCATGGAGTTGAAAATGCTGGAAAGCGTGGTGAAAAGGAACGTAGCGCCCACAGAGGAGGCCTCTGCATTGACACCGCCGGCAAAGGTGAAACAGGCGGGGAACACAATGAAGCCGGAGGCCAGAGCAATGAAGGTATCAAGAGCGGTGATAGTGACAGCCTCGCCCATCAGAGAACGGTTTTTATCAATATAGCTGCCGAAAATGGCGATGGAGCCGATGCCCACGCTGAGCGTGAAGAAGGACTGACCCATGGCGGCGGAAATGACGGTACCGATGTTCACATCCTTCAAACGATCAAGGGAGGGCACCAGGTAGAACTTAAGACCCTCACCCACGCCGTCCAGCGTGCAGCAATAAATGGCGAGACCAATGATGAGCGCGAAAAGCGCTATCATCATGACCTTGGTGATGCGCTCCACACCCTTTTGCAGGCCAAGGGAGCAAACCAGGAAGCACAGCACAATGGTAGCATAGGTGGAAAGGAACTGCATACCCGTATTGGACACCGTTTCACCAAACAATGCGCCCAACTGATCCGCGCCCTGCACCGACAGGATATCACCCTGCAAATATTTGAAGAAATAAATCAGCATCCAGCTGGCAATGACGGTATAGCACATCATCAAAAGATAATTGCCCGCAATACCGAAATACTTCATCAGGTGCCACTTCTGCCCGGGCTTTTCCAGCTGCTCAAAGGAAGTAGCGATGCTGCGCTGGCTGGCGCGGCCCACAGACAGCTCGGCACACATGACCGGGATGCCCAGCAGCAGCAAAAAGGCCAGATACACAAGCACGAACAAGGCGCCGCCATAGGCGCCCGTGATGATCGGAAAACGATAGACGTTACCAAGGCCAATGGCGCATCCTGCAGAGATCAGGATAAAGCCAAGGCGCGAACCAAATTTTTCTCTTTGCTTCATATTGCACCTCACGTAGAAGAGTATAAAAATATTATATACATTTTTGGGGCAAATGTCAATTAAAATTTGATTTTTTGGAAAATTTTTTGCCCCGTTTGCAAAAAGACCGCAAACGGGGCGAGTTTCAGGGCGTTTCCATTTGATTTAACGCACGATTCAAAGCGAGCAGCTGCTCCTTTGTGAGGGAAACTCCCATCATCCCCACCATGGAGGAAAGACGCAGCACCGTAAAGCCGCCCAACATTTCCATCATAGCAGGGGTCATCTCAAAGCCGCCGAGGCTTTCCCCTTCCCCCGGCAAAAGCGCAGCAAAGCGCTCCTCAAACAGCCGCTTCCCCTCCGGATGCCGCAAAATGTCCGCAATCTTGCTGTTGATGGAGAGTCTGCCCGCCGGCATTTCGATCTCAAACCAGTTGATGACGGCGTTCTGCTCCTTCAGCCGATAAGCCTCATTGAAGTGCTCCACCCGGCGCAGCACACTTTCGTCACGACACTCTCCCGCCACGGCCATCAGCACCGATTCTCCCTCGTTTGGCACGTCAAAATAGAAGAAATGCTGTGGAGTACTCTGCTTTCCAAGGCTTTTGCCGTTGCAAAAAAGCTCCACCTCCGGCTGATTGGAATAGACCGTCACCCGGGTCACCGGCTCCGCACGCTCCACGTATCGCTTGCCGCAAATATGCACGAAGGGGTCCTCGGAAAGCCAGGCCTTGTAGGCATAAAAGGCATCCTTTTTATACCGTCTGTCCATGGTCACCAGCCCCTTATGGTTCTGACCGTTTTCGCCGCCCTCGCAGCGGGCGTCGGCGCCGAAGTCGAACATATTCCACACGTAGGTGGCAAACAGATAGGGGCGTGTGAAGAGCTGCTTGATCATCTCCTCATGATAGTGCGCCTGATATTCTTCGGTATAATCCCCCTGAACGGGGTCAGAATTATGCCAATTCAGCGCCTCGCATCCATATTCGGAGCAGCCGATGGGGATGCTGGGGTGAGCGGCGTGAAAGCGATCAAACCAGGGGCCGTTCATTTCAACCTCACCACCGTACCATCCAAAATAATGGTTATAGGCCACCGCATCGGGGATCTGCAGATAAGGGCTGTCGATGGGACAGGGCGACACCGCTGCCACTACAGTCTTGCGAGTGGGATCGAGGGCATGGCAGAGCTCGTTCAGCATCCGATGGTTTTCAAGGAGCGCGGGATCGCGATCTCCCTTCATGGTGATCTCGTTGGACAGCCCCCAGAAAACGATGGAGGGATGATGATGGCATTGCACGATCAGCTCCCGCATCTGGGACATGGTATTTTCCGTGCCGTCCGGTAGGTGCTGGGAAATATACGGGATCTCCGCCCAGACCACCAGCCCCCGCTGATCACAAAGATCGTAAAAATATTGGTCGTGCTGATAGTGGGCAAGACGCACGGTGTTGGCACCCATTTCAAGAATCAGCGCCACATCCTCCCGATGATGCTCCGGCAGCAGCGCGTTGCCGATGCCGAGGTGATCCTGGTGACGGGAAACGCCGCGCAGCGGGTAGGGCTTTCCGTTCAGTATAAAGCCCCGCTCCGGATCCACCTCAAAGCTGCGGCAGCCAAAGGAAAGCGTCACGTGATCCACCACTGTATCGTCACAGATCAGCTCAGCCTTCAGGGTGTAAAGATAAGGGTCAACACGTCCCTGCCACAGGTGTGCGTGAGGAATTTTCAATACCGTTTCGGGGGATATCCCCTCATAGGCTGCTACCAACGCCCCCTCGGCATCGTGGATGCTGTAGGCATAGCGCAGGCAGCTATCCGCACCCGTGGCATAGCCCTTTACCGTCACCTCGGCGCTCTCACCCACCACCGCAGGAGTCACCTGCACACCGCTGCCACCCCAATAGGAAAGATCAAAATGGCAGCGCTCAACCGCGATCAGGTAAACGTCACGATAAAGTCCGCCATAGAAGGTAAAATCTGCCATTTGGGGATAAACCCGGTCGGAGGGGGCGTTATCCACCGCCACCACCAGGAGATTTTCCTCCCGCAGCTCTGTTGTCAGCTCCACCCGAAAGGTAGAATAGCCCCCGTCGTGTCTGGCAAGGTGCTTGCCGTTCAGATAAACATCCGCCGAGGAATTTGCCCCGCGCAGCTCCAGAAAATAGGCCTCCCCCTCCGGTAGTGCCGTCCGGCAAAGGCGTCGGGCGTAAAGACAGGTGCCCCTGTGATAATCGTTGCCGCCGTCCTGGCCATCCTTGGCGTTCCAGGTGTGGGGCAGTGTCACCGCCTCCCAATCCTGCGGCAGATCCTCCGGGATCTCACATCTATTCTTGCAAAAATACCAGCCGTCGTTTAGCTTCTCCGTAATTCTCATCCTTTTCCCCTTTTCGTATTATCCCACCAAACGGTGTGAAAAATTTGGCATTTTCAGTTCCCCGCTGCCCGCTTTTTCGCCAACGCCTCGTTCATCTCCCGCAGCTTATGACGGTTCAGATCATAGATCAGCGCCAGTCCCACGAACTGCAGCACCGCGCTGAACAAATAGAGCGCCGCTACCAGATACCGCATGTTGGTGGCCACCGAAAGGCTTTGATTTCCCTTATTGGCCCCCACGTAGCCCAGACGATACATGATGATCAGAATGAGGGAGGGACCAATGCCCTGGGCAAGCTTACGGAAAAAGGAATGGAGCGAATACACCACTCCCTCCTCACGCGCACCGCTTTTCCACTCGTTATAATCCACGGCATCTCCCATCATCGCCCAGGAAACGGTGGCGTAAATCCCCATGCCGAGGCTGTTGATCAGCTGGCAGACCACGTAAAGCGCGATCCCCTGCGCATCCGGCGTAATGGGCAGCAGCAGCAAAAGCAGCGAGGCGGCAATGCTGCAAAGAGAGCCGAATACCGCCAGCTCCTTTTTGCCGTATTTCGATACCATTCTGCGGGCAATTGGCGTAAAAAGCACCACGGGCAGCATACCGAACACCTGGACCAGCCCCGAGATCTCCACGTTTTTGAAGTAGGACTGAAACAGCACCGTAACGGCTGAGGCAGCGCCGTTGATGCCAAGAAACATCCCCATTGCGGCCACAGTGGCGCCAACTGCAGGGCGGTTTTTGACGAAATTGCGAAAGGCGCGCCCAATGTGAAACCGCGGGCGCTCCTCGTGCAGACGCACGTCGGTCTCCACGCGAATCACCGTGTTGCGGATCATAAAGCGGAAGCATAGAAAGCCAATGCCACCCATAATCAAGGCTGCCAAAAAAACACGCTCGCCAATCAGATTTTCCTCCTTATCGTAGATAAGGAAGGGCAGCACCGCGATGGGCACCATATTACCCAGCGTGGAACCCACGGCGCGCCAGGCGGAAAGCGAGGCGCGATCAGTATCCACCGAGGATATCAGCGACAGTAGCGAGCCGTAAGGGACGTTGGCCACGGTATAAAAGGCATCCCAGATCACGTATCCGCCGATAAAGACTGCGATCTTTGCCCAAAGGGGCGCCCGCGGCAGCGGCAGAAAGCACAGCGCGCCGCCCACGATCAAGCCGATGGAGCCAATGCTGATATAAGCGAGAAATTTATTGCGCCGATGGCGGTGGTGATCCGCATCAATGAGTGAGCCGATCAGAGGGTCGTTGACCGCATCCCAGATCTGCACCACCACAAGCAGCAGCGCATACAGGGCAGAGTCCATCCCCATAAATTGCGTCCAGAATATGATCAGTGTGGATTTCAGCGCAAAGCTCATATTGCAGCCGAAATCCCCCGCCGCATACGATACGCTGTCCAGCAGCGAAAAGCGCCGTACCGTAGCCTGCGCCGCGTTAGCCTGTTTTGGCATAGATTACCTCCAAGCAGCAGAGCATAACGCGCTCTGCCCACGTTTTCCTCCCCCATTTGGGGGCATATATCAATAGAATGTCATGATTTCGAGCATTACATACACCAAGAGAATAGATTTGAATTTTTTGCGTTATTTTGTTTAGTCAATTTTGCCATTTTGCGCAAAAAGAGAGAACATTTCAAAAATTCAAGTTGCAAACGCTTGAAAATTATGATAGAATATGCTTATCAAAGCAGAAAAGGAGCTTATCATGAGCCAAAAGGTGATTATCGCCAGTGACAGCACCTCCGACTTGAACGCAGCCCTTATTGCGCGTTATAACATTCAGATCTTACCGCTCTCCGTTTCTCTGGGTGGGAAAAACTATACGGACGGTGTGAATATTGACCCGGATACGATCTACGCCCACTACGAAAAGACCGGCGAGCTGCCCAAGACTGCGGCACCCAACGTAGCCGCCTTTGAGGGCTTCTTTTCTCGACTGACTGCCGACGGCAGCGCGGTGCTGTTCTTCACCATCAGCGCAGAAATGTCCTCTACATACAATAACGCTCGACTGGCCGCCGCAGAATTTCAAAACGTCTACCCCATTGATACCCGCAACCTCTCCACAGGAGGCGGGCTTTTGGTGGTGGCAGCCGCCGAAATGGCAGAAAGCGGCGTGCCCGCTGCCGAGATCGCGGAGAAGGTCACCGCTATGACGAAAAACGTGGATGCCTCCTTTGTGATCGACAATTTGGAATTTCTCCATAAGGGTGGGCGCTGCTCCGCCGTGGCCGCCATTGGCGCCAATCTTCTACAGCTGAAGCCCTGCATCACCGTCCATGAGGGTAAAATGGGCGTGGGCAAAAAATACCGCGGAAAATTCGGCGTAGTACTGGAAAAATACGTGGCCGATCGCCTGGGGGATGGCGCCGACGTCATCTCGCCCATCGTATTCGTCACCCATGCGGGATGTGACGCGGCCGTTGTTGACGCGTGCGTGGAGCGAGTCAAGGCTATCGTGCCCGACAAGCAGGTGCATATCACCCGCGCCGGCTGCACCATTTCCTCCCATTGCGGTAGGAACACGCTGGGCGTGCTGTTCCTACGCGAAAGGCACTAAAAAAAGATCACGCAGACCGATCGGTCTGCGTGATCTTTTTTCTTGCGTTATACGGTCACATCCGCCGTCACACCGGCGGTGACAGCATATTCCCGCACGTTGAGTCGGGTCTCGCCGTCGATCTGCAACGCAGCGGGAGCATCAAAGGCTACGTGGATCTGCTTTCCCGTATGCACAGCCACCATTTCCTTGTGGTTGACGTGCTCGCCCTTGAAAATGCTGGGGAAAGCGATAAGGGTCTTGAGGCGTCCCTTGCCGTGGAAGAGCACCAGCGTTACCTCGCCGTCGTCGGCCAGCCGATCCTGCTGCGGTGCGTTCATCATGCCACCGCCGTAGTAACGCCCCTTCATGGTAGCGGCGATCCAGACCTTTTTGTAGGTATGGCTGACGCCATCCACCGTGACGGTGGCGTTGGTGGGCTTGTAGTGAAAGAGCATGCCCTTGATGGCGATGCCGGTATAATTGACGGGTTTCGTCGGTGCGCTTGCCTTCAGCGCATCGCCAACCTCGCAGCAGTATCCGTCAATGCCGAAGCCCACGCCGTTGAGAAAGCGGCATTTTTCGCCGTTTACCTCCACCGCGGGAAGATTTTTGATATAGGGCAAAAGCGAGAAGGGCTCACACTCCTCGGTTTTGCCCAGATCCTTCAGAAAGTCGTTGCCCGTGCCCACCGCGCAGTAAAGCACGTCACATTTGATATCCATGCCCGCGGTAGCATTGACAAAGCGGTTGATGGTACCGTCACCACCGCAGAAGATCAGTCGATCCCCGGCGCCGAGCTCCGCGAAAAGCGCGGCATAATCGGCACAAGCGGTCATATCGGCACAGGTGACCTCACCCTCCGCGGCTGCCGCCAGCTGCTCTGCCCTTTCCTTGCCCGTTCCCTGACCCGCCAGGGGATTATAGAGTATGTAGGTTTTCACAGTCTTCTTCTCCTTTTGTCGCGTGAGAAATTTTTAACACCCCTATTTTAGCACCATTTTTTGATGTTGAAAACAGACAAAATCGGGTTTTTGTCTGTTTGTGTCGAATAAAAATCCCCGGGAGGAGGGCGATTTCTCGCCCCGTTCCCGGGGTAATTGCGCTTTTCATTAAGGTTCAATAACGATTTTGGCCACGCGCACCACAAGGTTGGTGCCGTAGCGGTAGGCGCCGGGCTTTAAGGCCACCTCGTTTTCGTGCTGCTGAAGGGTCACTTCGCTGCCGTCATCCAGCCACGTGGCAGAGATCACCTTGCCCGGGAGCGAGAACACGTCCGCGGAATCTCTGTCGCAGCAATTGCCAACGACCACGTTGCCGTCACCGCGCATGGATATCCGATGGCAGAAAAGATAGTACGTATTGCCGTTTACCAGCAGGAAATCCCTCTCTTCTCCGACGCCTTCTACCGGGATACCCGCAGGACGGGGCAGATAAAGCGCCTCCTTTTGTATCTCCACCCACTCGCCAAGGGTCTCAAACATGGCAGCGTCCAGCGGACGCAGGGTACCGTCAGCTCTGGGGCCCACGTTCAAGAGATAATTGGCACCGTATTTTTTACAGCTGCAAACGTCCTCGATGATCTCCGCCAAAGACTTATAGAGGAAATCCCGCTCCGCATAGCCCCAATGGGTACCGAAGACCTGACACATCTCGCTTGCGACATACTTGGGAGCGCCCTCGCAGTTGATGGGGGTGGGCTTGCCCCGCTCAAAGGTCACGGAATCCAGCTCGATATGCCCCAGCGCGCCGCGGGCGGAGAGGCCGGTATTGTTGATGATCATAGCCTCCGGCTGATAGGAGCGGATCATGCCGTACAGCGCGTCCTCCTCCCAGTCCTCCTCGGGCTTGTGCCACATGCCGTCAAACCAGATGCCGCCGATCTTGCCGTAATTTTTGCAGAGCAGCTCCACGCTTTTCCGCAAATACACCAGATATTCCTTAAAATTCTCTTTGTAGGAAGGCATATACCAGTCAAGCAGCGTATGATAAAAGAACGGAACGACGCCGCCCGCGCGGCAGGCGTCCACAAACTCCCGCACCAGGTCTCTGCCGGCAGCCGCGTGCACGGCATCCAGATCGTTAAGGCCGCAGGTATCGTACAGAGAGAAGCCGTCGTGATGGCGTGTGGTGAGAGTGATATATTTGCAGCCGCCGGCCTTAGCGGTGGCTACCAGACGCTGTGCCCAGTCGGGAACCGGATTGAAGGTCTGCATCCGGCTGTAATATTCCTTCGGCTCCATCTTGCCGTGGTGCAGGATCCACTCGCCCTTTCCGATATCGCTGTAAAGGCCGAAATGCACGAACATCCCCAGCCCCAGCTTTTCAAAATCCTTGATATATTGCTTCACGATCATAGCGTTTGCCTCCTTTTGTCCGTAATTTGGTCTTTTTATTTTTGTACCACAAAAAAACGAAATGCGCAAGGCTTTTTCTGTCAAAAAGTAGGAAAATAGTATCAATTTCCTTTTCGAAGGCAAGCCCTCCGCCACGAAACCGCTGCCGACGCTGCCGCGCACTTGACAGCATTTCTTATAATTACCCCGAAAACGGGGCGAGAAAACTGAATATAACAAACGGGTCGGAGCGATGCTCCGACCCGGGATTTTGTATCTTACAGATTGTAATACTTATCGAACTCGGCGGGATGGGGGATCTTGGACAGCTCGGCGCACTCGGCACGCTTGGTCTTGACGATGTTCTTGAGGAGCTCCTCCGGGAACACGCCGCCGGCGGTGAGGTAATCGTGATCGGCCTCCAGGGCGTCCAGCGCCTCGGGCAGAGAGGTAGGCAGACCCTTCAGCTTGGCCTTCTCCTCGTCGGAGAGGTGGTAAAGGTTGAAATCATAGGGACCCCAACCCTCGGCATGGGGATCGATCTTATTCTTGATGCCGTCAAGGCCTGCCATCAGGATGGCAGCATAGCAGAAGTAGGGATTGCAGGTGGCATCGGGGTTACGCAGCTCAAAGCGACGCTTGTCGGGACTCTTGGCGTAGGCGGGAATACGGATGACCGCAGAGCGATTGGAGGTAGCGTAGCCAACGGTCACGGGTGCCTCAAAGCCGGGCACCAGACGCTTGAAGGAGTTGGTGCTGGGGTTGGTGAGGGCGCAAAGCGAGGAGATGTGCTTCAGAAGACCACCCATGAAGTAATGGGCAGTTTCGGAAAGGTGCGAGTAGCCGTTATCATCGGAGAAGACGGGCTGGCCGTCCTTAAAGAGCAGCATATGCACGTGCATACCGCTGCCGGCCTCACCGTAAATAGGCTTGGGCATGAAGGTAGCGCTTTTGCCGTACTTGAGGGCGGTGTTGTGGATGATATACTTGATCATCATAGTGGCGTCGGCCATGTGCCCCACCTCACCCAGCTGCGGCTCGATCTCAAACTGACCGGAGGCGGCAAC
>JAFTQT010000057.1 GCA_017462615.1 Clostridia bacterium | reverse complement strand
ATCCTCGCCCTTTGGGAGAGATGGCGGCGTAGCTGGCGGAGAGAGAAACATCACGCGAAAAGAATCCTCTCCCCCGCTATCGTGGGAGCTCTCCCAAGGGAGAGCCGCTTTATATTCATCTGTGTCTCGTCAACCTTTCTGACAAGCACTGCTTTTGTGGACACAAAAGCAGTGCCCCGCGCGAGGCGGGGCAAATAAAGATATTAACAAAACTGTTCTATGACGATTTCTTCTCCCGTTGTTTCATCGCGGAAACGGAAGCGACGCAAATCTCCTTGACTTTTTCCTTTTCCGATGTATGTGCACGGCTTTCCTTCTTTATCCATAGGCCATTCAGATGACTGCGGCCAGCAGGGATATCCTTTTTCGCTTTTGAAGGTTTCCTTGATTTTAGCTGTTATTGCTGTTATGCGTTCTGTTTTTTTCATCGTTTCGGGAAATAGCGGAATGATATATTTTTGAATATATTTTTCTGAGGCTCCACCTTCAAGATATTCGGGGATAACTTCAATGGCAAAGCGGTATGCGTCACCGTATTTATCGCAAAACGGAACGGATTGGTCTATCTGATAATATATAGAATACACTTCATTATAAAACGTGGAAGCTCCGCATGCGGTTTCCACATCGTGTGTGAAAAGGCGATATTCATAGGTAAGACATTGACGAACCGATTCATATCTTGGCGGACAATATTGTCGTCCGGGATCGGTTTTGGGGTCAAGCAAATACGGAACGGCTTCAATATATTGATTCTCAACTCCGGCAATCATGAAAGGAAAACAGAGAATTTTTCTACTATAATCTTTTTTCATATCGTCAATGATTTTCTGTAAGAAAGCGTCAATTTCCGGTTTCTCATCATATAGATGACGAAATTCTACAATATTCAAATTGCCACTCAAGAAATCTATGATTGTTTGCTGTGCATATTCCATATAAAAATTCCTTTGCTTTCGTTGGTAATTCCAATTGAGAGTATAGCATAAAAGTTGAGATCTGTCAATATAAAGCTGTTGGCGCACCTGCTTTATCGCAGGTGCGCCAATGGGGTGTTTTTTGTTATGGGGTGGGTGATGGGATGTCGATTTATTTCGCTCTCGCGCATGGCGCTTGCGCGAAATATAAAGCCTCGGTCAATGCAGCAAAAGGGCATAGAAGGTGCAGAGGCTTTCAGGGTTCGGCTCCGGCATCGCCCGCCCCAAAAAAGAAAAGAGAAAGCCCCCAGTGGGGGGCTTTCTCTTTTCTGGGGTGGGTGATGGGAGTCTGAACCTCCACGTCGCCTACTGCGCATGCGACGTATCAAGCTTCGCATCATGCAGAGCAAATTTCCTAATGGGCGGGGAAGCTTGAAGTGGGTTTTCCTGACCCATCGCCGCCATAATGAAAAAGCACCCCGAACGGGGTGCCTTTTCATTATGGGGTGGGTGATGGGAGTCGAACCCACGACCTCCAGGGCCACAACCTGGCGCTCTAACCAACTGAGCTACACTCACCATATGAAGTTTTTGCAGTGGCGCGCCTTGAGGGGCTCGAACCCCCGACCTACTGCTTAGAAGGCAGTTGCTCTATCCAGCTGAGCTAAAGGCGCGTGCATTGGAGCGGGTGATGGGAATCGAACCCACGCGGCCAGCTTGGAAGGCTGGAATTCTACCATTGAACTACACCCGCTTGTGGTGCGATCCAAAACTGCCCTACTATCATACCACATTCGAAGGTGATTGTCAAGAGTAAATTTCAACTTTTTTGCATTTTTTTCAAAAAGATTGCGGATAAAACCGACGGAGCAGCAGGTTTTTCCGCCACAGGCCTTGTCAAATACGGCTTTTTATGTTAAAATAAAAAGGATCACGATTGCGATTGCTGCAGAAAGGAGAAGCTATGGCATTTTTTCGACCGGATCATACCTTTCGCGCGTATTTTGACCTTTCCCCGGCATTTTTGAAGGAGCGCGGCATCGAGGTGCTGCTTTTGGATATTGACAATACGCTTGCTCCCTATGAGCAGCCCCTCCCGGATGATCGCTTGCGGGCGTGGCTTGCCGCTCTTGCTGATGCTGGCGTCGCGGTGGCCTTCCTCTCCAACAATCACGCCGACAGAGTGAATTTGTTCAACGAGAGCCTGGGTCTTCCTTGCCGATATGATGCCCACAAGCCCCTTACCTCTAACGCCAAGCGGCTGCTGCGTAGCCTCGGCGGCACCAAGGAAACCACAGCCTTTATGGGAGATCAGATATTTACCGACATTTGCTGCGCCCATTTTTGCGGTGCCAGGGGCTTCTTGGTCCCCCCCATTCGGGACAAGCGAGATGCGGGCACCCGCTTCAAGCGCTTTCTGGAAAAGGGGATCCTTCGCCGCTATTATAAAAAGCATCCGGGAATGCCGGACGTGCGATTGGGAAGCACAATTAGTGGGGAAACGGTATGAGAAATCACGCAATTTTCGGCCCCGGAGGCAATAGCGAGAGCTTTTATCTCGCGGGGCACAAATCTACCGTGGAGGCGCCGGCGTTCCTTGCTGCTCTCGGCCTTGAGGCTTATGAATTTGAGGCCGGTAACGGTCTTGCCGCAGGAGAGAAAACGCTGCGTGCCATTGGAGAAGAGGCCAAACGGTATGGAGTTTCTCTTTCTTTGCACACGCCCTATTTTATTTCACTTTCCGGCGTTGATCCGGAAAAGCGCCTCAAAAGCGTGGGGTATATTCAGCGCTCCCTGGAGGCGGCTGAATGGCTGGGCGCTACTACCATCGTCATTCACAGCGGCTCCGCCGCCAAGATCAGTCGCGGTGAGGCCATGGCGTTGGCCAAGGATACCCTGTACCATACCCTGGAGGCGGTAGGGGATACGACCATCCATCTGGGCTTGGAAACCATGGGCAAGATCAATCAGCTGGGCACCCTTGACGAGATGATCGAGCTGTGCCGGATGGATCCGCACCTGTACCCGGTAGTGGACTTCGGACACATGAATGCCCGGGAACGGGGTGGATTTTTCCCGGATGCGGATAGCTACCGTCGGGTGTTTGACCGAGTGGCGGAGGGGCTTGGCGACGACAAGGCCCGCTATATGCACTGTCACTTTTCTAAAATCGAGTACACCGACGCGGGCGAAAAGCGCCACCTCACCTTTGCGGACGAGGTCTATGGCCCCGCCTTTGAGCCTCTTTGCGAGGCGTTGGCGCGTGAGTCGCTTTTCCCCACGGTGATCTGCGAGTCGGCGGGCACTATGGCCGAAGACGCGCTTTTGATGCAAAATGCATACCATTTGGCTACTAATTTGAAAAACAAGCAATAAAACAAGGAGAAATTATGGCAATCAAAGCGGTTTTGTTTGATCTGGACGGTACGCTGCGGCCCATGGATCAGGACAAGTTTTTGAAGGGCTACTTCGGACTGTTGACCGAAACCGTTGTGGCGCACGGCTACGAGGGCAAAAAATTCATGAAGGCGCTGCTGGCCGGCACGGATGCAATGGTGGCCAATGACGGTAAGGCCACCAACGAGGCGGTTTTCTGGCAGGTGTTTCACAGCTTTTACGACCCTGATGAGTGGCCGGATATCGCGTTGTTTAACCGCTTTTATATGGATGTGTTTCCCAAAACCAGAGCGTTTTGCGGGGAGGACCCTCGTCCGCGGCTGATCGTGGATGCTGTGCACGAAAAGGAACTTTGCTGCGCTTTGGCAACGGCTCCGGCCTTTCCTGCCATTGCCACCGAGACCCGTATGGGCTACGTGGGGCTGCGCCCTGCGGATTTTGCTCTCGTCACCTCCTATGAAAACTGTACCTTCTGTAAGCCAAATCCCGATTACTATCGGGACGTGGCGGCAAGGCTTGGTTTGGCGCCGGAGGAGTGCCTGATGGTGGGCAACGACGTGACCGATGATATGATTCCCGCCACCGAGGTGGGCATGCAGGTCTTTTTGCTGACGGACTTTCTTATCAATAAGATCGATGCGGATATTTCTCAATATCCCCACGGTAATTACGATGATCTATTGGCGCTTGTGAGGAGCCTCTAAAAATCAAATAAGTGCCAAAACGGGTGGAGAAATCTTTGATTTCTCCACCCGTTTTGCGTTGGATGAACGTCCAGAGACGTTACAAATTTTGATTTATCGGCGAAAAAAACGGAAGGGGTAGGAGGTGCTTTTGCAAAAGCATCTCCTACCCCTTTTCCGTGTCATTCTGCCACGAAAATATAGGGATATACGTCCTGCTCACCCCGCAGGAAGTAGGCTTCCATGTCGGGATAGGTCTCGCCAACAAAGGCCTCCAGCGCCGCAGACTCCTCGGCGGTGGCATCCTTGCCGCAGAAGACGGTCAGCATATACTTCTCGCCGTCCTCCAGCATTTTGGAGAGCAGGGTGTGCGCGGTCTCTGCCTTGTCGGGGTGCGCGGCCAGCATCTGCTTACCAATGAAGCCGATGAAGTCACCGTTGTGGATCTCAATGCCGTTCAGCTCCGCGTCGCGGATGGAGGGGGACACGTAGCCGGTGGTCACGTTGCCCATGGCCTCCCGCAGCTCGGCGGCGATAGCCTCGGCATCCTCCTTTTCAAAATCGGCAGAGCAGATGGCAACGTAGCCGTCGCCCAGATTCTTGCTCTCGATCACGTGGATCTCAGCCTTATCGTAAATTTCAGCCGCTTGGTTGGCAGCCATAATGATGTTGCTATTGTTGGGGAACACGAAAATGTGCTCGGCGTTTACCTTTTCAAAGGCATCAAGGAAATCGTTGGTGGAGGGGTTCTGGGTCTGGCCGCCCTCTACGATGCAGTCCACGCCCAGCTCCAGGAAGGTCTCGCGTACGCCGTCACCGTTGGCCACGGCAACCATGCCGAATTTTTTCTTTTCTGTGGAAACGGGGACAGACGGTGCGGATTTTTCCTCCTTTTCTTCCTCAAGCTCGCTGTGCTGCACGGACATGTTCTCGATCTTCACCGTGAGGAATTCACCGTACTGACGGCAGAAGCCCAGCACCTTATCGGGGGTGAGGGTGTGCACGTGAAGCTTCACGACGGTGCCGGTCTTAAAGGCCACCACGGAGTCGCCCACGCTGCAGAGGAAGTCCTTGATGATGTTGATATCAAAGCCCTCGGCATCTACCTTGCTGTTCTGCAGCTGCAGCAGCAGCTCGGTGCAGTAGCCGTAGGTCATTTCGCTGTCGGCGGTAAAGCCGGAGAAGTCTAGCACCGCCTTTTTCTCAGCGGCGGGCAGGGGCTCAGCCTTGATCTCCTCGCCGTTCAGCACCTTGTTGAAGCCATCCATAATGTAGAGCAAGCCCGCTCCGCCGCTGTCTACCACGCCGGCCTCCTTCAGGTTGGCCAAAAGCTCGGGGGTGCGCTGGAGAGAGGCGGACATTTCCTTGATCAGATCACCAAAGAATCCGCGCAGGGTGGTGCCCTTCTTGATGCGGGAAACGGCGTATTCCACCGATTCGCGTGCTACGGTCAGAATGGTACCCTCGGTGGGGGTCATGACGGAATTATAGGCCTGCTGCACGCCCAGCGTGAGCGCCTGGCCAATGGTGGAAACGTCTGCCTTGTCGCAGGCCTCAAAGCCCTTGGCCATGCCGGCAAAGAGCTGAGACAGAATAACGCCGGAGTTGCCTCTGGCACCCAGCAGCATGCCGTGGGAAAGGGTCTTCATCACCTCGGCAAGGTCGTCGGAGTCCATCTTTTCAATGGCGGCAATGCCGCTTTCGATGGTCATACGCATATTGTCGCCGGTGTCACCGTCCGGAACGGGGAACACGTTCAGCTTGTTGACCTCGTCGGCGTTGGAGCGCAGCAGCGCCGCACCGCCCTGTGCCATTTGGGCCAGCAGATGGCCGTCCAGCAGATTTTCGTCTTTTTCGGTATTGTGATCCATAAATGATACCTCGTAATTATCTTTCGTTACCGATGAAGAAGAGCGCAATGGTGCCGGGGCCGGAATGGGCACCGATCACGGGGCTGATCATGGTGATCAGCTCTACCTCCACACCGTTTTGCTCCTTCAGCATCCGCGCGAGGAACTTGGCATCCTCCTCGCAGTCACCGTGGGAAATGAACACGCGGCCGCCTGCAGGATCCTTGGCGGTCTCCTTGTATTTGGCAGCGAGGGCAGCAAGGGATTTCTTGCGGCCGTGAGCCGTGGTGACCTTGATCAGCTTGCCTGCGTCGTCCACGTGCATGACAGGCTTGATACCCAGCACGTTGCCAACGATCGCGGTGGCGGGGCTGACGCGACCGCCGCGCTTCAGATATACCAGATCCTCTACGGTGAACCAGTGGCAAAGGCCGGGGCGCAGCTCGTTGAGGTAAGTCAGGGTCTCGTCAATGCTCTTGCCGGCGTCTCGCTGATCAGCGGCGTAGGAGAGCATCAGGCCAAGGCCCGCGGAGGCGGAAAGGGAATCGAAGGCGATGATCTTGCGGTCGGGGTATTTTTCCTGCAGCTGCTCGGCGGCAAGGCGGCCGGCGTTGTAGGTGTTACTGATACCGGAGGAAAGGCCGATATACAGCACGTCAAGACCCTGCTCCAGGGCGGGGGTGAAATCCGCGCAGAACTGCTCCACGTTGACGGCAGCAGTTTTGGCAACGCCGCCCCCACGCATCTTGTCGTAGAATTCCTTGGAGGGCATTTCGTTGCCGGCATATTCCTTTTCGGAATCGTTAAAGCGGAAGGTGAGGTACTGGCAACGGACGCCCCACTTCTCGAGAACCTCGGCGGCGATATCGCAGCCGGAGTCGGTGTAGATGACAAATTGAGACATTTTCATATCCTCCTGATATAGGATTTGGGCGGCGGGTCAAATGGACCCGCAACAAAAGGACACCGCCAAGGCGATGTATATGAAGGTTACTTTTGTAACCCTTTCCTTTATTATATTGGAAAATTGCGCTAAAGTCAATCATTTTGGTGGTAATTCTTACTATATTTTCATTTTTGTAACACTAAAACCATCAAAAAACCGTTTTTTTGATGATTTTGGGCCGGCATTTTTGGAAAAACACCAAAAAACAGAGCGCCTACAAAAGCAGTATTGCCCAAAATGCGGCAGAATTACAGGTAGGATATCTGTGGTTCAGCGAGAGACGTGTCCGCGTTGCCGCCATGGAAAAAATATCCCCACCAACGGTATATAAAAACCCCGGATGGCGGTGGCCATCCGGGGGCGAGGATGAAATTACAGATAAGAGAACAAGAGGTGTCTGCTGTGTGCGTCCAGCTCCGTCCAGTTGGCGATGATGTAGCGGTTATCGTTGGTGTCCCGCACCAGCACACGGTCGTCCTGGAGCTTTTTGATGTCGCTGTGCCGGTTGCGGATGCGGAATTTTACAGGGCCGTGGTCGGTCTCCACCGTCCAGGTCAGGGAACCGAACTTTTCCTCGCTGAGCACAAGACGGGTGATAATGGGGATGCGGTAAAACTCTCCGAAGCACGCCTGCAGCGCCTTGGCGGAATCGTCGTCCAGCTCCGCCAGGTCGCGAACGAAGGCGGCCTCCTTTTCGTCCTTATCAAGGAGTGTGATGTACATATTGGCGTTGCTGACGGGAAAGAGGCGGCGGGGCTCCAGATCCTTCAGCACGGTGCCGTCCTTCAGGGTAACGTCCACCAGGTAAACGTCAGAGCGGGTGATCTTACCCGTATAGCGGTCAATATAAATTCTTGCCATAGCTGCCACCTCCTTACAGATTCTCGGCGCGGCGCTCTTCGGCCACCTTATCCGACATGGACTGGATCTGCACCAGCTTGTAGTACTTGCCCTTTTGTGCCATCAGCTCCTGGGGCGTGCCACATTCGATGATCTGGCCGTTATCCACTACCACGATCTTGTTGGCCTTGGAAAGGGTGGAAAGGCGGTGGGCGATCATGATGGTGGTGCGTCCGCTGATGAGGCGCTCAATGGCCTCCTGAATGAGGTGCTCGGTCTCGGAGTCCACAGAAGCGGTGGCCTCGTCAAAGACCAGCATCTTGGGGTTACGCAGCATGGCGCGGGCGATGGAAAGACGCTGGCGTTCACCGCCGGAAAGGCCGACGCCTCGCTCACCGAGGACGGAATCGTAGCCGTCGGGCTGGCGCACGATGAATTCGTGGGCGTTGGCGATGTCTGCGGCGTTGATGATCTCATCGGTGGAGAAGGTCTCGTTGCCGTAGGCAATGTTGTTGTAAATGGTATCGTGGAACATCATGGGCTCCTGCTGCACGTAGCCGATACAGGAACGGTAATACTGCATATCGATGGAGCGGATATCCACACCGTCCACGGTGATCTCGCCCTCGTAGTGATCGTAGTAGCGGAGCAGCAGGTTCACCAGCGTGGATTTGCCGGAGCCTGTGGTGCCCACGATGCCCACGATGTCGCCGGGCTCGATGACCAGGTTCACGTCCCGCAGTACCTTTTTGGTGCGGTCAAAGGAGAAGTTCACGTGCTTGAACTCAATGCGGCCGGCCATGTTGACGTTGGTGTTGCCCTTGCCGAAGTCGTGCTCGGGCTCCGCCTCCAGGATATCCATAATGCGCTCGGCAGAGGCCATGGCGCTTTGGGTAGAGTCGGAGAGGTTGGCAAAGAAGTTCACGGGCTCGTAGAACATGGAGGCGTAAGAAATAAAGGAAACGAGCAGACCGATGGAAATGGCGTTGGGATCACCTGTGGTAAGGCCCCGGATGACCTCCGTGCCGCCCACGCTCCAGATCAGCACCGAGCCGCAGGCAATGAGGCCGTTGACGATGGCGGGATAGGCGTGCAGGATTTTGCCCGCCTTGGAGTCGGTCACACGCCATTCCTCCACGCACGCAGAGAAGCGCTCGGTGGCGTTCTCCTCATTGGTAAAGGACTTGATGACGCGGATGCCGGGGATGGTATCGGTCAGCACCGACGTGACGGCCGAGGAGCGGCGCCAGATGCGGCGATAGAAGGGTGCGATCTTGATACGGAAGATGCGGGAGCCGATGACCACCAGCGGAACGGGGCAAAGGGAGTAGAGAGTCAGCCTCCAATCCATGACCATCATGACGATGATGATACCCACCAGCTTGAAGAACTGTACCACCACTTCTTGGGTGATACGGAGCATAAAGGACTGTAGCGTGGCGGTATCGCCGCTGATGCGGTTAATAACGGCGCCGGTGGAGGTCTTGTCGTAGAAGCGCATGGGCAGATGCTGGGCCTTTTCATAGACCTCGCGTCGGATGCGCGCCACAATTTTGTTGCCGGAAATACGAAGCATATAGCCGCGGATGCCCGCCAACAGATGTCGCAGCAGATGTACGCCAATCAGGGAAAGGGAAACCACCATCAGCATATCCAGCGCCTGGTTGGGCAGGATCTCGTCCACCAGGGTCTTGGTCAGCAGAGGGGGCAGCAGCGCGATGGCGGTGGTAATGATGGAGATAAATACCGATACCACCAAAACCGGCACCTCGGGCTTCAGATAAGTGGCCAGCTTTTTGAAGAGTTTGCCCTTGTTCATGCAGTTGATACAGGGTACACCGGGCGCGGAAAGGGTGCGGCCGCATTTTGGGCAGACCGACAGCAGCTTTTCGTAGGCGCCGCGGATGGCTTCCATGGCGTCCTCCAGATCGGTGCCCTCCTGGATGGCCTTGACGAAGCCCACGGCCGCGTCACAGAGCGCCGCCACGGTGAAGGTGAAGCGGAAAATATCCCGCCGCTCTCCTCCCTGCAGCTCGGCGCGCACCAGGCCGTTACCGTAAAGGCGCTTGGTGTAAATTTTTTCCATATCGGCAAAAAGGATCTGGGGGGATGCCTCGCCGGCGGAAAAATCAAAGGTGTAAAGGCGATCTGCACATACGACCAGGGCAGTGTCTCCGTAGCGACTGTCAGGTGCCACCTCTCCGATCACGGAAAAAAGAATGGGGCACTCGTCGCTGTTCGTCTCCAGAAGAGCCATGGCCTTTTTGTCGTCCAACCGTTGGTTGGTCAAAAACGGAAGTTCCATAGTTATGTGCCGCAAATGCGGTCTTCCTTTCAACTTTGTCTGTACACTTTAGCACGAAAATCCCCCTCTGTCAAGCGTTTTTGACAAATTTTTTGAAAAAATTTTTTGAGGCAAAAAAGTCGAAAAAAATTACCCGTTATGGCACATATTTTTTTCTAAAAGGGGTTGACAGGGGAGGATTTTGTGTCTATAATTAAAGGTGCTTTCCAAAATTTTGCGGCAACGTTCCGGTGACTTTTTGCGAATTTCAAAAAAAATGGAAAAGGCTCTTGACATTTCCGCAAAAGTATTGTATAATAACAAAAGCAAATGAAAAACAATACCTTTGGTAGTTTTCATGAGTATCTGGAGAAGTACTCAAGTTGGCCGAAGAGGCGCCCCTGCTAAGGGTGTAGGTCGGATTTTAACCGGCGCGAGAGTTCAAATCTCTCCTTCTCCGCCAAAGAAAAGTCCTGAAATCGCAAGATTTCAGGGCTTTTTCTCTTTTTTTCTCACTTTTTGTTGTACGCGGATATGGATTTGACCCTTACGTTGACCCTTGCAGACTTATAACGGTTTAAAAAAGCAAAACAGACAACAATAATATCCTTTTGTACCCAAATTAAATTTAAAATTTGTATAACATAATATTAACCTATGCATTTTAATCCCCTTTCGGATGATACCACCTTACAAGAATTTGCAGCAAATGCTCGGCAGAGGAAAAAAGCACCGTTTCAAAAACGAATGTGCACACAGAGGTCATTGACGCCGAAATTGCATCCACCTGCAAAGAAAAAGGCAAAACGGAGGGAAAGCACTGTTCTGTTTGCGGCTTGGTCATCGTTGCACAGGCATCGCTTCCGCTTGCCAATCATACGTATGACAGCGAGCTTGACGAAACATGTAACGTTTGTGATTTTTCCCGGCAGTATAACGCACATAGGCTATCGAGCGTTTCAAGCGCTGGACGGCTACGTATACACGCCCCTTGCCAAAGCTCCCGAAGCGTGGGACGGCCAATGGATCGCGTATTCCGACAAGGTCGTTTGGAATTTCGTTTAGTAACCATATACAGAAAGTATAAGAAGGATGCCTTCTATGCCTATAAGGCATGGCTTTCCGACGAGGGCAAGATCCGCAAGCAAAAAGAAGTGATCTCTCTCCCAAACGGCAAGCAATAGAAAAAATCTCCCCGCAACCGAGGTTGCGGGGAGATTTTTTGCTCTGTCAGCGCGAGCGGCGGGCCTTGCAGGCGGCGATGATCTCCTTCAGATAAACGGGCAGGAGATAAACGGTCGCCACGGGCAGCGCCAGCAGCATGTAAAAGTAGGGGTGGGGAATGATGCGCCAGAAGAGATCCAGCAGCGGATTCTCCGGCCGGAGAGAATACATATAGTTCACCGTGATCACGTTGCCGGCCCAGTCAAGGCACTGATTGGCGGCGGCGTAGGCGTTGACGCCCAGATTGATGAAATGAATGACCGTATAGGCTGCAAGGGTAATGAGCAGCGTGGAGGCAATGCAGCGCGGATCCTTTTTGACCAGTCCCAACGCGAACATCAGAATGGGGATGCCCAGCTCCAGCACGTGGGGAAAATAGTAAAAGGCAAAGGTGGCGCTTAAGATCTCGAACTCCGCCTGGGCGGTGTTGACCACCAGCGCGAATACGGCGCCCAACGCCCACAAAAGCAGGAGGTTATTGGCGGTCTTGTTGCGGCTGAATACCGCGTAGGGCAGCACCAGCGCATTCAGAGAGCAGAGGTGGAGAGGGAGATATTCCAGGGGGGAGCCCCAGGTGACGAGATTATAAATAATAGCGGCAATACCGGCAAAGGACAGAATTCCCAGCACCAGCGTTTGCGTGCGGAGGCTTTTGCCCTTCAGAATAAAATACAGGCCGACGATCATCCCCGCTGCCAGCAGCAGGGAAAGGATATGCACGGCTCCAAAGGTACCCCAAAGCATAACGAATCTCCTTATAGCGTATAATAGTGGGTGTGTGATGGGTATGTAAGGGACTGCCCTATTATAGCATAAGAAATAAATTTTGTCAATAGGGCGGGGAACGGTGTGGATTTTT
>JAFTQT010000056.1 GCA_017462615.1 Clostridia bacterium | reverse complement strand
GCCACGGAGCTTGTTCAGCACCAGGGTGGTGAGCGCCTCGCCCTCCACGTCCTCAGCGATGATGAGGAGCTTGCGGCCAGCCTGTACGATCTGCTCCAAGAGGGGCAGAACCTCCTGAATGTTGGAGATCTTCTTGTCGGTGATCAGAATGAGGGCGTCGTCGATAACGGCCTCCATCTTATCCATATCGGTAGCCATATAGGGGGAGAGGTAGCCGCGGTCAAACTGCATACCCTCTACCACCTCGGAGTAGGTGTCGGCGGACTTGGACTCCTCCACGGTGATAACGCCGTCGGCGGAAACCTTCTCCATCGCGTCGGCAATCAGGGTGCCGATCACCTCGTCGCCGGCGGAGATGGTACCAACGCGGGCGATATCCTCGGAGCCGTTCACCTTCTTGGAGTTGGCAACGAGGCACTCAACGGCGCGGTCAACGGCCTTCTTCATGCCCTTGCGCAGCACCATGGGATTGGCACCGGCGGTTACGTTCTTCATGCCCTCACGGATGAATGCCTGGGCAAGAAGGGTTGCGGTGGTGGTGCCGTCACCGGCAGCGTCGTTGGTCTTGGTGGCAACCTCGCGCACCAGACGAGCGCCCATATCCTCGGCAGCGCACTCCAGCTCGATCTCCTTGGCGATGGTCACGCCGTCGTTGGTGATGAGGGGAGCGCCGAATTTCTTGTCAAGCACCACGTTGCGACCCTTGGGGCCCAGGGTGATCTTGACGGTGTTAGCCAGCTTGTCAATACCGCGGCAGAGGGCGTCGCGCGCCTCAATGCCGTAAAGAATTTCTTTTGCCATTGTTCTTTCTCCTTATTCTACAATTGCCAGAATGTCGCTCTGACGGACGATGTTGTACTCCTGGCCGTCGCACTTCACTTCGGTGCCGGAGTACTTGCTGGTGATGACGCGGTCGCCGACCTTCACGGTCATTACAACCTCTTTGCCGTCAACGATGCCACCGGGGCCAACAGCCACGACCTCAGCCACCTGGGGCTTCTCCTGAGAAGCGGCGGTGAGAATGAGACCGGATTTGGTTTTTTCTTCAGCCTCCACGAGCTTGATCACTACGCGGTCAGCAAGGGGTTTGATGGTCATAATTTTTGCCTCCTTTAGGAAAAAGATGCGTGGTGCATCTTGTTGAATTTTGGCACTCATAGGATCGGAGTGCTAACTCATAAGATTATTATAATCCAAATCCTGGAAAAATCAAGAGGATTTTGTATTGTTCACATATTATTAACAATCTGGAGGGGAAAAAGGGTGACGGAATGGCTTGTGGGTACCGTGGTGCCCGTGGCGCTGCTGCTTTGCGGCGCGTATTTTGCGGTTGTGCTGGTGCGGCATTTGCGTTATCGCCCTTGCCGTCGACGCGGCAGCAGCTCCTCGGCCCGCGCCCTGGCGGTGGCGCTGGCAGGCACCTTGGGGGTGGGGAATATTGCGGGCGTGGCCTCGGCCATTGCCCTTGGGGGCGCGGGAGCGGTCTTCTGGATGTGGGTGGCGGCGCTGCTGGCCATGCCGCTGAAATACGCCGAGATCGTGCTGGCGCTGCGCCACAGAACAAGAGAAGCGGACGGCACCTCTCACGGCGGTGCCATGTATTATATAAAGGAAGCCTTCGGCGGCAAGGCGGGAAGGGGAGCGGCGGCGCTTTTTGCGGTGCTTTGCGCGCTTTGTGCTTTGACGCTGGGCGGAATGCTGCAGTCAAATGCCGCCGCCGAGGCACTTTCTGTCACGCTTCGGCTGCCTCCCGCTATGGTGGGCGGCGGCATGGCCGCCCTGGCGCTGTTGGTGCTGATGGGCGGTGGAAAACGGATCGAGCGTGTCTGCACGGCGCTGGTGCCCTTCATGTGCTTTCTTTTTACCGTGGCGGCGCTAGCGGTGCTGATCCTGCGGCGCGATGCGCTGCCTGCTGCCTTCGGCGCCATTTTTCGCGGCGCGCTGACACCGCGGGCGGGTGCGGGCGGTGCCCTCGGCGTGCTCGCCTCCGGGGCGCTGCGTTACGGCGTCAGTCGGGGGCTGGTCTCCAACGAGGCGGGGTGTGGTACCGCGCCCAGTGCTCACGCGGCGGCAGAGGTGGAATACCCTGCGGAGCAGGGGCTTTGGGGTATATTAGAGGTCTTTGTGGATACGATTTTACTCTGCACGCTGACGGCGCTGGTGATCCTCACCTCCGGCGTGCCGCTGGAGGCGGGGGAGGGCGTTTCGCTGGCGCTTGCGGCCTTCCGTGCGGTGCTGGGGGATGTGGCAGAGCCGCTGCTGGCGGTGTCCGTGGCCTTTTTTGCCTTCGCCACAGTGCTGTGCTGGTCGCATTACGGTGTAGAGAGTCTTGGTTACCTGCTGGGGCAGCGCCGCGCCAAGCGCCTTTTGCTGCCGGCTATGGCCGCCGCCGTGCTGAGCGGCGCGCTGTTTGCCCCGGCTTTGGTGTGGGATGCCACCGACCTTGTGCTTGGGCTGATGACGCTTCTCAATCTGGCGGCGTTGCTGCTGCTGCGCGATGGCGTCAGGGCGGAAACGCGTTTCTTTTCCGGACGCGAGGAGGCCAATTTACAAAATATTAACAGAATAGACAAACGGAGTTGATATATCTTCCATATAATGTGTATACGTTCACCAATGAGCCATCGATACCGCCGTGTATGCAGGCCCTGGTCCGGATACACAGCCTATGGCACACGACGGCATTTTGCCCTCGTGTGCCTTTTTGCAAGAAAGGAGAAGCACTATGAAAAAGAAATTCTTTGTTTCAACGCTACTGTTACTGAGCCTCGCGGCCGCGCTGATCTTTTTACTCAGTGCTTGCCGGGAGCCGGAGGCGCCGCCGACGGAGGAGGAAACGCTCATGACCTGCTATGAGTGCGCAGACGAGCCGGTAATGAAGCATTACCCCTACGTGGCTCCTACCTGTAAGAGCACGGGGCGCTCGGAATACTGGGAGTGCGAGGTGTGCAATGCTGCCTACATCAAGTATCGGGATCAGGCTCTGTTTGCTCACGTGACGGAGCTGGCCGATTACGTGGTATTGCCTGCCCTCCCTCACACGCCGGATTTTGCCGTTACAGAGACCACCCATAGCATGACGCAGTACCGTTGCGGCTGCCCCCTTGAGGGAGAGCGCATCGAGGGCGCGCATCAGATGGATGCCCACGGACGGTGTGAGATCTGCACCTATCAGGAGGGATCGCCGGAGGTGACCTATCGGATCGATGCCACAACGGGCGAGGCCATTGCCACCGGATTTTCTGCGGATACGCTGCCCGAGGAGCTGCGCTTTGCCAGTCATTATCAGGGCGCCCGCGTGACCAAAATTCAGCTGTATACCCCCAACGAGGAGAAGTGGAACGGTATTTTGACGGGAGAGAACAAGCACGCCTGGCGGACGAACAGCGTCAAGACGCTGGTGATCCCGTACACGGTCAAAACCATCCGATACAAGAGCTTTTATGATTTTACCGCACTGGAAAACGTAGTGTTTGCTCCCAACGCGGAGCTGGAGCGCCTGGAGGGCGAATGCTTTGCGGGCTGCACCGCGCTGACCGCTATCTCCATCCCCAAAAGCGTGCGGTGGATCGAGACCGGCGTCTATCCGGAATATGACCGGGGAGACGGCTGCTGCCCGCCTATGTATATTGGCTACAGTAGTCCCTTTTACGGTTGCACAGCTCTTCGCAGCATCACGTTACCTGCTGACGGTTGCCTTTTTCGGTTAGCGCTTGCCGGCTGCACGGCACTTTCGGAGCTGTATTTGCCGGCAAATGGGCATCTGAACCGGATTTGGCTGAGCGGTTGTACTGCGCTGACGGCGCTGACGGTGCCGGCAGGGGTAGAAAGCATCTATTTTGCGGGCTGCAGCAGTCTTTCCTCCGTAGTGCTGTCGGCGGGGGTGAAGGAGATCCCCGACGATGCTTTTTCGGGTTGTACGGCTCTTGAGGCCGTAACGCTGCCGGAGGGCACTTTGCATATCGGAGCGAAAGCCTTTGCAGGCTGCACCGCGCTTGCCTCTATCCGGATTCCGGAGGGCGTGACCACGGTAGGTGGGCGCGCGTTTGAGGGCTGCACCGCACTTGCCGCTATCCGGATTCCGGAGAGCGTGACCACGGTAGGCGAGCACGTATTTGAGGGCTGCGACGCCCTTTCCGCCATCGAAATGCCCGCGCACATCTACGAAACCGGCAAGCGCATGCTTGCGGGATGCACGGGGCTTGTGGAGCTTACCGTTCCCAAGGGTGTCACCGTGCTTGCCGACGGGCTGCTTGCGGCGTGCGTCAATCTTACCTCCGTCACGCTGCCGGAGGGGCTGCATACCATTTCCGATAACGTCTTTGACGGTTGTACGGTGCTGCATACGGTTCACTGGTCGGAGAGCCTTACCGCCATTGGGGCTTATGCCTTCCGCAGTACGGCGCTTACCACGCTTCACCTCCCCGAAGCATTCAGCACGCTGTATGCCGGTGCGTTCAGCGACTGCAAGGAGCTCGTGGAGGTTACGCTTCCCGCCACGGTCACCCGGCTGGAGAACCGCGTTTTTGCCAATTGCGAAGCGCTGCAGAGTGTGCAGCTCCAGGAGGGGCTTGTCTATATCGGGGAGTCCGCCTTCTCCGGCTGTGCGTCTCTTGCAACCGTTACGCTGCCGGCCAGCCTGCGGAGCATCGGCCTCTATGCCTTTGCCGGCTGCGACACCCTTTCGACCGTTCACTTTTCGAATACCAACGGATGGCAATTTACTGTCATCAGCACCGCCGGTGGCATTGACCTGGACGTTTCCGATGGCGCCCAGAACGCTGCCTATCT
>JAFTQT010000055.1 GCA_017462615.1 Clostridia bacterium | reverse complement strand
TACGACCTGATGGCTCACGGCTTCACGCTGGAGACCTACGTATACGTCAGCGAGAAGCCTACCTCCGGCTACGTGGATCTGGTTTCCAACCAGCAGGGCGGCGGCTTCGGCTTCGAGCTGAAGGCCAGCGGTGGTAAGGTTCACTTCTACTGCCACGACGGCAGCGGGTACAAGCAGCCCGCACAGGATATCCCCGAGGGCGAATGGGTGCATCTGGTAGGTGTATTTGATGGCTCCAACGTCATCATTTACCTGAACGGAAAGGCTGTTTCCGTTACCGCCGGCTCTACGCTGAAGCCCCCCTCTGCCGACGCGCAGTACCTCTGCATCGGCGGTGACTCCGATGAGGGAACCGGTGCATCCTTTATGACCGGTAAGATCGCAACGGTAAATCTTTATTCCTTTGCCCTCACCGAGGCAATGGTCACCTCCCTGTACAGCGAATATTGATATTCAAAAAAGCGGGTGCGCCGCGGCGCACCCGCCCTTTTTGAAAAGGAGTAGAGTATGAAAGCTGCCACCTTGAAAATTCTTTGTCTTTTGGTTCTGGCAGCCCTGCTGCTGCCTGTGGCGATAGCCTGCAAGCCCTCGTCTGATGATCCGGGCACCCCCGGTGGCACACCGGGGGAGGAGGAGATCGCTTTCGACCCGGTGCTCCGGTTCCTGGTGACCAGCGACCTGCATTTACGCACCACCGCCAACGATTATCAAAGCTATGAGACCCTGCAAAAGCTCTACCGTACCGCCTATGCTTACAGCGAGGCGCAGGATTACAGCAAATTGGACGGTATTTTCTTTGCCGGTGATTTTACGCAAAACGGCTCCACTGCCGAGATGACCAAGTTTTTCGATTTTGTCAATCAAAACACCAAAAAGGGTACCACCGTGCGTGCCATTCTCGGCAACCACGAGTATTGGGCCTCCGGCAGCCAATACCGCGAGGAGGAAGGCACGCGCTACGGCCCGAAATCCATTGCCGCCACCTATCAGAAATACACCTCGCTTGGCGGATATGAAACCGTTGACGCGCATCTGATCATTTCGGGATATCATTTTCTGATTCTCAATATGGATCGCTACAACGACGATTACACAGGCTCCAAATTCAGCCCCGCAAAGCTCGCCTGGCTGGAAACCGAGCTTGCCGCTGCAGCCGCTGACGATTCCACCGGCAAAAAGCCTATTTTCGTTTTTCAGCACATGCCCGCCACCGCCACCGTCAACAATTCCTCGCAAAGCAGCAGCGATGACAATCTGGAAAAGATCTTTAACAAATATCCCCAGGCGGTGGATTTTTCCGGACATACGCACCGTCCCATTACCGATCCTCGCTCCATCTGGCAAAAGGGCTACACCGCCATCAACACCGCTTCCCTTGCCTACCTTGGCGTGAACATTGCCAACCACCCCACCTATGACAAAAAGGCTGTGGTTGCTATGGACAACGAGGGAAACCGGGAATATGGCGATATTGAGACGGCAGTACGGAACGCGGTTCTTTACTACTTCGTTGAGGTCAATGCCGAAAACGAGATCCGGCTGGTGGTTTACAACCTTCTCACCGAGAGCGTTTTGAAAACCATTTATATCGGTGGGGTCGGTGATCCCTCCACGTTCACCTACACCAATACCCGCAAGCAAATATCTGAGGCACCGAAATTCCCCGATGGCGCAAAGCTCGAGGTGGTTTCCACCACCTTTGGCGGTGCCAGGCTCTCCATTCCGCAGGCGTTCTGTACAGATACCGTCAACAATTACCGCTGTGAGGTCATCGGCCCCAACGGCAATTGGGTAAAGATCTACTATCGGCTGGCTGTCCAGTATCTTGGCAACGCCGCGCCGAAATCCATTCCGTTATCCATCAAGGCTCTTGATCCCGGTAAGACCTACACGGTAAAGGTGATCCCCGTCAGCACCTGGGGCAAGGAGGGAGAGCCGCTTGTTACCAGCTTTACTACAAAATCCATAAGCGATACGCCCGTACCGGATCTGTTTTCCATCGCCTTCAACGCAGACGGCTCTGCCGTCAACACGCTGACGGGTCAGAAGCTGGCAGTTACCGGCAAGCCCACCGTAGAAAAGAATTCGACCCTGAATCAATACGTGGGCGTCTTTAACGGCAGCAGCGCTTACCGCTTTGAGGATATGCCCGGTCTCTACGGTACCATATCCACCGGCTTCAGCTTTGAGGCTTACGTTTATCTGAACGGACTCCCCTCCGGCAGACTGGTAAATCCCGCCTCCAATCAGGAGGGCGGCGGCTTCGGCTTTGAGCATCAAAAGGATGGAAAAATGTACTTTTATTGCCATGACGGCTCCGGCTATCTGAATCCCGGGCTGGATATGCCCACGGGGCAATGGGTGCATCTGGTAGGCGTATTTGACGGCTCCTCCGTAACGCTTTACGTAAACGGCATTTCCGCCTCTGTCCCCTCCGGAGAAACGATGAAATCCCCTTCCTCCAGCGCCCAATATCTATGTATCGGAGGTGACTCCGACAGTGGCACCGGCAGCTCCTTCATGAAGGGAAAGATCGCTGCCGTAAATCTTTACTCTTATCCCCTGCCGGCAGCTGCAGTTGCCAATCTTTACAACCAATATAAGTGATCAGATCTTATAATTTCATTCGAAAAGGAGAATTATTATGAAGATCCATTTTTTGAAAACGCTTTGTGTCCTTTTGCTCGTTTGTATGCTCCTGCCGCTGGCGGTGGCCTGCAAGCCTGCCTCCTCCGGTGTTACCATCGGTGACAACGGCAACTGGTTTATTGACGGCGTCGATTCCGGCGTGCCCGCCAAGGGTAAGGATGGTACCAAGGTCACCATTGGCCCCAACGGCAACTGGTTCCTCGACGGTGAGGATACCGGTATTGCAGCCGCCGGCAAGGACGGCTCCAACGGCTCCAACGGCACCAGCGGCACGCAGGTGACCATCGGCCCCAACGGCAACTGGTTCCTCGACGGCCAGGACACCGGCATCTCCGCCGCCGGTAAAAACGGCACCAAGGTCACCATTGGCCAGAATGGCAACTGGTTCCTCGACGGTGTGGATTCCGGCACTCCCGCCACCGGACCCGCAGGTCCCGCCGGTCCCGCGGGTCCTCAGGGCCCCGCAGGCGCTGACGGCGCTGCCGGCACGCTTGGCACCACCATTACCATCGGCAACAACGGTAACTGGATCCTGGACGGCGTCGATACCGGCATTTCCGCCAAGGGCGAGGATGGCAAGGACGGCTCTGACGGCACCAAGGTCACCATCGGCCAGAACGGCAACTGGTTCCTGGACGGCGTAGACTCCGGCGTGCCCGCCAAGGGTCAGAACGGTGCTCCCGGCACGCCCGGCGCACCCGGCAAGGACGGCAAGGATGGCACCAAGATCACCATCGGCGCCAATGGCAACTGGTTCCTTGACGGCGTGGACTCCGGCGTTCCCGCCACCGGCACGCTGCCCCCCAGCACGCCCGACGATGGCACCGACGGGGATACCTACACCCCCATTCTCCGCTTTGCCGTAGCCAGCGACCTGCATACCCGCGGCGACAGCGAAAACTTTGACACCCGCGAGCGCCTGGCTGCCTTCTACACCACCGCATACGCCTTTGCGGAGTCCCAGTCCTACAACAAGCTGGACGGTATCTTTGTGGTAGGTGACTACACCCAGAACGGTAAACCCACCACGGAGCTTGCCAAGTACTACGATTACGTAAAGGCCAACACCAAGGCGGGCACCATTTCCCGCGCCATCATCGGCAACCACGAGTTTTACGCCACGGCCAGTGACAGAAACTCCGAGGAATACAAGCAGCTGTACCCCAACGGCTTTTACGATTACCGCTACACGCCCGAATCCATTGCCGGCACTCACGCCAACTACGTGCAGTACAGCGGCTATGACAGCGCTGACGACCACTTTTCCATCAACGGCTATCACTTCATTATCGTCGCGATGGATCTTTATAAGAAATCCTCCAACGAATTCTACAGCACCGAAAAGCTTGCCTGGCTGAAGGGTGAGCTGCAGGCTGCCGCCGCTGCCGATCCCACCGGCACCAAGCCCATCTTCGTATTTGAGCATATCGGTGCCAAGAACACCGTGTACGGTACGGGCGGCGCGGATAAAAACCTCGGCTCCGTGCTGGACGACTTCCCCCAGGTAGTGAACTTCTCCGGCCACTCCCACTATCCGCTCAGCGATCCCCGCTCCATCTGGCAGGGTGACTTTACCGCTATCAATACCGGCACGCTGGCCTATATCGGCACCGACATTGTGGGACATCCCAATAAAGCAAGCGGACGCGCTACCAACACCACCGGCGGTTGGGCCTCCGACGGCTCCGAGTCCGGACTGCGTACCGGCGGTATGTACTACCTCATTGAGGTGGACGCCAAGCACGCCATTCGCGTGTACATTTACGACCTGTTCTCCGATAAGCTTTACGGCGAGCCGATCTACGTTGGCAACGTGGGCGATCCCAGCACCTACACCTTTACGGCTGAGCGTGCCAACACCGCTGAGAAGCCCTATTTCGCAGCAGATGCCGCTCTGACCGTGCCGGCCATTACCTCCGACGCCGCTATGGTGATGATCCCGCAGGCAATCTGCAAGGATTCCATCAACAACTACCGCGTGGAGCTTTACTACGGCAATTCCCTTGTGAAGACCGAGTATCGTCTCGCCTGCGCCTTCCTTGGCGGTAGCGCCCCCAAGTACATTTACGCTCCCTTCACCGGACTTGATGCCGGCAAGACCTATACCGTCAAGGCATACGCCGTCAGCCCCTGGGCAAAGGAAAGCGCAGCGCTGACCACTACCTTCAAGACGCCTACCTCCGCCTCCGCCGCCACGGGTGCGCACATCCTCTCCGTAAAATTCAACGCCGACGGCTCTGCCACCAACGCCATTGACGGCGCTACGCTGATGAAGACCGAGACCGCCCCCACCATCAAATACGACAGCACCCTGAAGCGGAACGTAGCCACCGTGAACGGCAATGGCGCGTTCGTTTACGGCGATCTCGCCAACTGGTATGAGCTCCTCAAGACCAGCTTCACGCTGGAGACCTACGTTTATTTTGACGCGAAGCCCGCCGGCAGCTACTCCGACGTGGTTTCCGCTCAACAGGGCGGCGGCTTCGGCTTTGAGTACAAAAACACGAACAACGAGATGCAGTTCCTCTGCCACACCGGCTCCACCTATGAGCGCGTTGGTGTGACGATGACCAACGGTCAGTGGGTACACCTGGCAGCTACCTTCGATGGCACCTCCTTGAAGATCTATCTCAACGGCGTAGAGAAAAAGTCCCTCACCACCGAGGGCCACACGATGGTGCTCTCCAGCAGCCTTGATGCGCAGTACCTCGTTATCGGCGGTGACACCGTGACCGGCAACATCGCGGACAACTACATGACCGGTAAAATTGCCGGCGTGGAGCTTTACGCAGGCGCCCTTTCCGCAAACGAGATCCTTGCACATTACAACGAATATTGATCCCTCAAGAGCAAGCAGCCGATGGCTGCTTGCTCTTTTATTTGGCGATATTAGTAAAAGACAAAAAAAGTATTGACAAATATCTGTGGAGGATGTATAATTTTCTTGATTACATTATAAGGAAGGAAAAACCCTATGAAAAACGCTTACATTCCTCCCGCAGCCGAGCTTTACGTTTTTTTTCGCCGCCGATATGATTGCCACCTCCGAGGGTGGTAGCAACAGCAACGACAACGAGCTTGGCGAGTGGGATGATGCCAACAACGATTAAACCGAATTGCAAAGGAGATCGCTATGAAAATGCAGCGCAAATTGATGTGGATCATCGCCTTGGTGCTGGTGCTTGGCACGGTGCTTGGCGTAGCCACGCTGGCAGACATCAACACCTCTCCCTCCCTGGCAGTGGAGGCCTTTAACCTGTCGTTTGAGGACTCTGTATATCTGGTATATGCCGTTTCCTCCGAAAACGTAACAGCAGATCAGGTGCAAATGCTGTTCTGGACCGAGCCCAAGGCAAGCAAGGACGCGTATACCAAGGGCACGGAAAGCTACAGCACCGCCAACTGCGGTGACGTGACCTATGATGGCAAGGACTGCAAGATGTTTAAGTACACCAAGCTCCGCGCCAAAAATATGACCGATGACATCTACGCCCGCGCATATATCGAGGTCGAGGGGCAGGCCTATTACAGCGATGTTGTCAAATACAGCGTGCTGCAGTATGCCTACAATAAGCTGGGCATCACCGGAACGGCCACCCAAAATAGCGCTTTGAAGGATATGCTTACCGAAATGCTGGAATACGGCGCCAAGGCACAGACCTTTGCCGATTACCGCACCGACCGCCTTGCTACGGACACCTTCTATCAGCTCAAGGTCACCGATGGTACGCTGGCAGACGGCTTCGCTAAGGGTCTCTACGCCCCCGGTGAGCAGGTCGCGCTAAAGGCGGCCGCTACCAGCGGCGGCAAAAGCTTTATCGGTTGGGAGAAAAACGGCCATACCGTTTCCCTCGACGCCTCAGCAAAGCTGACCATGACCCACGACCACACCACCGTTACGGCTTGCTACGGCACTCCCTTCACCCCCGTGGTGCGTTTTGCTGTTTCCAGCGACCTCCACTGGCGCTCTTCCACCAAGGAAAATCCCTTGCAGAGCGCAGATAACACACAGCTGCTGTTTGAAACCGCTTACGACTATAGCACCTCTCGCCCCTACAACGAGCTGGACGGTATCTTTATCGCGGGCGACTATACCCAAAACGGCAGCGAGGCCGAAATGAGCGAGTTTTACGAGCTTGCCAACCGCCTCACCCGCGGCGATACCATCGTGCGCACCGTTCTCGGTAACCATGAATATTGGACCGCCGGTGCCGTTTACAAGGGTGAAGAGCAAGGAACCCGCTACGGTCCGCAGTCCATTGCCGCGACCTATGAGAGACATCTGCGCTACGGCCAATATGAGGAGGTGGATCAGCACCTTGTGATCAACGGCTTCCACTTCATCCTGCTCAGTATGGATCGCTACAACGACGGCTATATTGACGAAAACGGCAACAAGATTACGCCTCCCTCCGGCACCAACTTCTACAGCGACGAGAAGCTGGTTTGGCTGGAGGCAGAGATCCAAAAGGCCGTGGCGGACGATGCCACCGGTGAAAAACCCATCTTCATATTCCACCACGTACGCGCCTCCAATTCGGGTATCAACAATAACAACGGTACCCTCACCAGCGGTGATACGGATCTGGAACCCATTCTCAACCGCTATCCGCAGGTGGTGGACTTCTCCGGTCATACCCACTGCTCTCTCACTGACCCGCGCACCATCTTCCAGACCGGCTATACCGCTATCAATACTGGTTCTCTTGCTTATCTGCGCGCGACCTTGATCAATTACAAGGACGGTAAGTATTACACCGAGGCCTCTACCGGCATGGATAATCAGGGTACTTGGGGTACCGGCGATATTGAAACGGCCACTCGTAACGCTTGCCTGTACTTTATCGTTGAGGTAGACGTTAACAACAATATCCGTTTGGTCATCAATAACATCTATACCGGCGCTATCGAGGATGTCATTCTCCTCGGCAAGGTTGGCGATCCCGACAACTTTTACTACAACGAGACACGCCGCGCCAACGCCAATACGCCCAAGTTTGCTAACAACGCTAAGCTTGAAACCAAGTTCCTCACCAAGAAGAGCGTTCAGCTTGTCATTCCTCAGGCAGAATGCCCCGACGGTATGAACAGCTACCGCGTGGAAATCTATAAGGATGACACGCTGGTCACCACCGTTTACCGTCTTGCTTGCCAGTATTTGGGCGGTGCAATGCCCGAAACCATCATAGCACCCATCATGGGGCTCTCCTCCAGCACGGTCTACACGGCAAAGATCTACCCCGTCAGCTACTGGGGCATTGAGGGCGAGCCCTTGGTTGGTCGCTTCGTTACCCGTTCCACAACCGATGCAAACACCTCTCTTGATAAAACCCCCGACATCTTCTCCATGGGTCTCAACACCGATCATACCGCTTACAATGCCGTTGACGGCACGGCCCTGGCTGTGACCGGAGCTCCTACTGTGGTTTACGACAATACCCTCAAGCGCAATGTCGTATACCTCAATGGCAGCAGTGCTTACCGTTTCCTTGATATCGGCAACTATTACGATATCATGAGCGAGAGCTTCACCTTTGAAATCTACGTTTATATGGATGAGGTCCCCTCTTCCAGCTACGTGGATATTGTATCCAACCAGCAAGCCGGCGGCTTTGGCTTTGAATTGAAGAGTGGGGGAAATCTGCAATTCATCATCACTCTCGGCGGTAGCTCCAGTGCCAGACCCAGCACTACACTCCCCGGCGGCGAATGGGTGCATATAGTGGTTACCTATGACGGCTCTACGCTGAGCATGTACAAAAACGGTGTTCTTGTAAGTACCGCAGCGCCCAACGAGGGCAGCATAAAGCCCCCCACCTCTCAATACCTGGTGATCGGCGGCGACTCCAACGCCACCACCTCTGGTGACTACTTTATGACCGGCAAGATCGCCGTTACGAATCTTTACGCTGCTCCTCTGACTGCCGGAGAGGTTGCCGCATTGTATAACTCGTATTAAGCCTTTGACGAAGGGATGCGCTTGCATCCCTTCACTTTCGAACCGAGTACCAAGGAGTAAACTATGAAAAAATCTGTTTTTCTGAAAATTTTCGCTGCACTGTTGGCAATACTGTGCCTGCTTTCCGCGCTGGTTGCCTGCAAGAAGGAGCCGACGGAAAATACCCCCGGTGGAGGAGATACACCCAATGAAGAAACGGGCTTTGTGCCCGTGCTGCGCTTTGCAATGGCCAGCGACATCCATCTGGTGGACAGCCCCTGCATCCGCGACGAAAAGCTGCAGAAAATGTTCGAGGATGCTTACGCTTACAGCGATGCGCATGCAACCTACCAGGAGCTGGATGCCGTGTTTTTTGCCGGTGATACGGTGGACAGGGGCACGCCTCTCTCGATGGAGCGCTTCTTCACCGCTCTCGCCACGCACGCAAGAGAAGAAACCGTGACCCGCGCTTGTCTTGGCAACCATGAATTTTATCACGATGCAGCCAAAACCGTGGAGAATTTCCGCGCCGCCTCCGGCTATAACGACGACGATTCCCATTTGGTGCTGGGCGGATATCACTTCATCCTCATTAGCCCCGATCAGAACGGACGCGGATTTGGTGCCGATAAAAAAGCATGGCTTGCCACACAGCTTTCCATTGCCGCCAAGGATGATCCCACCGGCAAGAGGCCGATCTTCGTATTCCAGCATCAGCACGTCAGCGATACCGTTTACGGTAGCGCCAACACCTGGGGAATTCCCGACCTTTACAGCGTGCTTTCCCGTTACCCCCAGGTCATAAACTTTTCCGGTCACTCCCACTTCCCCATCAATGATCCCCGCTCGGTCTGGCAGGGCAGCTTCACCGCCTTCAACAGCGCCTCGCTGAAGGGACTTGAAATGGATCTGATCGGCGTGGCGGATGAATACATCTTCCCCACCGACGCGGAGGGCGGCTGGTCCAGCACCAGCAGCGGTCGCGCTGACGGCGGCCAGTATTACATCGTAGAGATCGATGCCAAGAACCGCATTCTGGTGCAGGCATTCGATATCGTGACCGGCACGGCGGTCATTGAGCCCATTCTGCTGGAGGAGGTAGGTGATCCCACCAAGTTTACCTATACGAGCGACCGCTCCTACAAGGAGGAAAAGCCCGCCTTTGCCAAGGATGCCGAGGTGAAGCAGCTGGCGCTCTCCACCGTCTATGCCAAATTCTCCTTCCCCCGCACCGCCAACGGCACCTACGTGCAAAATTATCGCTGCGAGGTTTACACCGCCGGCAAGCTGGTAAAGACTGTATACCGTCTGGACTGCGGCTTTCTCTTCCCCGCTCCGGAGACCCTTTCCCTGCCCATTGTGGGGCTGCAGGCCAACACCCAGTATGAGGTGAAGATCATTCCCGTCAGCGCCTGGGGCAACGAGGGCGATCCGCTGATCTTCCGCTTTACCACCAAGGACGAGGGCACCACTGAGAACGGAAAGGTCTTTTCCATCGCCTTTGGCGAGGGGAATGCGGCCAAGGACGCCATTTCCGACCAAACGCTGACTGTAACCGGCACGCCCACCACCGTCTATGATGAGGCTCTGCAGCAATACATCGGCGTATTTGACGGCAATAGTGCCTATGAGTATCATGATTTTTCGCTCTTCTATGAAGAGCTGGCCGATGGGCTCACCTTTGAGACCTATCTCCGCATGGATAGCAAGCCGGAATCCGACTACGTCAACCCCTTCTCCAATCAGCAGGGTGGCGGCTACGGATTTGAATACAAATCCAACGGCAAAATGCACTTTTATATCAATGTGGACGGCACCTACTACAATGTCTATACAGATCTTGCCGTAGGCGAATGGGTACATCTTGTGGGTACCTTTGACGGCAAGGAGCTGAAGCTTTACGTGAACGGTAAAACGCCTGCCATCGTCAAGGCCGTTTCCGGTACGATCAAGCCCCCCGCCGCTCCCTACCTTTCCATTGGCGGAGACTCCGAGATGGGCTCCAGCGGCAAATTTGCCACCTGCGCCATCCGTAGCGCCAACGTGTACGCTCAGGTCCTGACCGCGGAACAGATCGCGGCACTTTATAACTCTTATAAATAAGCTATAAAAAATGACTGCCTTTGCCCAACTTCTCATAAGGAAGTTGGGCAGTTTTATTCGCCTTGGGCGAGTTCTATTGCTTTGCAGTGATATTCGGCTCACGCCGAGTGGTATTCGCGGCTCACGCAGTGAGCGGCGCGAGCTTTTGAAGGCGAATAAAATATCACTGTGAGGCGAAGCCGAACAATATCACTACACGGCGCAGTCGTATAATATCACTCCGACGAAGTCGGAATATCACTCTTGTTTTCTCTGCCGATTTGTGATATAATGGGATCAACAAAAAGCCTTCCTCCGAGAGGAAGGTGGCACGCGGAGCGTGACGGAAGGAGCCTGCGTTACTCTGAGTTTAGATTAAACTTTATTATAACGCTCTCTCCCTCACCCGACTTCGTCGGGAGCTCCCTCCCGGAGGGAGCCTCAGTATGCGCGCAACCTT
>JAFTQT010000054.1 GCA_017462615.1 Clostridia bacterium | reverse complement strand
GTTTTCGCCCGCCTTTTTCAAAAGGCGGCGCAGTGGAGGGCGCGGAGCCCTCCTCGCCCTCCGCAGAGGGCGAAACGTTTTCGGCATTTCTCTTTTGATAGCTTTTCTCTTTGTGCCTCGGGTGTCAAAGAGAAAAGCGGGCGGGAAATTTGCACACGCTAAATGGCTGTAGCCACGGGGACTTTCAGAATCCATAGCCACTTTTTCTTTGCAGGTGTGAGCCGCAAAGAAAAAGTTATCAAAAAGAAACGGCGTTTTTGTGGGCGCTGCCCACCCCCGCAAGCTTTTTGAAAAAGCTTGACCAAAACTTTCAGACGGGGGTGGCACGAACATCCCGACAAACTCTAATTTGAAGACTTTTATATGCACCAAAAGAAGGAGCTGAGCCACATTTTAGTGACTCAGCCCCTTTTTTTGCAATCGGATACGTTGCTGCTGTTTATACGTTCTGATAGAACAGATTGGATCTGGTGACGGTTGCGGGGGGAGCGGGATCCAGGCGTCTTTCCGCAATGCCGAGAATGTCCTCGGGGCGGATCCAGGGCTTGTTCTGGATGGCGCTGGTCTCCTCGTGGGTGAGGTAGCCCTTGTAGACGGTCAGACTTCTGCGGTAGAAGCCGTCCTTCACGCAGCACTCTGCCACGCCGTCGTTCAGGATGCTCAGGATCATGGGCAGCATCTCTGCGGCGTAGGCCACGGAGGTAGAGTTGGCCACCGCGCCGGGAATGTTGGAAACGCAGTAATGCACCACGCCGTTGACCACGTATCTGGGGTTGTCGTGGTGGGTCTCGTGGCTGGATTCGATGGCACCGGGATCGTCGTTGGAGATATCCACCAGCACGCTGCCGGGCTCCATCAGCTTCAGCATTTCCTTGTCGATGAGGAAGTCGGTGCGCTTCTTATCCCACTTGACGCAGTTCAGCACCATATCGGTCTGGGGCAGCAGCTCGGCAATGGCCTCCTTGTTGCAGAGCGCCGTGTTGATCTTGCTGCCGTACTGGGAAAGCAGCGTGCGCAAAAGCCCCACGTTGATATCCATCACCGTGCAGTTGGCGCCGAGGGCAAAGAGCACCTCCAGCGCGCCGCGGCCAACGAGACCGGCACCCAGGATCAGCACGTTCATGCGGGGCGCACCTGCAAAGCCGCCCACGTACTTGCCCTTGCCACCGTTGATGGAGAGCATGGATTCAAGGCCGAAGAGCGCGCCCTGCTTGCCGGCGGCCTCACAGTTGGGAGAGCCGTAGCGATGGGCATCCTCTGCGGTGAAGGCGATGCAGCCGCTCTTCAGCAGCGCGTCCACCTCCTCGGGGTGTCCAGCGGGATGGATGCAGCCGAGGATGATCTGATCCTTGCGGATCAGAGGGTACTCTGCGGGGGTGAATTCCTTCACCTTGGCCACCATATCGCAGCCCGCCCACATTTCCTCAGCGGTGGCAACGATCTTGGCGCCTGCCGCTACGTATTTTTCATCGGGGAAGCCCGCCGCCTTGCCGCAGTCGTGCTGTGCCCATACCTCGTGGCCGGCAGCCACGATACTTTTAACCTCCGCGGGGGTGGAGATGACTCTGTTTTCGCCTTCCTTGATATCCTTCAGAATGCCGTAGATCATATTTGGCTCCTTTTTTCGTCTGTCGTATTTTGAGGATGATTGTAATTAACAGTAGTATAGCATAGCTTGGGCAAAAAATCAAGAAAGTTTTCATAATATTGTAAGCAAAGCTTCAAAAATGTGATGAGATGGGATATGGAAAGGCGGCTTCTTTGCTTTGCTGTTCAAAGACACGTATGTAAAATATTATTTTTGCAAAAAATAATTCTTTTTTCCATTTCCAAGAGAGAAAAAATGTGTTACAATGTAAAAGTATCATCCATAAGGAGGTGCGCCTATGAAACGAATGAACCAACACAAGGACGCGCTGCAGCTGATGGCGCGGCAGCCTGCGGGCTGCTTTGAGGAGGCCTATCCCCTCGGAAACGGTGCCGTGGGCGCCATGCTTTACGGCGACACGCGGCAGGAGCGTATCAGCCTCAACCACGACACGCTTTGGACGGGCTATCCCGAGAGGGACACACGCCGGGAGGGGTCGAAAGAAGCGCTGGCTCGGGCGAAGGTTGCCATTTTGGATGGCGACCGCGTGGGCGCCACTCAGGAGCTTTCAAAGAGCTTTGGAAGCGGCATCTCTGCCGCCTATATGCCCCTTGGCGATCTGATCCTCACCTTTACGAATGCCGGCGGGCGCGTCAGCGGCTATCGTCGCACACTGGATCTCTCCCGGGCGGTGGCTGACGTCTGTTACCGGCAAAACGGGGTGCGTTTTACGGCAACGGCCTTCGTTTCTCACCCCGACGACGCCATGGTTTACAGAATCGAGGCACGGGGGGAGGACGGCAAGCCTGTTCCGGCGCTTTCGCTTTCCGTGGGCCTTAGGAGCCAACTGTATGCCAAGGTCTATGCCGAGGGAGATCTGCTGTATCTGGAGGGTGAATGTCCCGTGACCGAGATACAAAGCATGGGCAATACCACCCGTCGGCAGCAGTATTTTGACGAGCCGGAAAAGCGGGGCATTCGCTTTCTTGCGGTGGCCGATATCCGTGCCGACGGCAAAAAAAGCAACCGCATGAACAGCATTTTGGTGAAGGACGCCTGCTTTTGTGAGATCCGCGTGTCCATTGCCACCTCCTTTAACGGCTATGACAAGCACCCCTTCACCGAGGGGCGGGATTACCGCAGCGACTGTCGCGCCAAGCAGGCGGTGCTTTGCGAGAAGGACTACGAGGCGCTACTGACCGCCCACGTGAAGGATCACAAGAGGCTGTTTGACCGCGTGCGGCTGGATCTCGGCAGCGACAGACGGGCTGCTGTGCCTACCGCGGAGCGGCTGCGCCGCTTTGAACGGGGCGAGAGCGACCGCGCTCTGCCCGCGCTGCTGTTCCATTTCGGGCGCTACCTCACCATTGCCGCCTCGCGGGCAGGCTCGGAGGCCACCAACCTGCAGGGCATCTGGAACGAACGCTACGTGGCGCCCTGGCACTCCAATTACACCACCAATATCAATATTGAAATGAACTATTTCCCCACTCTTGCGGTGGGACTTCCGGAAGCCTGTGAGCCTCTTGTGCGGCTGATCCGGGAACTTTCCGAGGCGGGGAAAAAGACCGCCCGCGAACTGTACGGCACCGAGGGCTGGTGCTGCCACCATAATACCGACATCTGGCGCTTCACGTTGCCCGTGCATGGCCCCGCGCGCTACGCCTTTTGGAATATGGCGGGCGGCTGGCTCTGCCGGCATCTCTTTGAGTATTACGAATACACGCTGGATCTGAATTTCCTGAAAAAGACCGCATACCCCATCCTGCGGGAGGCGATACGCTTTTATCTGCCCCAGCTGGAAACGGTGGACGGCTATCGCGTACTGCTGCCCTCCACCTCGCCGGAAAACGATTTCCTGGTGGACGGTGCCGTGGCATCGGTTTCCGAGACTACGGAAATGACCATGGCCATTCTGCGAGAGCTGTTTGGCAATTATCTGAAAGCATGTGCGCTTTTAGGCGTGACGGACGATATCACCGAAACGGTGCGGACAGAACTGCCCCGGCTGCTGCCCACCCGCGTGGCCTCCGATGGGCGCGTGATGGAATGGTACCGGGAGGAGAAGGAGCGGGATCCGCTGCACCGACACGTGTCCCACCTTTATGCGTTCTATCCCGCCCATGAGCACCGCCCTGAAAATGCGCCGGAGCTTTGCAAGGCCTGTCGGAGATCGCTGGCAGCCAAGGGCGAGGAAACCGTTGGCTGGAGCCTTGCGTGGCGCGCCGGCCTCCATGCCGCCCTCTGGGACGGCGAGACGGCCTATACTTATCTGCGCAACCAGCTGCGGCCTTCTACTGCCACAGAGATCTGCCACGCGGGAGGAGGTGGCTCTTATGCCAATCTGTTCGGCGCGTGCCCGCCCTTCCAGATCGATTCCAACTTCGGCATCACCGCCGCCGTGGTGGAGATGCTGCTGCAATCCGACATGGATACGGTGCATATTCTGCCCGCTTGCCCTGCCGTGTGGCAGGATATTGATCTGCGCGGGATGCGCGCCAAGGGCGGTCGCAGGGTGTCTCTGACTCTTTCGGGAGGAGCGCTTGTGGAATGTGAGATCGAGGGCGCGAGACCCGCGAGGATCCTTTTCGCCGGCAGGGACGTGACGGATTGCTTCACCTACGACGGCAAGCGCTGCCACCTGCAGATCGAAGCGTGACACAAAGGCAAAATCCCCCCAAACGGTAAAGAAAAAGGACGAGTGAAAGCGGACTTCTCATAAGGAAGTTTGCTTATGGTACGTAGGTTTGCTACGCTGTAAACAAATAATTATCGCCGACAGAAAATCTGCCGGCGATTGTTTTATTCTGTTCGATAAATTGGAATTTGTCAAATACTGATGATCTCTCTTATTTTTTGAGCATAATCGTTGCCGTGGTTTATGGAAAATTCGCCGTGATACAATTTTGGCAAAACTTGTAGTGTACTTTTTGGCAAGGCGTTGTGAAT
>JAFTQT010000008.1 GCA_017462615.1 Clostridia bacterium | reverse complement strand
CCATAAAGAAAAGGCACCCATCGGGTGCCTTTTCTTTATGGTGGAGACGGGGGGGCTCGAACCCTCGACCTCACGGATGTGAACCGTGCGCTCTGACCAACTGAGCTACGCCTCCTGGTCGGAATGACAGGATTCGAACCTGCGACATCCTGGTCCCAAACCAGGCGCGCTACCATCTGCGCTACATCCCGAAATGGTACAGGACAGATCCTGTCTACCGTATCATTATAGCAAATAAAACAGGAATTGTCAAGCCTAATTTGTAAAAAAGATTTGACATTTTTCGCGGGATTTGATATACTATAAAAAAAGCGGCGGGAGGTGTTTCTATGAACGAAAAACAGAAGCAAAAGCGAATGGTAGAGATCATTGCGGCCCTCAAGGAGGTGTACCCGGAGGCCATTTGCGCGCTGGAGGCCGGGGGAGACCCCTATAAGCTGCTGGTGATGGGTCGCCTTTCCGCTCAATGCACCGATGCGCGGGTGAATATCGTTTGCCGCGATCTCTTTGCCAGATATCCCACCGCGGAGAGCCTTGCTGCCGCCAACGAGAACGACGTGGCCGAGATCGTCAAGCCCTGTGGGCTCTATCGCACCAAGGCCGCGAACATCGTTGCGGCCTGCCAGATGCTGATGACCGATTACGGCGGCGTGCTGCCGCAGGAAATGGACGAGCTGTTGAAATTTCCCGGCGTGGGGCGCAAGATCGCCAACCTCCTGCGGGGTGATATCTACGGGCTGCCCTCTATTGTGGTGGACACCCACTGCATGCGCCTTTGCGGTCGGTTCGGTATGTATCCCCAGGAGCTGAAGAACCCCGCCCGCATCGAAGAGATCCTGGTGCGGCTGGTGCCGCCGGAGGAGCAGACCGACCTCTGCCACCGTCTGGTGCAGTTTGGGAGGGATGTGTGCACGGCGCAAAGACCGAAATGCGACGCTTGCCCCATTTCCCATCTTTGCGAGATGGGAAGAGGCATCGTGACCCAATAAAGAAACCGGATACGACCAGTCTTGTCGTATCCGGTTTCTTTATAGACGCTCCGTGCCGTTGGCACAGGTCACCTCCGCAAGAGGGGTGTGATCTATCCAACCGCTGTGCCGCTGGACGGTGCTCCATTCCTGTGTGGTGCCATCAAAGCAAAGCTGCAGAAGGGAAGCACAGTTCTCAAGCGCACTTTCACCGATCGTGTCAAGAGCGGCGGGAAGACGCAGTCGGTGCAGATTGACGCAACCCGCAAGCGCGCAGATACCGAGCTGTCGTGTGGCGGGTGGGAGCGAAAGCTCCTGTAGCGCCGTGCATTCTCCAAAGGCGTGATCGCCCACGGCCTGCAGCGCATCGGGCAACGTTATGCCGGTCATAGAGCGACAGCCCCAGAACGCCTTGTTCCCAATGTGCGTTACACCGGCGGGGAGCGTAAGGGCAGTAAGCGCGACGCAGCCGTTGAAGGTGCTGGCGGCAATTTCCCTGAGGCCGCTTGGCAGCGCAATCCCCCGGAGGCTTACGCAGCGGTCAAAGGCACCTTCACCGAGAGAAACTACTCCGGTGGGAAGGGTGACATCCCGGAGATTGGAGCATTTTGCGAACGCGCGCTTGCCGATATGGGTGGTGCCGCCGGGGATTGCAATGTCAGCGAGCTCACAGCATTCAAAAAAGGCAAAGGGCTCAATTTCCGCAGTGGCCTGCGGCAGCTTTATGGAGCGAAGCGAGGCGCAACCCCAAAAGGCGTCGGTGGGAATGCGGGTGATGCCGGCAGAAAGAGACACATCGAGAAGGGCGGTGCAACGCTCAAAAACGCTGGCACCGATCTCCGTGACACTGCTTGGGAGTGTAATCTGTCGCAGGGATACGCATTTCTGAAAGGCGCGTTCCCCCACCGAAAGCAGACCGGCGGGCATGTGGATCTGTTGAAGCTGCACGCAGCCCGCGAAGGCGTCGTCGCCAATAGCCAAAACGGGTTTTCCGCGGTAAGTGGGTGGGATTGTGATCTCGGTAGGGATCGGTGTGGCAACGCCCGTTACGGCATAACCACGCCCGTCCACGGTAGGCTGATAGAGCAGCACATCGGCTTGAGGCTGCGGGGAAGGGGGCAGCGGCTCGGCGGGGGCGCGGACAATCTGCCCGTTTCCTCTGCACGGTAGCAGCAGAGCGGCCTCCGTCAGCGCCTTGGTCAGCGAGGCAAGGTCGGCATAGCGGCTCAAAAACAGGGATTGGTAGCAGGAGATCCACAGGCGCAGACCGTGTATCAGATCCTCCGGGAGAAGATCCTCGATATAAACAACCAGAATTTCCTTGTTGGCATCTCGCGCCAACCCCAGCTCCTCCCGACAATGGCGGGAGTCAACGGATGCTTTAGATAAAAATATGATGAAGGCGGTGCAGCCAACCAGCTGATCCTGGATATAGGCAGACCATTCCGAGCCGGCCTCGATGCCCCGATCAAACCACAGCCGGAAGCCGGCCTCCTGCATGGCGGACAGGATGGGCAGAACGATTTCGGCGTTCTTATGGGCGTAACTGATAAAAATATAGGGCTCCTGGCCGCTGTAGGCGGTGAGATCTTGTTCCAAGTGCAAGCACCTCCGTTCTGATCATGGTCATTTTCAGGTCTCGGGTAGTAGCTCCCGAGCCAGCGCGGTGCGGTCAGGTTGACCGGCGGCATTGCGGCAAAGGGGCGCGGCGCGCAGCGTAAAGAGCGCCAGCTGCTTGTAGGCGGGCAGGCCTTCGTTCACGTGACGCACCCATTCCTCCATCAGCCGTTCCGTGGCCTCGGGATCGTCCAGATCGGCGGCATCCAGGCCAAGGATGGCTACCAGCTCGGCGGAGGCGTCGGCCTCGCCGGGGATCGTGACCACCGCTGCCTCTCGCACCAGAGGGCTCTCGCAGAGCAATAGCTCCAGCTCCTCCGGGCAAATAACGGTATCTGCATCCGGGTGCAGCGCGTTTTCCTTCCGCCCGATCAGGCAAAGGCGGCCTGTCTCATCCAGGCGACCCATATCGCCCGTGTAAAGCCAGCCCTCCCGCAGCATAGCCTCGGTGGCTGCATCGTCGTTGTAATAGCCGGAAAAGAGATTCTCGCCCCGGTAGCGTACCTCGCCGCTGCCGTCGGGCTGCGGGCTACAGATTTCCAGCTCGGCGGAGGGGAGCACGTGAAGGGCGTTGGCACCGCCCGTGGCCATCAGGCCGGCGGCTTCTGTTTTCCCGTAACCCTGTGTGGTCAGAATACCGATCTGCCAAAGCCCCTTTTGCGTTTGAGGGGCAAGGGGGCCGCCCACCACCAGCATCCGTCGCAGCGCGCCGCCGAAGAGTCGGCGGGAGACAGCCAGTCGGCGGTGCTTGGCCGATTGCCCGGCAGCAATGGGGCGAATGGGATCGGTCAGGGCAACGGTGCGGCGCACCTCGGCTGCGAGGCCGTTTTTCGATACCGTTTGCCGGTATTTTTCCAGTAAGGCATCTGCCAGGAAGGGAAGCGTGACCAGAAAGGTGGGGCGGTGTGCCCGCATGGTCGCAAGCAGACTGCCCATGCCGTCCGCAAAGGCCACGGAGCCGCCCCGAGAGAGGGGCAGTAGCACGCCCAAAAGAAGCCCCCAAGGATGGGAAAGAGGCAGCAGCGAGAGAGCACGATCCGCCTCCGTGAGCTTTTGCGCCCGGGCGGTGTCGGTCAGCAGCGCCACCACACAACGGTGAGAGAGCACCACGCCCTTGGCGGCGTCGGCGGTATAGCATATGACGGCCGGACTTTCCGGGTCAAGGGAGGAGGGCACGGCATCAAGGCTATGGTCTTCGCCCATCAGCTGCGGCAGCTCCTCAAGGGGAATGGCCGTCAGGCCGGAAAGGGCAGCGATCTGCTCTGCCGCTCCGGCGTTGTAAAGCACGGCGGTGGCGTCGGCGGCCTTGGCCAGCGTGGAAAGTGCCTCCGGAGTGAGGGTAGCGGCAGCGGGGACGGGAACCGCTCCGCCAATGGTCAGCGCCAAAAAGGCGCGTAGGAAGGGATAGCCGTCCTTGCCCAGGAGCAGCACGTGAGCACCCGGCGCAAGGCGCGGAGCAAGCGTCGCGCTGAGGGCGGAGACCTCCTCCCACAGACGGGCGTGAGAAACGGTCTCACCCTGCTTGCCCACGACAGCGGGCAGCGTGCCGTAGCGGAGGGCGTTTTCTTCCAGCAGCGTCCGCAGCGTGCGGGCGTTGCTTTTCGATATAGTGCTTGTCATAGGGGCACCCACTCAAACGGTGAGGGCGGCGCCGCCGATGGTTTCTACCGAGGCAAGAATGGGAGCGACCTCGGTTTCGATGAAGCGCTCTACCTGCTCGGGGCAGCGGCCGATGTAATCGGCGGGATTCAGCAGCTTTTCAATATCCTCCTTGGCAAGGCCAAAGCGGTCGTCGGCGGCAATGCGCTCCAAAAGGTCGTTGGCAAGGCCCTCCTCCTTTACCATGCGTCCCGCAGCCATGGCGTGCTGGCGGATGGCCTCATGGAGGGTCTGGCGGTCACCGCCGCGCTTGACGGCGGCCATCAGGATGTTTTCGGAGGCCATAAAGGGCAGCTCGGCGGCCACGCGGGAGGCGATGACCTTGGGGTAGACCACCAGGCCGTCGGTGACGTTGATAAATACGTTCAGGATGGCATCTACGGCAAGGAATCCCTCGGAAATGGCAATGCGGCGGTTGGCGCTGTCGTCCAGGGTGCGCTCAAACCACTGGGTGGAGGCGGTGATGGCGGTGTTGGACACATCGGAGATCACGGCGCGGCAAAGGGCGCTCATACGCTCACAGCGCATGGGATTGCGCTTGTAGGGCATGGCGGAGGAGCCGATCTGATTCTTTTCAAAGGGCTCTTCCATCTCCTTGAAGGATTGCAGAATACGCATGTCGTTGGAGAACTTATAAGCACTCTGGGCGATGCCGGAAAGCACGTTCAGCACGCGGGAATCAAACTTGCGGGTGTAGGTCTGGCCGCTGACGGGCACGACCTTATCAAAGCCCATGGCCTTGGCAATGGAGGCCTCGATCTCGTCAATTTTTTGTCCGTCACCGTTCAAGAGCTCCATGAAGCTGGCCTGGGTGCCGGTGGTTCCCTTGGAGCCGAGGAGGGCGAGGGTGGAAAGCACGTATTCGAGATCATGGAAATCCAGCACCAGGTCGTAGAGCCACAGGGTGGCACGCTTACCCACGGTCACCATTTGTGCGGGCTGGAGGTGGGTGTAGCCGAGGGTGGGCAGATCCTTGTATTTGAGGGCAAAATCCGCCAGATTTTTCATCACGCGGCAGAGCTTACCCCGTACCAGCAAAAGAGCCTCCTTGAGGATCAGCATATCGGTGTTGTCACCCACGTAACAGGAGGTGGCACCCAGATGGATGATGGGACGCGCCTTGGGGCAGACGTCGCCCCAGGCGTGGATATGTGCCATGACGTCGTGGCGGAGCTTCTTTTCATATTCGGCGGCCAGCTCCAGATCAAGATCCTCGGCGTGCTCCTTCATTTCGGCAATCTGCTCGTCGGTAATGGGCAGACCTGCCTGCTGCTCCGCCTCGGCCAGGGCGATCCACAGACGGCGGAAGGTGAGAAATTTCTTTTCGGCAGAGAAGAGATATTGCATCTCATCGGAGGCGTAACGGGTGGAAAAGGGCGAAACGTATTTATTGTCAGACATGATAGGATTCCTTTCGTGCTTTGATATGTTTATTGGTATTGCTGGAGGGTGCTTTCCCCTGCGGTGTCAACGGATCTTGCCCGCTCCCCACCCAGGATGCATTCGGTGATGACCTGCGCCAGCGCGCGCCGCTGGGCGGAGTTGGGGGAGTTGAGGGTATGCTGAGCGTGGTAGGCGGTGATGCCGTTTGCCCGGTCGATCATCAGATAGGCACCTGCGGCACCGCCCCAGCCGAAATCGTTGGAAACGCCCGCCATTGGGGAGCGCACGCCAAGGCCGTAGCCGTAATTGGTGTACCAATAATTTCGTCTGGTGAGATCCGTGAGGCGATCCTCGCACATCAGATCGATGGTCTCGTTCTTGAGGATCACGTTGCCGACGCGCAGCGCCTCTAAGAATTTCATATAATCGTCAACCGTGGAGATGCCGCCGGCGCCGCCGGACTCGTACATGGAACCGAGCTTGTAGGATCTGATATGCTTGTCGATGGGTCTCGCCACCCGTGGAATGCCGGTGAAGGCGTATTGGGTACAAAGGGTATCCAGCTCCTCCTCGGGCAGCAGAAAGGTGGAATCTTTCATTTCCAGCGGATCGAAAACGTTCTTTTTCACGTAATCGCCGAAACGCTCGCCGGACAGCACCTCCACCAGAGCGGCCAGCACGTCGATACAAAGGCTATACTGCCAATCGGTGCCCGGCTCAAATTTCAGCGGCTCGCGGGCAAGGTATTTCATCACCTCGCGGGTGGGGCAGGTGCCGCCGGTCTCGCTTTTCGCCTGCTGCAGGTGAGGGGAGGCGGTGTCGTAGGAAAAGCCCGCCGTCATGGTGAAGATGTGCTCCACCAAAATAGGGTTCCTGGCGGGGGTGACCGTGCCGTCGGGGCGCAGCACCGTCATGTGCTCAAACTCCGGTAGATAGTCGGAGAGCTTGTCGGAGAGCTTGAAAAGCCCCTTTTCGTAAAGCTGCATGGCCGCCACCGCTGTGATGGGCTTGGAGCAGGAATAGATGTTGTAACGCTCCCTTCCGTTCATGGGGATCTTGCTTTCAATATCCGAATAACCCTTGGTGCGGCGATAAATGCAGGTGCCGTTCCGGTAAATCACGGTGTCGTAGCCGGGGACACCCATATCAAGAAAGGCGTCAAGATATGCGTCGAGCTTGCTGAACATGGTTTCTCCTTATCAGTTCCAGTATTTTTTATCGAGGCTGCGAAGCTGTATGGCCTCGGCAATGTGAGGCGTGCGGATGATCTCGCTCTCCGCAAGGTCGGCAATGGTGCGCGCCACGCGCATGATGCGGTCGTAGCCGCGGGCGGAAAGTCCCATGCGGTCAAAGGCACCTCGCAAAAGCGCGGTGGCGGCCTCGTCGGCCACGCAGTAGCGGCGAATGCCTGCGGCATCCAGCTGAGCGTTGCAGAAAACGCCGGCTTCGCCCCTCATACGGGCGGCGGCAAAGGCGCGGGCCTTTACCACGCGCTCACGGATGGTAGCGGAGGTCTCCGCCCGGTCGTTTTTGGCGGAGATCTCGTCAAAGGAGAGGGACGGCAGCTCCACCTCGATGTCGATGCGGTCAAGCAGAGGTCCGCTGATGCGGGAAACGTAGCGCCGCACCTCCTGGGGCGAGCAGGTACAGGGACGGGTGGGATGCCCGAAATAGCCGCATCGGCAGGGATTCATGGCACCTACCAGCATAAAGGAGCAGGGGAAGGTGACCCGTCCGCTGGCGCGGGTGATGGTCACGCGTCTGTCCTCCAAAGGCTGGCGCAGCGTGTCGGTGACGGTTTTGGGAAATTCCGGCAGCTCATCCAAAAACAGCACGCCGTTGTGGGCAAGAGAGACCTCACCGGGGGTGGGGTTGACGCCGCCGCCCACAAGGCTCACCGCCGACATGGTATGGTGAGGGGAACGGAAGGGGCGCGCCGCCAAAAGAGAGGTGTCGGGCGGCAACGTGCCGGAAACCGAATGTACCTTGGTGGTTTCCACCGCCTCGTCAAAGGAGAGGGGCGGTAAAATGGTGGGCAACCGTTTGGCCAGCATGGATTTGCCTGTGCCGGGCGGCCCGATCAGCAGAATGTTGTGTCCGCCTGCGGCGGCGATCTCCATGGCTCTTTTCGCCATAGCCTGTCCGCGCACGTCGGCAAAATCCAGAGTGGAGTGCAGCACCGCTTCTGAAAAGGCAGAGAGGTCGGCCACCATGGGCTGTATAAATTCCTCCCCGTTCAGATGGGCCACCAAAGCGCGCATGGTGGTGAGGGGATAGACCCGTACTCCCGCTACGGCGGCGGCCTCCTTGGCGTTTTCGGCGGGGACGAAAATTTCGGTAAGCCCCGCATCTCTTGCGGCCACGCACATGGAAAGCGCACCGCGCACGCCGCGGATCTGACCGGAAAGCGACAGCTCGCCCACCAGACACACACGGGAAAGATCCACCTGCTGATGGATGATGCCTGCGCAACGCAAAATGCCGGCGAGAATGGCCACGTCAAAGCCGGAGCCCTCCTTTTTGCGGTCGGCGGGGGCGAGATTGACGGTAAGAGACAGGGCAGGGAAGCGGTAGCCGCTGTTGAGAGCCGCCGTGCGCACACGCTCCTTGGCTTCCTTCACGGCGGTGTCGGGAAGCCCCACGATCTCAAAATCGCTCATGCGCTCCTGCGCGTCACATTCCACGCTGACAAGAAACCCGTCAATGCCGGCAAGCCCCGCGCTGAGCAGAGTAGAAAGCATAGCCCTTCTCCTTTCTTTTCATCGTTTTCGCCGGGGTGGTCATTGCTTTTCCATCCATTGGCGGTGATAGGCCTCGGCGAGGGTATCCTCCTTGATCATACGGAAGGCCTCGGCCGTGCGCTTGACGGCGTAGCGGAGGACGCTTTGCCCAATGCGCTCGTTGTTGCTCTCGTGGCAGTCGGAGGAGTAGGAATTGGGATAGGCGGACATCCAGTCAAAGGGCGTGTAAAATCCGGCCTTTGCCAAATGAGAGAGGTAACCCGTAGAGGTGCCGTCCACGTCGTTTACCTTGGACATATCCACCAGATCGGGGCGCAGCGCCAGGGTCATGGCGGTCTCCATCAGGCACCCGTGGCCGCTGTTTTTATTATTTTTGGCGTAGTAACGGAGATATTCGATATCCTCGTCAGAAAGCTCCGGGAATTCCCGGCGGTTGCCGCTGTCGATGATCTTCAGCATTTGCGGCACCTTCGGCCAGGCCATCCAGGAATTATACACGAAGACCATATAATCGTTTTTCTCGTGGAGCACGCTGCGGGCAAAGGTGTTGAGAAGATTGGTGTTGCCGCCGTGGCCGTTGACGAGAATGATCTTTTTGAAGCCGTTTCTGGCCATTTCGGCGCAGGATTCCCGGAGGATATCCAGCATCAGTCGGGTGGAGAAGATGATGGTGCCCTGAAACTCCCCCGCACCCTGCTTTTCACCGAAATACATGGGCGGAAAGATGACCACGGGCTCTTTTTTTGCGGCCAGCTCCACCACGCCGGAGGTGTGGATCACGTCCTGCCCCAGGGGCAGGTGCTTGCCGTGGTGCTCCACGCACCCCACCACCATGACGCAAACGCCCTTGGCCTTTGCCACGGCCTTATCAAACTGACCCGATAAAATTTCTGTCCAAAGCATAAAAAGTCCTCCCGTCGCCGTGATCGGATACAATCACCTCTTATCCTTATTATTATAGCACAGACTTTTCCTGTTTTCAATATGAATTTCTGCTTTTCGCGTCGGAAGTGCTACGCGACGGGTGTTTTTTGTCATTTCGCACAAATTGTAAACAAAGTTACGATTTTGTGAACAAACACAAAACAATCTGCAAAATCCCTTGACTGCTTTGTTCAAAATGTGTAATATGAAATTGAAGCCACACAGAAGTTAGATCCTGTGGGCGCGAGAACCCGTAAGATCAGAAAAAAACTACTGCTTTTCAAGAAAGGAGACCGGAGCGATGAGGAAACGTGTATGTGCTATTTTATTGCTTTTGATGCTGGCGGCGACGTCCTTACTTTGCGGCGCCACGGAGGAAAATATTAAATGGCCGAAAGAGCTACTATCTTCACTTGGAGATTGTTCTTTTTACGATTCTTGCGATACGTCAAGCGGAGAGGTAAGGAACTATCATTTCAGTGATGCCCGAGAGTTTTATTTTATAGCAAATGTTTACACGCAGAAAGAATATGAAAATTCGAGCGGAGATATCGTGATTTATGGAGCATTTGGAGGAATGATGATTTATAAATTCCCTCCAAACGTTGTTGATCTGCGCACCGATGAGGGGATTGTGTGGGAATCTTGGCAAGGGGATCTACAACAGCGCTTGTTTTTTATTCAAAATTGTTGCTATGCGTATAATACGGAGGGTGAACTGCTTTCTATTACCATTCGCCTTTCTGACTGCTGGGTTGAAATTTCCACACAGAGCCAACATCGCCCGGGTGTTGAGAGCGGTTCTTATCTCCCCCAGTATCCACAGGAGGGGCCAGAAACCATGCTGTCAAGGCTGCTTGATCCCGCCAAGGCGCCGGATGCCATTGCTGAATTGACGGCACGCGCAGAAGCGGAGTACAAGGAGCCGGAAGCGGAGCCGGATTTTGAATGGATGTCCATTGGGTGGGCAATCGCAGGCGCTGCGGTTGTTGCCATGGCTACGTGGTTTGTAACCTATCTTGTGATGCGCAAAAAGGTAGAAAAACGCCTCGTTTTGGGGGGTAATGACGAAATTCTTACCGCAGCCTGCGGTGAGGCAGTAAGCGCGGAAGTGCTGCCGCCGGAGGAGGATACAAAAACGGACACCCCCGGCCGATCGTGATATGTAAATATCTTTTAAGGAGGTCTCACAATGAAAAAGCTTGTATTGTCTGTGTTTTTATGCTTGCTGGTTCTGTGCCTGACGTTGCCTTGCTTTGCATCCTTCCCCACTTACGATCACTATCGAGTGGATGATGCGGAGTATTTGGAAATCATTAAAAACAATCCACCTCCGAAGGATTTTGTTACGTATGATAAGGTGGCTTTTTTGGGAGATTTAAGGGAAGCGTCATTTGATAAAGATTATGGCCCCTCATATTATTATTCGATTTTAACTGAAGAGGAAACAATAGGTATATATTTTAATACCTTTCCGTTTTCCCATTTGGGAATGATGGGTGTGGAATCATTTCCGGTGTATCGCTATTTGGATTTGGTTGATGATTCCAATATGTTGCTGTTGAATATGGATGCAGTGGCGGAGCGGTTGCAGGTCTCGTTTGATGTAGCGGATTATTTTTACCTTGATATAGGTGAAGTTACTTATTGGTATAACTATGTTGGTAATCTGATATACATCGAATTGATCAATGTTGATCACTGGAAATGTAATATTACAGTGGATGATTGTGAATTTTCCAAATGCGCAGAGGGCGGATGGATTTCTCGGTTGCTTGATTTTGAAACTGCTGCGGCAACGGCGATAGAGATCAAGGCTCGTATTGCTGGATTTTACAGAGAACCTTGGGAACAGCCCTTGGCCATCTGCCTTTCCGCCATCGGCGGGGCGGTGGTGGCCGGTGTTAGTGCATGGTTGATCACCTTTCTCGTCATGCGCAAAAAGCGCGGTGCACCTGCGCCCGCCATGGCGGGTGTCCCTGCCGGGGAGGTGCTTGCGGGCAGTGATGAGGATGTTTCCGCCGCCCCCTCTGGAGCCGCCCCCGCCGCGCCGGAAAGCCCCGCCGCGTCGGAAAGCCCCACCCCGCCGGAGGAGGATACAAAAACGGACACCCCCGGCCGATCGTGATATGTAAACATCTTTTAAGGAGGTCTCACAATGAAAAAGCTTGTATTGTCTGTATTTTTATGCTTGCTGGTTCTGTGCTTGACGTTGCCTTGCTTTGCTTTCTTTCCGGTTCCTTCCGAAACCTATTTTTTCGCAGAAAACTATCAAGAATACAAAAAAGGCTTGCGTGAGAGAAAGCAAAAGATGCCGAGCAACTTTATTTCTTACGACCGCGTGAGCTTTTTGGGAGAATTTCGTGGGTTCCGTTGCAAAGATTTGGAACGCAATGCATACGTGTATTTTTTACGCTCTCCGGAAGGGCAGAGCCTGACGGTGGCGTTCAATACCTCGCCCGAGAGCACCTCTGCTGGTAGGCCGTTGGAGTCACATGTTATTGGAGTGGATGTTAATCTGGTGCGAAGTGATATGCTGACGATAGACATAGATTGGCTACTCTTTATAATGGACAAAGATGATTTTGAAAATACTTTAATTTTGGAATTCTGCGTTTATGACTGGGCCGACAATGAAGTGATGTATTATTACAATCGGCAAGGTAATTTGAAACGCATCGTTTTGAAATTCGACGGGGAGTATTGCGCCATAAAAACCGATTTTGCCCAATGCGCACCGGATAGTTGGGTGGGAAGATTATTGAGCGACCCCGAAACGGCTCGGGAAGCGGCGATTGAGATGAAAATGCGGCTTGCCGGGACTTATGAAGAGCCGTGGGAGGAGCCGGTGCTTGTTGGAGT
>JAFTQT010000053.1 GCA_017462615.1 Clostridia bacterium | reverse complement strand
GCTGCCGGAAACAACGCTCTTCACGCCTTCAACGCCGAGCAGCTTCAGAGCAGCGGGAATAATGATCTTATCCTCGGCTGCGGTGTAGCCATTCTCCTTGAGAGCGGCAACGGCATCAGCGGGCTCCTTGGCGGGGCCGCCGCAGGAAGCGAGCGTGACGCACAGCATGATGGCAACGAGTGCGAAAGACATGATACGTACAAACTTTTTCATTGTTTTCTCCTCCTAAGAGTATTTATTTGGGTACTTTCATTATAGCACCATCGCAAGCAAAATGCAACACCTTTTCAAAAAATCTTCACATTTTTGTCACGCGCCATACGGTGTCCGCACACAAAGCGCCCCGGCATTTATACAATTTGCTATGAAAGCATGTCGATGTGTCAAGCGTTACTTACGCTCAAAGGTGGTGCCGTTCGGCGTATCCGTCAGCACGATGCCGCGGGCCAGCAGCTCGGCGCGAATGCGATCTGCCTCAGCGTAATTCTTCGCCTTCTTGGCAGCCGTGCGGGCATCAATGGCCTCCTCAATGGCGCGGATCTCGGGGTCATCCGAATACACGCGGACCGTATTGGCGGCAGCGGCGGCCTTCTTGGCCTCCTCGGCGGCGTATGCATCTGCGGCCTGCAGCAGGTCCAGGCACAGCACCGTGTCAAAATCCGCAATGGCGGCGCGCGTGGTAGCCGTGTTGGCAGTGGACTTCAGCACGTTGTGAATAGCGGTGATGGCAAGCGAGGTGTTCAGGTCGTTATCCAGGCCCGCCACAAATTTGGCGCGCAGCTCGGCCAAGGCGGCCTCGTCTACGCTCTCGCCCTCGGCCTTTTTCCAGCCGGCGATCTTGGCCACGATCTTATTGTAGGCAACAACGGCGTTATCCAGGTTCTCCCAAGAGAACACCAAAGAGCGACGATAGTGAGATTGCAGACAGAAGAAGCGATAAGCCACCGGGTCATAGCCCTTCTCCTCAAGCAAAGAAACCGTCAGAAACTCGCCCTTGGATTTGGACATTTTGCCGCTGTCGGTGTTCAGGTGCAGCACGTGCATCCAGTATTTGCACCAGGCGTGGCCCAAATAAGCCTCGCTTTGCGCGATCTCGTTGGTGTGATGGGGGAAGGCGTTGTCAATGCCGCCGCAATGGATATCCAGATACTCGCCCAAATGCTTCATGCTGATGCAGGAGCACTCGATATGCCAACCGGGGTAACCAACGCCCCAGGGGCTGTCCCACTTCAGCTCCTGATCCTCAAACTTGGATTTGGTAAACCAGAGGACGAAATCCGCCTTGTTGCGCTTGTTGCCGTCCTCCTCCACGCCCTCACGGACGCCCACGGCCAGATCCTCGGAGGTGAAATCGTTGAAGATATAGTACTGCTCCAGCTTGGAGGTGTCGAAATAGATATTGCCGCCTGCCTCATAGGCAAAGCCCTTTTCGATGAGGGCGGAGATCACCTTGATGAACTCGTCGATGCAGGCGGTGGCGGGCTCGATCACGTCGGGGCGACGGATGTGAAGCTTGTCGCAATCGGCAAAGAAGCAGTCGGTGTAGTATTTTGCGATCTCCATGACGGTCTTTTTCTCGCGCTTGGCGCCCTTCAGCATCTTATCCTCGCCGGTGTCGCCGTCGCTGGAAAGATGGCCGACGTCGGTGATGTTCATGACGCGCTTGACCTCGTAGCCCTGATAGCGCAGGTAACGGTCGAGAATATCCTCCATAATATAGGTGCGCAGGTTGCCGATGTGGGCGTAGTGATAAACGGTAGGGCCGCAGGTGTACATGCCCACCTTGCCGGGCTCAACGGGTACGAATTCCTCTCTTTTATGGGTTGCGGTGTTGTACAGAATCATGACTTTATCCTTTCGTTTCCTGGGTTTTTATTCTTCCTTTTTCTTGCGCACGGCACGGCGAGGTGCCGCCTTTTTTTCGACTTTTTCGGCTTTCGGGGCTGCTTCGGGCGTCTGCGGCGCTGCAGGCATCTGCTCCAGCGTTTCCAGGCGCGTCTTCAACGCACCAAGCTCTGCCCGCAGGGCAGAAAGCTCATTGCTGATGGGGTCTGGGATGTGGATCTGATCCAGATCGTTGGCCACCCGCTGACCGCCCACGCGCACCACTCGGGCAGGAATGCCCACCGCCGTGCTATCGGCAGGGATCTCGTGGAGCACCACGGCACCGGAGGCGATCTTGGCGTTGTCGCCAACGGTCACAGGTCCCAGCACCTTCGCACCGGCACCCACCATCACGTTGTTGCCCAGGGTAGGGTGGCGCTTGCCGGAATCCTTACCTGTACCGCCCAGGGTCACGCCCTGGTACAGGGTGCAGTCGTCTCCGATCTCGGCAGTCTCACCGATCACAACGCCGGAGCCGTGGTCAATAACGAGGCCGCGGCCGATGGTGGCACCGGGGTGGATCTCAATGCCGGTCAGAAATCTGGCGCCCTGGCTCACCGCACGGGCGGTACGGATATGTCCCCGCTTGTGCAGCGCATGGGAAAGCCGATGAGCCGTGCGGGCATGAAAGCCAGAATAAAGCAGCACGATCTCCGCGTCATCGGTGGCGGCGGGGTCACGCTGGCGAAAGGCGTCGATATCGTAGCGTATCTCCCCCAGTAGCGCTCTGCCGGAGCGATAGGCATCCTTGGCGGTTTTGCGCAACGCGTCGCCCAGCAAAAGGGCGGATGCCTCCAGGCGGTCAAGATCAAATTTCATAGGCGCCTCCTTAAAAAATAAAATGCCTCCGTACCGGGCGGTACAGAGGCGACGGTGTCGCGGTTCCACTCTGCTTCGGGGAGCTCCCCCTCAGGCCGCATAGCGGCTCTCCCTTAACGCGGGCCACGGCCACGGCTAAGGCTACGCCCTCACCGTCGCATCTCCCGGGTGCACATCTCCCCCTTGTCGCACGTCGCTCCCAGCCAATGGCGACGCTCTCTTTCCGACTGCAGGGGCCTTTTCCCGTTCACAGATCCTGTTATTATTATACACAAAAAGGGGCTTGTTGTAAACCCCTTTTTGAAAATTTTTAGTCCGAAATGCCTCTGCCGCCGAAAAATGGGCACTTTGCCCCGAGGCAAGAGCGATTCTCCGCAGAAAAGGGGCATGGCGCAGGGGCAAGGGTCAGCGTGGTGCCGCAGGCCTCATTCAGAAAGCGCACGCCCATGGTAATGGCCAAAAAGCCGTTGCGCTTGCAGCAGCGTGGGCCACCCAGGTCAGACAGCTCCGAAAGCGCTCTGGCGCTGTATTTCATATGTGCGCGATAGCGCTCGCCGTCGGCACCCGGCGTCATTTTATGAATAATGGCCATGGCCGCGCCCACCGAGGTCACCGCGCCGCAAACACCAAAGCTGTCGCACATGCCGTCCGGCATCCGCTCCGCGTGACGGGCGAGAATATCCAGGGCCCTCGGCAGATCCAGCTGACCGCCCGCGTTGCGAAAGGCCGTAAGAAAGGCCGCACCGTCCAGAAAATGGTGCGCTGGGCCGTTGGAGGCAAGTCCCTCCTCCCGCATCACCTGCCGCGCCAGGGCCATAGGGTCCCGGATATCGGAGCGCAGCAACGCTACCTTGATACGCTCGTATTGTTCCGCCAAAACGTTCATTTCCGCACCTCTCTTTCCTTTGACATCATTATAGCAAAGAAAACGCGTTTTGTCAATTTTTTCTTTCTCAAAGGGCCAACTCTATTGACTTTTTTAGTATATCATGATATACTAAAAGCTCAAAGCACGGGGTCCCCGCAGCCACTTCCGGCGGGGAACAAAAATATCACAAAAGGAGAAAGCCTATGAACATCATCGTATGCAGGAACTATGAAGAAATGTCCCTGCGCGCGGCAAGGATCGTGGCTGAGCAGATCAAGGCAAAGCCCAACCTGGTGCTGGGACTTGCCACCGGCTCTACCCCCGAGGGGATGTACGCGCAGCTTGCCGATATGAACCAAAAGGGCGAGCTCAGCTTCAAGGAGGTCACCACCGTAAACCTGGATGAGTATTATCCTATCGCGCCCGCCAACGACCAAAGCTATCGCTACTTTATGAACCGACACCTTTTCGATCACATTGATATCGACAAGGCCAACACTCACGTACCCGACGGTGCCGCTGCCGATCCCGCAGCCGAGGGCAAGCGCTACGAGGAGCTGATCTCCGACCTGGGGGGCATCGATCTGCAGGTGCTGGGCATTGGCCGCAACGGCCACATCGGCTTCAACGAGCCTGACAGCAAGCTGATCCTTGACACGCACGTCACGGATCTCACCGAAAGCACCATTGAGGCCAACTCCCGCTTTTTTGCCTCCCCCAGCGACGTGCCGCGTCGCGCGCTCACCATGGGCATCGGCTCCATCTTCAAGGCCAAAAAGATCCTGCTGATGATCTCCGGCGTTGAAAAAAAGGCCGCCGTTTCCGCGCTGCTGGAGCGCACTGTAGATACGAATTTCCCTGCCACGATGCTGAACCTGCACCCCGACGTGACGCTGGTCTGCACCGCTGACGTACTGGACTAAAGGTCAGAAAGGATGTTAAAATGATTCAATTTGGTACCGGCGGATGGCGCGCCATTATCGGCGACGATTTCATCCGCGAGAATATCCAGAAGGTGGCCACCGGTGTCTATCTTCTGATGAAGGAAACGAATAAGACCGATAAGCCCGTGATCATCGGTCACGACCGCCGCTTCCTCTCTCCCGAGGCTGCGCGCTGGATCGCAGAGGTGCTTTGTGCCTACGGCGTGAAGGTGTGGTTTATGAAGCGCTCCGCGCCCACGCCCCTTGTCATGTTCAACGCCAAAAAGCACGACCTCCACTACAGCCTGGAGGTCACCGCCAGCCACAACCCCTCCGCCTACAACGGCATCAAGCTGTTCGTGCACGAGGGACGCGACGCGCCCGTTGAGGTCACCTCACGTCTGGAGGAGCTGATCGCTACGGTCACCGATTACAAGACCATGCCCTTTGAGGAGGCCGTGGCCGCCGGCATGGTAGCGTATCCGAAGGATCTCTTCAACGATTTCATCGATTCCATCCTCTCCAATATGGATATGGACGCCATCCGTCGGCGCGGCATGCGTATCCTCTTCAACCCCATGCACGGCTCCGGCAGCTATCCCCTGGTGGTGCTGCTGAACACCGCACGCTGCACCGTGGATATCATCAACGGTAATAAGGACGCCTACTTTGGCGGCAGCATGCCCGCCCCTGCCCGCAGCAACCTGAAGAGTGTAGCCGATCAGGTGGTCAGCGACCATTACGATCTGGGCATCGCAGTGGATGGCGACGGTGACCGTCTCGGCATCATCGATAGCAACGGCGCCTACATCGACGCCAATCAGATCCTTGTAATGCTCTATTACTACCTCCACGAATACCGTGGCTGGAAGGGCCCCGTGGTACGCAACCTGGCCACCACGCATATGCTGGATCTGGTGGCGGCATCCTTCGGTGAGCAATGCTACGAGGTGCCCGTCGGCTTCAAGTGGGTCTCCTCCAAGCTGGACGAGACCGACGCGGTGCTGGGTGGTGAGTCCTCCGGTGGTCTGACGGTGCGCGGCCACATCTACGGCAAGGATTCCATCTATGCCGCAGCCCTCTTTGTGGAAATGATCTCCGCCACCGGCAAAACGCCCTCTGAATTCTGGCAGGAGCTGACCGAAAAATACGGCCGGCACGAAATGGCAGAGGATAACCTCCGCTTCCGCCCCGAGGACAAGGCCCGCATCAACAATCTGCTGATGGTGGAAAAGAAGGTGCCCGATTTCGGCAAGCCTATTGCCAAGGTGGGCTACGAGGACGGCTTCAAGGTCTATTTTGAGGATGGCGGCTTCGTCATTTGTCGCTTCTCCGGCACGGAGCCCCTGCTGCGCATCTTTGCCGAGGATACCACCGTGGCCGGCGCGCAGGAGATCATCGCCTGCATGAAAAAATTCGTAAACGTCTGATCCTTGACGAATACCATCATTCGGCTCGACATATCCACAAAACAAAATTGAATAGTGTTTTTGCCAAGCGACGATTTTGTGTGACAACAATTCCCCAACGAAAAACGACCACCCTCGGGTGGTCGTTTTTCGTTGGCCTTACGCCAGCTCCTTGATGATCCTGTGCATCTCACCGAGCTTCTTTTCCATATCCGCCACCAGCGCGAACTGGTTTCTCGCGCGGTCGAGGTTGTGGTTCTCGCGATGGATGCGGAAGTACACGTCACCCTCCAGATGGTCGGTGAGGAACCGCATGCCGCACTCCAGCGTCATCATCATGGCACCGGCGGGCAGCAGCTCCAGCTCCTTTTCGGTGAGGCTGCCGTTACAGCCCTCCAGGAAGCCCTTGGCGTACAGACGGAAGAGGTCAAGATCCAGCGTTACCTTGGAGAGATCGGTCTCGTCCTCGGCGGCGGTGTTGGCGCCGAAGCGGATGGAATCACCGAAATCGTTGACCGAGTAGCCGGGCATGATGGTATCAAGGTCAATGACGCAGACGGGGTCGCCGGTCTTCTCGTCAAACAGAATATTGTTGAGCTTGGTATCGTTGTGGGTCACACGCAGGGGCAGCGTGCCTGCCTCTCTTGCGTTCTCCAGCGTCTTGCAGAACTCACACCGTGCCCGGGCAAATTCCACCTCGGGCAGCACGTCCTTGAGACGGCCCACGGCATCGGCCTCCACGGCCTTCATCAGATTGTCGTAGCGCCAGGGGGTGTTGTGGAAATTCTCAATGGACTCCGTCAGCTGCGCGGCGGGGTAATCGGCCAGCAGCTGCTGGAAATTACCGAAGGCTCTGCCACAGGTATAAAAATCGTTGGCGTTTTCCACGCGCTCACGGGTGATGGTACGCTCGCAGAAATCGTACACGCGCCAGTAGCAGCCGTTGCTGTCACAGAAGAAGTCCTTGCCGTCCAGCGTCTGTACCACCACAAGGCTGGCGCGCTCCACGTCGCCGCCGGCGGCGCGGGCCTTGCTACGGATGTGCTCGGTCACGCCCACGATATTGGCCATCAGCTCCACGGGCTTTTTGAAGATGGAGGTGTTCATGCGCTGCATGATATAGCGCTTGCCCACAACTACAAGGAAGGTATCGTTGATGTGGCCGTTGCCGTAGGGGGCGCAGTAGGAGGGCGCTTCGGTGAAATACGCAGCAAGCGCCTCTCTGGTGTCAATGTTATCTCTGTTCATAAATATCGTTCCTTTTTTGAAATCGGTGCGCCCCGAGGGGCGCACCGTAATTTGTTGTTAGCCGATAACAGGCAGGCTTGCGGCAGCGATGGACTGGCCAACGCGACGGCTGCTCTCGTCGGGCAGGTGAATGGTGATCTTCTCGGCAAGCTCCGGGAACTCCTCGCGGAGCACGCGCTGTGCGGTCTTGTGCAGGATGGAGCCGCCCTCACCGGAGGATACACGACCCATCAGAAGAACGTGCTTGATATCGTAGAAGAGCGCGTAGTAAGCAACGGCATAGCCGAAATAAGAGCCAATGGTCTCGTAGATCTTGGCGGCGCGCTCGTCGCCCTCGGCCATCAGCTTCTGCACGGCCTTCAGCTTCTCGGCGGGAGAGGCGTTCTCATCCAGCGCGATGCCTGCGGCGGGAGCCAGCTTAATGACAGCATCCTGAGAGAAATACTTTACGCCACAGCCGTAGTCGCCGGACCACTCGTCCACCATAGCGTCCTTGTTGTAGTCAGCGGGCACGAAGGCAAGCTCGTTGAGCCAGCCGGTGATGTTGCCGTTGCCATCCACGTAGCCGCCTGCCTCGGAGGTACCCATGGCAATGCCCAGCACGTTGGTGTCACCGAGATCCATGGCGCCTGCCAATGCGGTGACGTCGCCGTCGTTTGCTACCTCGATCGGCACGTTGCCCAGCTCCTTGGCAATATCGGTGTAGATGTTCTTGACTACCTTTTCAAAGGCCTCGGGATTCTCGTTCTTCACCTTGAGGAAGAGAGAGGAGGTCATGATGCGGTTGCCGATGACCACGCCTGCGGTGGAAACGCCGATGGCATCCACGCGGGGCATCTTGGAGGCGGCGGTCTTCATGGCATCCATGATGCCCTCATAGTGATACTGGGGATCGTTCTGCAGCTTGGGGAACCAAACGACCTCCTCGGAATAAGTAGCCTCGCCCTCTACCACGGCGCTGACCTTACGGTCGCTTCCGCCGGCGTCAAAGCCAATGCGGCAGCCGTCCAGATGACGGCCCACGGGGGTGGCGGATTCCTTGGTGACGGGTGCCTCTGCAAAGGGCACGTGCACCACCTCGAAGGGGGTCTCGTACACGCCGGACATAAAGTCACGGTCGAAGTCGCGGTAGCCGCCCACGGCGTAGTCGGCCTTGATCTTATCAGCGATCACCTTGGAGCCTGCGATGATGACCTTATAGCCACCGCGTGCCCAAAGCAGGGTCTTCACGATTCTTTCCACAAACTCGTGGTTCTCCTCGTCGTGACCGGTGCCGTCCTTGAAGACCTCAATGGTATAGACGGAAACAAGACCGCCATTTCTCTCAAGGCCAATGGTGAGGGGCTGGCCCCCCTCTGCCTTCACGGCAGCCTCAAATTCGCGGTATACCACCGCCATCGGCATAAAGCCGGGATCCAGGGGAGCTTTTACCTTAAGCAACATAAATCGTTCTTCCTTTCTTGATGGTTCTGACAATATTGATATTTTCATCAGCGATGATAATGTCCGCATCCTTGCCGGCCTCAAGAGACCCGATGCGCTTTTCCATATGGATGGCGGCGGCGGGGTTCAAGGAGGCCATGTTAAAGACCTCGTGCACGGGCAAAGCGGTGTGATCCAGCACGTTCTTAACGGCGCAATTGAGACGCAGCACGCTGCCTGCGATGGTACCGTCGGCAAGACGGCACTCAATGCCCTTGAGGAAGATGGGCTGGCCGCCCAGCTCGTACTTGCCGTCGGGCATGCCGCCTGCACGCACACAGTCGGTGATCAGCACCATTTTATCGCCCTTCACCTTGGCAATGATGCCGTAAAGACCGGGATTGATGTGGAAGGTATCTGCAATCACCTCAACCGACACGTTGTCTGAGGCAAGCGCCGCGCCTGCCACACCGGGGTTGCGGTGGGCGAGAGCCGACATGGCGTTGAAAAGATGGGTGGCGTGGCCGGCACCGTCACGAGCGGCGGACATGGCCTCGTCAAAATCCGCGTTGGTATGTCCCATGGAGATCAGAATGTTGGATTCCTTAGCCAGACGCTTGATGCAGGCGTGATCCTTGTCCATTTCGGGGGCGATGGTAATGGAGGAAATGATATCGGCGTTCTCCAGCACGAAATCGGCATCGGGCGGGAGGATGTTCTCCTCGGCCTGCGCACCCTTCTTGCCGGGGTTGATGAAGGGACCCTCGGCATGCACACCGAGAATCTCCGCGCCGTCCCAGGTGCGGCTTTCCGCCTTCAATGCACGGGCCGTGTCAAGAGCGGCCACGATCTCAGGCTTGGAAACCGTCATGGTGGTGGGAAGGAAAGCGGTCACGCCGTTCTTGGCAATGCCGTAGGCGATCTTTTTGAGGCCCTCGGCGTTGCCATCGGAAACATCCTCGCCGAGGTAGCCGTGAATGTGCAGATCCACGAGGCCGGGGGCCACGTATTTCCCTGCCGCGTCAATGCAAGCGGCGCCTGCAGGAACCGTGTCTGCCACACCCTCAATTTTGCCGGTCACCTCGTCAAACGCCAGGGCTTTGCCTGTCACAACGCCGTCGGGTAACACGATCTTGCCGTTGATGATATACGTCAGTGCCATAACTGTTTTCTCCTTTTCTAATCAGCTTTATCATGATTTGCCTTTATTGTTTTATAACAGATCCTAAAGTAAGTCAAAACCGCATTTTGCTTTCTTTTAACACAATCTTGCGAATCAAATTATACCTAAACATATTATAGCAATATCAAAATTCAAAGTAAAGGTATTTTTAGACATATGGGCTTAGATTTTAGACATTTGAAAACTTCCTCGTTGCCGCAAAATTCGGGCAAGCCTTCCTGTCAAAAATCTGAAAACCGATACCGTTTGCGGGCTTTAGGGTGTTCGCCGTTGACTTTTTTGAAAAAGCGGTGTATAATGTAAAGGGAGATTTCACAAAGCCTTCCCCCAGGCATCACGCCACGCGCATGATGCTTTGGTAGCATATGGATAAAAAGCAAGAGAGGTGACGACAGATGGCAAATGAATTTCTTCCCTCCACCATTCCCTCCCCCGAGCAGCTGGAAAAGCTGATGGGCTACGCCAAGCTGATGTCTTATTATAAATGTGCCATGATGGAGATCGAAACCAAATGCAACGTCCTCAGCGAGGAATTTTCCCTGCAATTCGACCGCAATCCCATCAGCAGCATTAAGTCCCGCTTGAAAAAGCCCGCAAGCATCTTCGGCAAGCTGCAGCGAAAGGGACTACCCGTTACGCTGGAATCCATGGAGGAAAACATTCACGACATTGCCGGTATCCGGATCGTCTGCTCCTTCAAGGATGACGTTTATATGCTGGCCGACGCGCTCTTGAAGCAGGACGACGTGACGCTGATCGAGAAAAAGGACTACATCGAGCACCCCAAGCCCAACGGCTACCGCAGCCTGCACCTCATCGTCAGCGTACCGATCTTTCTGGCCCACGAAAAGCGCTTGATGCAAGCCGAGATCCAGCTGCGCACCATCGCCATGGATTTCTGGGCCAGCCTGGAGCACCAGCTACATTACAAAAAGGAAGGGCATTTCGACGACGAAACCATTGCGGAGCTGAAGCGCTGTGCCGAGATCAGCGCCAATCTCGATGACCGGATGAACAAGCTTCGCCAGCATATCCAGGAGCCCTCGCTCACAGACCTCTTATCCAGGCACCTGGGCCCCCTCTCGCAGCGTTGATTGCCTGCAGCACGCCCAAAATCAGCCAAGCATAAAGCAGCCCCGCCATAGCGCTCATGTCATGAAGTTAAGAAAATACGATGCGCCCCGCCCCGGATCCTTCGCGGCATATTCCCATTTTTGTCATTCTTGAACGAAACGAAGAATCGCAAAATGGGCATGCTTGCTTGAGGACGACAGGGCGGGGATCGCAATTCCTTAACTCAATGGCATTGATCGCAACGGCGGGGCTGTGTCTTTATCAATTCAGTTTTTCAGGGCTTTTTCCCATTCTCTATGCATATTGAACCACTTTTCGCTATGTGCGCCGAGCGCACCAATCTGCCGCGGGTGTGCAAGTGGCAAGACTTTAATAGTTTTGCCTTCTATCACGATATCTGCCGGATTGCCGTACTCATAGAGCTCCACATATTCTCCAAGCGTGGCAAAAGGAACGTCTGCTACTTTTTTCAGATACTGTGCTATCGGAATATCTCCGAGCAAAACAAGCAAATTCGCTTCAGAACGCATCAGCTCGTCCGTAATCTCTGCACTTCTTTTTTTGTCGCAGAAGGTAGACGGGCGCGTGGGAATGGTAACGGGATTCAGAGAATATTCCTCGATTAAGGGGATATATTTTTCCTTTAACGCCTTGACCTGACTTGGATTGAGTCGTGTTTCGGGAAGGCAATCGCAAAGCCATGCGTCATTTCTTGTAAATCCAAGAGGGGCAAGAATGTTCTCGTCAAGCACCTTTGCAGACGGTCCATTTAACTGCTTCCCGGCAGGCTCAAGATATCCAAGATCGGCCGGAATGGCAATTTTACTTATGATTTCTTTTGCCTCTTCGATATTGCCGTCCCAAAAGATTCTTGGCTCGGAGGCAACCGCTAAAGCCTGACAAATAATTTGTCCGTCCAGTTTCCAACGTGCATGAACTGCGCTGGCGTATACGCCAAGAACGAAAACTTTTTTGGACGACTTATCTTCTTGGACTAATGGGTGTAATTCCTGACCAAAAGGAAATAAGTATGCCATGTGACTACCTCCTTTGTGACTGATGTTTTTGCCTAAAAAAGCCCCGCAAATGGGGCTTATGGCGGTCTGTCGTGTGTCAAATCCGAACTCAAAGCCTCTTCAATCTCCTCGTTTGATAGGTCGGTACGGTTGTCACCGTCGTGGTTATATATAATAACAATCCTATCGTCGTAAAGGAATATACGGTTGATGAAGTAGTTGACG